>NZ_SOFX01000031.1:0-69635 GCF_004402745.1 Cryobacterium sp. TMN-39-2
GAGCTGACCGGTACTAATAAGCCGATAATTTGATAACACTCAGTTTGAATAAGCTGCTATGCGTCCACTATGTGGTTCTCGATGTACGGTCGAGAACAACGCTCACACCACAGCGTGTGAGCTCTATAATTAAAAAATATAGATTCGATTCACCATCACCAGGTGTTTCGGCGGCTATAGCAAGAGGGAAACGCCCGGTCACATTCCGAACCCGGAAGCTAAGACTCTTTGCGCCGATGGTACTGCAGGGGGGACCCTGTGGGAGAGTAGGACACCGCCGGACTTAACTTAGAAACACACAGAAAAGCCACCCCACCGGGGTGGCTTTTCTGCGTTTAACCCCACCCCCGGTTCCGCGAGTTTTCGGTGNACCCCCGGTTCCGCGAGTTTTCGGTGCTCAACTCACAGTTCGCGGACATGGCACGATGGGGACTCACCTTAATCCGGGGGAGAGAGCTATGACCGTCGCCACCTGGCCCGTCGCGGAACTGCACGTGCACATCGAGGGCACCCTCGAGACCGAGCTGCTCGTGACCCTGGCCCGACGCAACAACGTCGAACTGCCCAGCTACGACCCCGCGGCCTTGCGAGAGCTGTACAGGTTCACCGATCTGCAGTCGTTCCTCGACATCTACTACGAAAACCTGGCGGTGCTTCGCACCGAGGCCGACTTCTACGATCTCGGAATGGCGTACCTCACCCGCGCATCCGCCGCAGGAGTGCGCCGTGCCGAGATCTTCTTCGACCCGCAGACCCACTTGGCCAACGGCATCCCCCTCGACGTGGTGTTCGGCGGCCTCACCCGCGCCCTCGGCGACGCCCGAGCCACGCTGGGCATCTCCGCCGACCTCATCCTCTGCTTCCTCCGTCATCTGGGCGGTCGGGCCGCAATGGAGACCTTGGAGGCGGCCCTCCCGTACCTCGACCAGTTCATCGGCGTCGGACTCGACTCCGCCGAGGTCGGTTTCCCGCCCTCCCTGTTCACCGAGGTCTTCGCCAAGGCCACGGCCCTCGGGCTGCACAGGGTGGCGCACGCGGGCGAGGAGGGCGGGCCGGACTACGTGCGCGAAGCCCTCGACCTGTTGGGGGTGGAGCGGATTGATCACGGCATCCGCGCCATCGAAGACCACGACCTCGTCGAGATTCTCCGCAAGCGGCAGATCCCGCTCACGGTGTGCCCGCTCTCGAATGTGTGCCTGCGGGCCATTCCGATGCTCGGCCTGCATCCGCTGCCCGCCATGCTCGCCGTCGGCCTTCTGGTGACCGTCAACAGCGACGACCCCGCCTACTTCGGTGGCTACGTCGATGACAACCTGGCGGCCCTGCAGCGCGAGTTCAGCCTGGATCCCCACCAGATGGCGACGCTGGCCCGCAACTCGTTCGTGGCCTCGTTCCTGCCCGAAGATGAGAAACGCCGACACATCACGGCCGTGGACGAGCACCTTGAGGGGCTGCTGCGACTAACCTCGGGAGCATGAGCAATAGCCTCCCGAACGTGCAGCAGGACCTCCGTGTGGAGGTCGTGGCCCTGGTCACCAAGTGGCTGGCCGACAGTGCGACGATCCCAGCAGACGTTTCCGCTGAGCGGCTCGCCGGCGTACTGAAGGACCCCAACGGGCTCGACTTCACCGTGGGGTTCGTCGACGGCGTCATGCGACCGGAGGACGTGATGGTCGCCGGCTACAACCTGCAACGGGTGGCCAAGCTCGCGCCGGCCTTCCTGCCGCCGGTTCTGCGAGGCGCCATCGGCGTCGGCGGCGTCATGGGCCCGGTACTGCCGTGGGTCGTGATCCCGGCAGCCCGCAAGGTGCTGCGCCAGATGGTCGGTCACCTGGTGGTGGATGCGACGGCAGACAAGCTCGGCCCCTCCATCGAGGCACTCAAGGAATCCGGCAACCGGCTCAACATCAATCTGCTCGGCGAAGCCGTGCTGGGCGAGAAAGAGGCGCTGCGTCGCCTCGCCGGCACTCGCGAACTCCTGGCCAGGGACGACGTGGACTATGTGTCGATCAAGGTCTCCTCGATCGCCAGCCAGCTGTCGATGTGGGCGTTCGACGAGGCCGTCGACAGGGTCGTCGAACGCCTGACCCCGTTGTACGAGCTCGCCGCGGCGTCACCGACACCCAAGTTCATCAACCTCGACATGGAGGAATACCGCGACCTCGACCTCACCATCGCGGTCTTCGAACGCATCCTCGACCAGCCGCGGCTGCAGGGCCTCGAGGCCGGAATCGTGCTGCAGGCCTACCTGCCCGACGCGCTCGGCGCGCTGCAAGGCCTCACCCAGTGGGCGCACGCCCGCCGAGCCGGCGGCGGCGCCCCCATCAAGGTGCGCCTGGTCAAGGGGGCCAACCTTGCGATGGAGCACGTGGATGCGACGGTGCACGACTGGCCGCTTGCCACCTACGTCAGCAAGCAGGACACCGATACCAACTACAAGCGTGTGCTCAACTGGGCGCTCACCCCGCAGAACACCGACGCCGTGCGCATCGGGGTGGCCGGGCACAACCTGTTCGACGTGGCCTATGCGCACTTGCTCGCCGAGCAGCGCGGTGTAGACGACCGCATCGAGTTCGAAATGCTGTTGGGCATGGCCACGAGCCAGGCCGAGGCCGTGAAGAAGGACGTCGGCCGGCTGCTGCTCTACACGCCGGTGGTGAACCCCGCGGAGTTCGATGTGGCCATCAGCTACCTCATCCGCCGCCTCGAGGAGAACGCGAGC
Organism: Cryobacterium sp. TMN-39-2; assembly: GCF_004402745.1. Lineage (NCBI taxonomy): Bacteria > Bacillati > Actinomycetota > Actinomycetes > Micrococcales > Microbacteriaceae > Cryobacterium > Cryobacterium sp. TMN-39-2. Next base: position 2,723 of record NZ_SOFX01000031.1, read on the forward strand.
GAGGAGAACTTCATGTCGGCGGTGTTCGAACTGGCCGACACCCCCGCCCTGTTCGAGCGGGAGAAACAGCGCTTCCTCGACTCTCTGGCCGCCCTCGAGACCGCCCCGGGCGCGCCGGGCGGCACCGTGTTCGTGCCGCCGGCGAACCGGGACCAGGACCGCTCGGTGGTTGTGCCTCTCGAGCCCCTGCCCGACATCGACTCGCCCCCGCTGACGACCCCGCCGGCCGACGCCGACGACCCCAACCTCACCGCGATGGTGCTCGGCCTGACCCGGGGTTCGGTCTCCACGAGCCGGTCGGTTCTGGGCGGTTTCCACAACGAACCCGACACCGACCCGTCCCTCCCGGCGAACCGCGCCTGGGGCCGGAGCATCCTGGCCAGGGTCGAGACGTCGATGCTGGGCAGGGAGAGCATCAAGCAGGCCCGCATCGATGACGCCGACAGGCTCGATGAGGTCATCGCCACCGTCACCGCGGCCGGAGCCGCCTGGGGGCAGAAGCCGGGCATCGAGCGCGCCCAGGTGTTGCACCGCGCGGGTCTGGCCCTGGCTGCCAACCGCGACCGCCTGATCGAGGTGATGGCCTCCGAAACCGGAAAGACCATCGCCGAGGGTGACCCGGAGGTCAGCGAAGCCATCGACTTCGCGCACTACTACGCAGCACAAGCCCGCGAGCTCGACAGGGTGCAGGGCGCCATCTTCGTACCCTCACGGCTCACCGTGATCACGCCGCCGTGGAACTTCCCGGTGGCCATCCCGGCCGGCGGCGTGCTCGCCGCCCTTGCCGCGGGCTCCGGCGTGATCATCAAGCCGGCGGCTCTCGCCCAGCGCACCGGCGCCGTGATGGTCGAAGCGCTCTGGGAGGCCGGGGTTCCGCGCGAGCTTCTCGCCCTCGTCGACCTGCCCGACCGGGCTCTCGGTAGCCGGCTGTTGGCCCATCCCGACGTTGACAGGGTCATCCTCACCGGTGCCTACGAGACCGCCACGCTGTTCCGCGGCCTGCGAGAGGACCTCCCGCTCCTGGCCGAGACCAGCGGCAAGAACGCCATCATCGTCACCCCGTCCGCCGACCTCGACCTGGCCGCCGCCGACGTGATCAAGAGCGCCTTCGGCCATGCCGGCCAGAAGTGCTCCGCCGCCAGCCTGGTGATCCTGGTCGGGTCGGTCGCGCGGTCCACCCGATTCCTGGGCCAGCTGGTGGATGCCGCGACATCGCTCCGGGTGGGCCGCCCCGCCGACCCGGACAGCCAGATGGGCCCCATCATCGAGCCCGCCGACGGCAAGCTGTTACACGCGCTGACCGAGCTCGGCGCCGGCGAAAGCTGGCTGGTCAAGCCCCAGCTGCTCGATGACGACCTCGAGACCGGGGTCGGGCAGCTGTGGTCGCCCGGCATCCGCAGCGGCGTCGCCCCCGGCTCGTACTTCCACCTCACCGAGTTCTTCGGCCCGGTGCTCGGTGTCATGCACGCCCGGAATCTCGAGGAAGCCATCCGCTACCAGAACGCCGTCGACTACGGGCTCACGGCCGGGCTGCACTCGCTCGACGCCGACGAGATCGCCCAGTGGGTCGACACGGTTCAGGCCGGCAACCTCTACGTGAACCGCGGGATCACCGGCGCGATCGTGCGGCGACAGCCGTTCGGCGGCTGGAAGCGCTCGGCGGTCGGACCCGGCTCCAAGGCCGGCGGCCCCAACTACCTCTTCGGTCTGGGCGGCTGGGTCACCGATCCGGGAGTCAACAGCTCCACCCTGCACCTGCGGGGCCTCGAACAGCGCATCACCGATCTCATCGAGGCTTCTCAGCCGTCGCTGCCCTACGAGGAGTTCGACGTGTTGCGCCGCTCGGCGCTCAGCGACGCCCTCGCTTGGCGTGAGGAGTTCGACGTTGTCGCGGACGTGTCCGCGCTCGGGCTGGAGCGCAACCTGTTCCGGTACCGCCCGCTGCCGGTCACCGTGCGGCTGGGCGACGACGGCAGCCTGGCCCTGCTGTTGCGCGTGATCGCGGCCGGCCTGCTGTCCAAGTCCAGGTTCGTCGTCTCCAGCGCCGTGCCGGTGCCGCCGAGGGTGCGAGCGGTCCTCGCTCCCCGCGATATCCCCGTGATCATCGAGAGCGACGAGGAATGGCTGGCCAGGGCCGCCGCCGGCGGAATCAGCACGAGCCGGGTGCGGCTGATCGGCAGCGACCCGCAGGCCGGAGCCGCTGTTGCAGCCACGGCTTTCGCCCACGCCCTCGGCGGCAGCCCGGACATCGCCGTCTACGCGCATCCGGTCACCCAGTCCGGACGGGTCGAGCTGCTGCCGTTCCTCCGGGAACAGGCGATCTCGATCACCGCGCACAGGTTCGGCAACCCGAGCACCCTCACTGATGAGGTCATCTAGCGCAATAATGGCTGCGGCCGAAGGCGAGGTGATCCAGTGGCAGCACCGACGTTCCTCCGGCTGCGCCGTGAGGCCTGGGGATTCATCATCGGGTCGGTGCTTTTCATCGTGGGTGCCGTTCCCGGTTTTTTGGATGCCGTCGGCCCGGTGGCCGACAACCTGACCTTCTTCATCGGCTCACTGTTCTTCACCCTCGCCGCGTTCATCCAACTCAATCTCAGCGGTCGGCGGCCGCCGCGCAGCACCACCAACCGGCCGGACCGGTTCGACTGGTGGGCCGCGGCCATCCAGTTCGCCGGCACCCTGTTCTTCAACCTGAGCACCGCGACGGCTCTGGCGGCCAGTCTCGGCGGCACCGAGCGCACCGGGTGGCGTCCGGATGCCTACGGGTCTGTCTGCTTCCTGCTCTCCAGTCTCCTCGCCGTTGTTGCGACCACCGGGCGAGATACCCTGTGGGACCCGAAGGCCCGAACCTGGCGGGGTGCCTGGCTGAACCTCCTGGGGTCGGTGGCCTTCGGCATCGCTGCGGTCGGCGCGTATCCGATAGCGGAGTCCGGCCAACAGTTTCTGGCGAGCTGGGCTACTGTCGGCACCATCACGGGTGGTGCCTGCTTCCTGGTGGCCGCCGCCCTCACCAGACCCGGTACGCCACGCCTCTCCTGACCCTCCCCGAACCCGGGCGCGCGGCCCGGTGACGGCACCACCGTCAGAAAGGCTGATAATGGAAGGTAAGCGTCGCCGCATCCACCGACATCCGGAGCCGCTGCGGGCATCAGCTTACGCACGGTTGACACCCAGACTTCTGGGAGAAAATCGATAGGACATGATTTGTCGCCACCCATAACTCGACAGGGGACCCCGTTGGACGGAAACGCAACAACGATGCACCGCAATGTCGCGTTGTTGTCGGTCGCCACGACCATCGCCCCGCGCATCACCACCTCCGAAGAGATCGACGCTCGCCTGCAGCCGGCGCTCAAGCGACTGCGCCTGCCCAAGGGGCTGCTGCAGCGCGTCGCCGGAGTGCACGAACGACGCAACTGGGACGTGGGGCAGGCCTTCGACGACGCCGCCGTCTCCGCGGGCAAACGAGCCCTCGCTCAAGCCGGGGTCGATCCCAGCGAGGTGGGGTTGATGATCAACACCTCGGTCACCCGTAAGCACCTGGAACCCTCTGTCGCGGTGCGCATCCACCACGGACTCGGCCTGCCGTCGTCGGCCACGAACTTCGATATCGCCAACGCCTGCCTGGGCTTCGTCAACGGCATGACCCTGGCCGCCCAGCTCATCGACTCCGGCCAGATCAAGTACGCCGTGATCATCGACGGCGAGGATGCCGACGAGATCCAGACCAACACCATCGAACGCCTCGGCCGGCCCGACATCGGACGCAAGGACTTCATGAGCGAGTTCGCCAGCCTCACGCTGGGCTCCGGCGCCGCTGCGGCCGTGCTCGGCCGGGCCGACGCGCATCCGGAGGGACACCGCATCCTCGGCGGCGTGACCCGGGCGGCCACCCAGTTCAACGACCTCTGCGTCGGCAGCGTCGACGGCATGTTCACCGACGCCAAGGCCCTGCTCAAGGGCGGCATGGAACTCGTCGTGTCGGCCTGGACCGAAGCCAAACGGGATTGGAGCTGGTCGAACATGGACCGCTACATCCTGCACCAGGTGTCTGATGTGCACACCAACGCCATTGTGAAGGCCACCGGCCTGGACCGCAGCAGGGTGCCGCTGACCTACCCCAGCTATGGCAATGTGGGACCCGCCTCCATCCCGATCACGCTCTCCGAAGAGGCCGCTCGGCTCCAGCCCGGCAACCGGGTCCTGCTGATGGGCGTCGGCTCCGGCCTCAACACGGCCATGATGGAGATTCAGTGGTGAGCTTCCGGCTGCCGCGATCCGCGACGGCCCTCGCTCCGGCGAGCGTGCCGCCGAGCGGGCTGCCCGGCCTGGACCCGGACTGGTCCCGGATCGTCGATGTAGTCGAGAGCAGCCTGGCCGATGACGGCACGACGCCGGGTGCCAGCCACGCCTGGCACCTGCTCGACAACGGCGAACAGCTGGCCGCGCTCGGGGCGGAGCCGGTCGGCACGATCCTGTGCGTACACGGCAACCCCACCTGGTCCTACCTGTGGCGTGACCTCGTGGCCCAGGCCACCGCGGCGGCGACCACCGGTCGGCCGGCCTGGCGCGTCATCGCGGTCGACCAGCTCGACATGGGTTTCTCCGAGCGCACCGGCGTCGCCCGCCCGCTCGCCCGACGAGTGCGCGACCTCGACGACCTGACCCGTGCCCTCGGCCTCACCGGTCCGGTGGTGACCTTCGGCCATGACTGGGGCGGCGTGGTCTCCCTGGGCTGGGCCGTCGACCACCCCGAGCACCTCGCCGGCGTCATGCTGCTGAACACCGCCATCCACCAGAGCGACACCGAACCCATCCCCGCCCCGCTGCGCCTCGCGCTCGCCCGCGGTGTGCTCGGTGCCGGCACCGTGACCACCACGGCGTTCCTGGACACCACCCTCGCGCTCGGGCACCCGGCCCTGCCGGCCGCGGTCAAGAACGCCTACCGGGCGCCGTACCGCACCCCCGCCCGCCGCGGCGGCATCGGCGGCTTCGTCGCCGACATCCCGGTGGATGCCCGCCACGACAGCCACGCGGAGCTCGACCGCATCGCCGAGTCGCTCCGCTCGCTCACGGTTCCCGCCCTGCTGCTCTGGGGCCCGCGGGACCCGATCTTCAGCGACAGGTACCTCGACGACCTCAGCGACCGGCTGCCGCACGCCGCCGTGCACCGCTTCGAGGGTGCCGGACACCTCATCGCCGAAGACGTGGACTACGCCGGCGCCGCACTCGGCTGGCTTGCCGAGAGCCTGGTCGAGCTGAGCCCGTTGGTCGAGCTGAGCCCGTTGGTCGAGCTGAGCCCGTTGGTCGAGCTTGTCGAGGCCCAGACGGCGCCTGCCGACGTACTCCAGCCCCTCTGGCACTACCTCGACGAGCTGCGGGACAGCGACGAGACCGCCCTCATCGACATGGCTCCCGGCAAGGGCACCGACCCCCGCGTGGTCAGCTGGCGGCTGCTCTCCCGCCGGGTCCGCGAGATCGCGGCCGGTCTGCACCAGATCGGCGTGCGCCGCGGCGACCGCGTCTCCCTGCTCGTGCCGCCCAGCGCCGACCTCACCGCGGTGCTCTACGCGTGCATCCGCCTCGGCGCGATCGTGGTCGTGGCCGACGCCGGTCTCGGACTCACCGGCCTCACCCGCGCGGTCCGCGGCGCCCGCCCCGACCACGTCATCGGCGCGTTGCCCGGCCTGATGGCCGCCAGGGCCCTCGGCTGGCCCGGCCAGAGGATCTCCGTCAACCGGCTTCCCACCGCCAGCCGTCGCGCCCTCGGCGTCTCCTACGCCCTCGCCGATCTGATCTCGCTGGGGCGGGACGAAGAGCTTCCCGAACCGCCCCAGCCGGACGACGTCGCCGCGGTGCTGTTCACCTCCGGCTCCACCGGACCCGCCAAGGGCGTCGTCTACACCCACGGCCAGCTGTCGGCCGTCAGCCGTGCGCTGCACGCCCAGTACGGCGTCGGCCGCGGCACCGGCCTGGTAGCCGGCTTCGCACCGTTCGCTCTGCTCGGCCCGGCTCTGGGTGCCCGCTCGGTGACCCCGGACATGGACGTCACCGCCCCGAAGACGCTGACCGCCACCGCGGTCGCCGCCGCCGTGGCCGCGATCGACGCCACCGTCGTGTTCCTGTCCCCGGCCGCGCTGGCCAACGTCGTGGCGACCCAGGGTGAACTGACCCCGGCCGACCGTGCCGCCCTGGTCCGGGTGACGAGCTTCCTCTCAGCGGGCGCCCCGGTGTCCGAACCTCTGCTGGCCTCGGCCGCCGCCCTGATGCCCGGAGCCAGCGCCCACACGCCGTACGGCATGACCGAGGGCCTGCTGATGACCGACATCACCCTCGACGGCATCCGCGAGGCCGCCATCGACGACGAGGCGCGCGGCCCCGGCGGCGTCTGCGTCGGCCGCCCCACGGCGACCACCCGAGTGCGCATCAGCGCCCTCGACGAAACGGGAACCGCCGTCGGAGAGCTCTCCGAAGCTCCGCAGGTCACCGGCGAGATCGTGGTCTCGGCTCCGCACGTGAAGGACCACTACGACAGGCTCTGGCTCACCGACCAGGCCGCCACCCGCATGGTCACCCCCGGAGAGCGCTGGCATCGCACCGGCGACGTCGGTCACCTCGACGCCTCCGGCCGGCTCTGGGTTGAGGGTCGCCTGCCACACGTGATCACCACGCCGCACGGTGTCGTCACCCCCGTCGGACCGGAGTTAGCCGTTTCGGCCCTGGCCGGCGTCGACCGCGCCGCCGCCGTGGGCGTCGGACCGGCCGGCAGCCAGCAGGTCGTCATCGTCGTCGAGACTGTGCCGCCGGCCACCCGGGTCGGCCTGGCCGAGCCTGCGCTCGCCGTGGCCGTGCGCGGCGTCGCCGGCCAGCCGGTCGCGGCCGTGCTCGTCGTTCCCCACCTGCCCACCGACATCCGCCACAACTCGAAGATCGACCGCACGCGCCTGGCCGGCTGGGCGCACGGCATCCTCACCGGCGCCAGGCTCACCCAGCCATGAGGGTGCTCGTCACCGGTGCCAGCGGCTTTCTCGGCCGGGCTGTCGCGGCCGCCATCGTCGCCGCCGGCCACGAGGTGCGCTGCTTCCAGCGCCGGCCCAGCGGCGTCGCCGGCGCCACTGATGCGCTGGGCTCGATCACCGAACCGGCCGACGTCACCTCGGCCGTCGCCGGGATCGACGCCATCGTGCACCTGGCCGCCAAGGTCTCCCTCGCCGGCCCGCCCGCCGAGTTCGAGACCGTGAACGTGGGCGGAACCCGCACCCTGATCGCCGCCGCCCGCGCGGCGAATGTGCAGCGCCTGGTCTTCGTGTCGTCGCCGTCGGTCGCCCACTCCGGGGCATCCATCACCGGCAGCGATGCGCTGCCGGCCGACCCCGCCCACGCCCGAGGCGACTACGCCCGGACCAAGGCCGCCGCCGAACTCCTGGCGCTCGCCGCCGACTCACCCGAGTTGCGGGTCGTCGCGGTGCGGCCGCACCTGGTCTGGGGACCCGGCGACACCCAGCTGGTCGCGCGGATCGTGGAACGCGCCAGGGCCGGCCGGCTGCCGCTGCTCGGGCACGGCGCCGCGCTCATTGACAGCACCTACATCGACAACGCCGCCGGCGCCATCGCGGCCGCTCTCGAGCGGGTGGATGCCGTACACGGCAACGCCTACGTCATCACCAACGGAGAGCCCCGGCCGGTGGCCGAGCTACTGGCCGGCATCTGCACGGCAGCGGGAGTTGAGCCACCGACCTGGAGCGTGCCGGCGAGTGTGGCCCGCGCGGCCGGCTCCGTCATCGAGGCGGCCTGGCGGGTGGTCCCGGGCGAGGACGAACCGCCGATGACCCGGTTCCTCGCCGAGCAGCTCTCCACCGCGCACTGGTTCGACCAGCGCCGCACCCGCGCCGACCTGCACTGGACCCCGGCGGTCTCCCTCGACGAGGGCCTGGCCCGCCTCGCAGAGCACTACCGCACCGCCTGAGCCCTCGACTAACGGCGCCTCACCCGCACTGCGGCGCGTGGCCCGCAAAGCGGCGCGTGGCCCGCATAGCTCGGCGGGCGGGGTAGGCGCCGCTGCGCGGGTGGCACGCCAACCGCCTACCGGGGCTTGACCCGCATATCGCTCTCAAAGCCCCGGATGCCCCTGGCGCCTCACCCGCACAGCGGCGCCTGACCCGCACAGCGCGCGCGAGCGGGGAGGCCGTGAGTCGCGCCAAGGTGCCCCTTCGGGCGTGCTGAAGGGGCGCAACGCCGCAATTCGCAGGCGATGCGCGCCGCGTGCTTGTCGACATCCGACCGACGGCGGCATACTCGCACCATGGACTTCCGCACCGTCATCGAGCAATCCGGTGCCACCGCCACGGGCATCCCCGTGCCAGAGGAGGTGGTCGCGGCGCTCGGCCCCGGCAAGCGGCACGCCATCACCGTCACCCTCAACGGGCACAGCTACCGCAGCTCGGTGGCACCGTACCGGGGCGCCTACATGATCGCCCTCAGCGCCGAGAACCGCATCAAGGCCGGGGTGGCGGGCGGCGATGAGGTGGACGTGACCATCGAACTCGACGATCAACCGCGCACCGTCGATGAGCCCGACGTGCTGCGGGCCGCGCTCGCCGCGGACACGGCAGCACGCACCGCCTTCGACGCCCTCTCCTACAGCAACCAGCGCAAGCACGTGCTCGCGCTCGAAAGCGCCAAGACCGACGCCACCCGTCAGCGCCGTCTCGACGCGGTTCTCGCTGAGCTGCGCGGTGCCTGACCTCAGCTACGCGATGCCGGACCTCGCCCGCCCGGTCGGCTCAGCCCGGCAGCCCCAACGCCCCGCGCACGATGGTCAGTGCCTCACCGGGGTCGATCCCGAGCGATTTCGCCCGGTCGGCGTAGGCCACCGCGGCGAGCTGCATCTGCCGCTGCGTCGCATCCCCGGTGGCAGCCACGAAGGAGCCCAGCCGCCCGCGCGTCTCGATCACCTCGTCCTGCTCCAGCGCACGGTAGCTGCGCGCCACGGTGTTGGGGGCGAGGCCCAGGTCTTCGGCCAGACGGCGCACCGTGGGCAGCTTGTCGCCGGGCGTCAGGGTGCCGGTGCGCACGGCCTCGATCACCTGGATGCGGATCTGCTCGAATGGGGGCGTGGTTGAGCGTGGGTCGACGACGAGTCTCACGGGCGGCCGCTCTCGACCGGAGCGGCTACTCCGTGTGTGCCGCGGCGCAGCTCCGCGGCCACGTCCGGCCAGAGCCGGGTGAGGTAGTGCGGCGGACGGCGTGACCCCATCGAGAGTAGAGCCACACCCACCGAGCCCATGACCAGTGGCACGATGGAAAAGGCCACAGATATGGCGATTCCGGTTCCCGACGAGGGTGTCACCGCCGAGCTGACGGAGGTCAGCACCACGACCACACTGCAGAGCGCCCCCAGCGCGGGAGTCTGCACCAGTGCGCGCAGCGTCCAACTGCGGAGAGCGTCGGACCACGCCAACTCCATGTCGTTGCCGGCGGGCTGGCCCCGCCCCACCAAGCGAGTCGACAGGATGCGGCCGACTCCGGCCGATGCGAGCGAGATGATCCACAGCACAAAGCCGGGCCACCACAGAGAAGGGATGCTCGCGTCACTGAGTGCGTCGTCGGGATCGACCAGGATCAGCGCGGCCACGCCGGCCAGTGCCACTCCGCTGACACCCATGGCAACGGGACCGCACCAGAGGTCGACGGTGGAGAGATAGTCCGCACGGCGCGGCGTGGGCGCCCGCGCCACGCGAGGACGATCGCCGAGCGAGATGAACGCCGACCTGAACTCCGCAACGCACAGCCCGACGGCGCCACCCAGGCCGGTCAGAACGATGAGCATCAGCCCGGACCATATGCCGCCGTCCGGTGATCCCGGTAGCGCGATAAGAGAGGCTGTCGAAACGAGCAGAGCGATCAGGGTGCCGACCAACACGCCGCGGGTCCGCGAACGGATGCGCGCGATCAGGACAGGCTCGACCTCCGGTGTGATGGCCAGGCCGGCGCGTCGGGCGGTATCTCGCAGCGCATCCGGGCGAATGACGGCACCTGGCCGAAGCTGCCACGCGAAGACGACCGTCAGCAGTCCGGCCACGACCAGCAAGGTGATCTCGTACGCGTCCACGGGCATCCTCGTTTGTTTGGTATTTGTACCAAGCTACCAAGCCGGGGTGCGCCCGTCAAGGGCCGTGCGGCTACTCCGCGCTGCGGTGGATCAGCCTGGTGAGCACGATCGCGCTGCGGGTGTGGTCGACGTTGGGGGCCAGCCGAACTTTCTCCAGCGCCGCCTCGAGGCCGGGGATGTCGCGGGCCCGGATGTGCACGATGGCGTCGGCGCTGCCGGTCACGGTCCCGGCGTCCACGACCTCGGGCACGCCGGAGAGGATGCGCAATAACTCGTCGGGCGCGACGGTGCCCCGGCAGAAGAGCTCGACGTATGCCTCGGTGCTCATGCCGTCGATCGACGGGTCGACCTGGATGGTGAAGCCGCGGATGACCTTGTCGGCGACCAGCCGGTCCACGCGGCGTTTCACCGCGGAGGCAGAGAGGCCCACGATAGAACCGATGTCTCCGTAGCCCGCCCGGGCGTTCTGGCGGAGAAGGTCGAGGATGCCGCGATCGAGGTTGTCCATTCGACCAGTGTACGCGCCGAAGTTGCGTGCGCGCCGCTTGCAACGCGCATTACATGCGCCGATTCGCACGAAACGTTGATTCATGCTGTGTGAGACTAGAACCGGCGTCCCTGTGTGATCGGCCTCACCGTTGTACAGGGCTCACGAGAGCGACCTGGTCCGCCACCCACCCGCGTTCCGCCAACGCCTTGGCCGGCGGACCGCCAACAGAGGAGCTCCAGTGTCAATAGATGTCGCATCCGCTACCCCGAACGAGTCGGTCGCGCCAGCCGCGGTGACTCGTACGCCGGTGAAACGCACAATCCTGATGTGCAAACCGGAGTTCTTCACCGTGGTCTACCGGATCAACCCCTGGATGGACCCGGCATTGCCGACCGACACGAGCCTGGCCGTCGCCCAGTGGCAGACGCTGTACGACACCTACATCGGACTCGGCTTCGATGTCCACTTGATCGACCCCATCGACGGTCTGCCCGACATGGTCTACGCCGCCAACGGCGGTTTTGTCATCGACGGCATCGCCTACGGCGCCAAATTCACCTACCCGCAGCGCCAGCCCGAGGGCCCCGCCTACATGGACTGGTTCGGCGCCAACGACTTCGACGTGCGCGAGCCCGTCGAGATCAATGAGGGCGAGGGCGACTTCCTGCTCGTCGGCGACGTGATCCTGGCCGGCACCGGCTTCCGCAGCGCGTCGAACAGCCACGAAGAGGTCTCGGCCATCTACGATCGCCCGGTGATAACCCTCACCCTGGTGAACCCCAGCTTTTATCACCTCGACACCGCCATCGCCGTGCTTGACGCCTCCCCGACATCGGGGAACGGCGAGATCGCTTACCTGCCCAGCGCGTTCGACGAACCCAGCCTGGCCATCCTGCGCGAACGCTTCCCGGATGCCATCCTCGTCACCGAGGAAGACGCCGCGATCCTCGGCCTCAACTCCTACTCCGACGGTTACAACGTCGTGATCGCCGCCAAGGCGAAGGACTTCGAACGCCAATTGCGTGCACGCGGCTTCAACCCGATCGGCGTGGACCTGTCCGAGCTTTTGCTCGGCGGAGGAGGAGTCAAATGCTGCACTCTGGAGCTGCGCCGATGAGCGCCCTGACCGATGCGACCGGCCTCACCGCTCAGGTGGGCCTGACCGACCAGAGCGCGGCGATCGCGCTTGAGAACCAGCACGCCGCGCACAACTACCACCCGCTGGCCGTCGTGGTCGCGTCCGGAGACGGCGCCTGGGTCACCGACATCAACGGCAAGCGGTACCTCGACTGCCTCGCCGCATACTCCGCCGTCAACTTCGGTCACTCCAACCCGGTGCTGCTGGATGCCGCGCGCGCGCAGCTGGGCCGGATCACCCTCACCAGCCGCGCCTTCCACAACGACCAGCTCGGCCCGTTTGTGACCGCCCTGGCCAAGCTGGCCGGCAAGGACATGGTGCTGCCGATGAACACCGGCGCGGAGGCCGTGGAATCCGGTGTCAAGGTAGCCCGCGCCTGGGGCTACAGGGTCAAGGGCGTCGCGGCGGGGATGGCGAACATCATCGTCGCCGGCGGCAACTTCCACGGCCGCACCACGACCATCATCAGCTTTTCTGACGACGAATCGGCGCGCGCCGACTTCGGCCCGTTCACGCCGGGCTTCCGCACGGTGCCCTACGGGGATGCCGCCGCGCTGGAGGCGGCCATCGACGAGAACACCGTGGCGGTGCTGCTGGAGCCCATCCAGGGTGAGGCCGGCATCGTGGTACCGCCGGCGGAGTACCTGCCCGCCGTGCGGGAGATCACCTCCCGGCACAACGTGCTCTTCATCGCCGATGAGATCCAGTCCGGCCTCGGCCGCACCGGCGCCACCTTCGCGGTGGAGCAGGCCGGTGTGGTGCCCGACCTGTACCTGCTCGGCAAGGCCCTCGGCGGCGGCATCGTGCCCGTCTCCGCGGTCGTCGGCAACACCGACATCCTGGGCGTGCTGCGCCCGGGTGAGCACGGGTCCACCTTCGGGGGCAACCCGCTGGCCGCCGCCGTGGGGCTGGCGGTGGTGAACATGCTCGCCACCGGCGAGTATCAGCAGCGAGCCAGGGACCTCGGCGCCCACCTGCACGAGAGGCTGCTCGGCCTGGTCGGCCACGGTGTGCTCGAGGTGCGCGGTGCGGGTCTTTGGGCAGGTATCGACATCGACCCGGCGCTGGCCTCAGGGCGCGCGGTCTGCGAGGCCCTGATGGAGCGCGGTGTGCTGGCGAAGGACACCCACGGCTCCACCATCCGGCTCGCCCCACCCCTGGTGGTGTCGGCTGAAGACCTGGACTGGGCGGTGGACCAGCTCACCGCGGTGCTCGAGGAGTTCGGCGCCTCCGTTCGTTAGGCCACCTAGCTCGGAGAGAATCCGGCTGGCCCGGTCGACGCCGGGTCAGCTCAGCGGGATTGGCGGCGCTTGCCGGGCGCGGCCTGGCCCTTGACGGCGGGCGCGCGACCGCGGCCCTTGGACGCCTTGGCCTTGCCGCCGCCGGATCCGCTGCTGTTGCCCGATCCCTGGGACGGGCCGCCGGCCGGCGGCATGTGAGCGATCAGCCCCTTCGCTTCGGCGAGCAGGGCGATGCCGGCCTCGGTGAGATACGGGTTGTCGGCGGCGGGCTCGAAGAGGGGAACGCCGAGCTCGGCTTCCAGGGCGGCGACCGATTTCATCAGCGTCGTGCGCGACACGTTGAGGTTCTTGGCGGCGCGCGCGATGTCCAGTTCCTCGGCGACGGCGACAAAACGCCGGAGCAGTGTGGTGTCCACGGGCATCCTCTCTGCCGCACGCGCGGGTCGCGTGCCTCAGTACAGGCTACGCGGTCGTGACGGCCTTCACTCTTCGGGTCACACGAAGAGCAGCACGATCCCCAGAACCGCCGAGCCGAGGCCGAGGCTGGTCAGGATCAAGCCGGTCAGCCGCAAGGCCTTGCCGTCGTGGTCCGGCGAATGGGTGCGGCATCGTTCAGGGGCCCTGGCGTTGAACCACAGGGTCACGTCGTCGCCGGGCTCCAGGTGCACGGTCTCGTGGCTGTCTGCCCGGGCCTCGTGCACCTCGCCGGTGGTGTCGAACCAGCGGATCACCGGGCCGGACGTGGTGGCCGCGACGACGCCATCCGCCTCGACCCACCGGCCGCCGAAGCCGCGCACCGATAGGCCGATGATGTAGAGCGGAACGCCCACCAGGAGCCCGACGATGGTGAAGATCTCGCTGAGCATCGAGACGATGTCGTGAAGGTCCACCCGTGCCGCCGTTTCCCGTCGTCTGCCTAGGGTGAAATGTTAGCGCGCGCGGCACCCCCCTGGGTCAGCGTGGAGCAGTCGCCTCGACGACCGCGATCTCGCGGGTGGCCGTCTCCCGGTCGCGGTCCTGCCGTGCCGCGTCGGCCTTCGCCGTGACGATGCGGATGGCCGAGGTGAGCGGATGGCCGTCGCCGCGGTGCCGCACGTGCAGCCGCGCGGTGCGCGGTGAGGTGCGGGGGCGGATGCGGACCCGCAGGCGCTGGTACCTGATCATCCAGAACAGCACCGCCGCCGCCGCGAGGAGGCCGGAGACCGCGGCGACGCCGATGGCCCAGCGCGGGCCGTACTGGTCGGCGACCCAGCCGACCAGTGGAGCGCCGAGCGGGGTGCCGCCGGCGAAGATGGCCATGTACAGCGCCATCACCCGGCCGCGCATGGCCGGCTCGGTGGTGGTCTGCACGTAGGCGTTCGCGGTGGTCATCAGGGTCAGCGAGGTGAGGCCCACGAAGGCGAGCGAAATCGCGAAGGTGATGTAGCTGGGCATCACGGCGGCGATGGCGCAGGTGAGGCCGAAGAAGAACGCGCCGCCCACCACCAGGCGCATCCGTGGTCGGCTGCGCCGGGCCGAGAGCAGGGCGCCGACCACGCTGCCCACCGCCATGATCGAGCTGAGCATGCCGAACTCGCTGGCGCCCATGCCGAACTCCACGGTGGCCATGGTGGAGGTGAAGATGGCGAAGTTGAAGCCGAATGTGCCCACCAGGAACACCGTGATCAGCACCGCGACGATGTCGGGCCGATGCCAGACATAGCGGAAGCCGGCCATGAGTTGGCCCCGTTCCCGCGGTGCGCGGGGCTGCTTGCGGAGTTGCTTGGTGCGCAGCAGCGTCATGGCGGCGACGGTGAAGGCGAAGGTGACGGCGTTGATCATGAATACCCAGCCGGCGCCGACGGCGACGGTGAGGAGGCCGGCCGCGGCGGGGCCGATCAGCCGGGCGCCGTTGAACGAGGCCGAGTTCAGCGCCACGGCGTTCGAGAGGTTGTCGTCCGGCACCAGCTCGGAGACGAAGGTCTGCCGGGCGGGCGCGTCGATGGCGGCAACGATGCCCAGGCCGAGGGCGAAGAGGTAGACGTGCCAGAGCTCGACGACGCCGGTGATGGTGATCAGGCCGAGGCCCAGGGCGAGTGCGCCCATCAGAGCCTGGGTGAGCATCAGCAGCTTGCGGCGGTCGAACCTGTCGGCGATGAGGCCCGACCACGGCATCAGCACCAGCTGCGGCCCGAATTGCAGGGCCATCACGATGCCCACTGCGGTGGCGTTGTAGTCGGTGAGCTGGGTCAGCACGATCCAGTCCTGGGCCGTGCGCTGCATCCAGGTGCCCACATTGGACACCAGGGCGCCGGCGAACCAGATCCGGTAATTGACCACGCTCAGGGAGCGGAACATTGCACTCAACTGTTGGCGAGCTCCTTCATGATTTCGGTGGCGGACGCCAGGATCTGGCGTTGTTCGGGGGTGAGCCGCAGGATGCGCGTGGCTATCCAGTCGTCTCGGCGGCGGCGGGTCTCGCGCACCAGAGTCATCCCGGTGTCGGTGACGGTGAGCACCACCTTGCGGCCGTCCTCGGCGGAGCCGGCGCGGTTGACCAGGCCGGCCTCGACGAGGGCGTTCACGGTGCGGTTCATCGAGGGCGGGGTGACCCGTTCCTCTTCGCTGAGCGCGCTCAGGGTCATCGGGCCGAGTCTGAACACAGCGCCGAGGGCCGAGAACTGGCCGCTGGTGAGTTCGTTGTCGGCCTGCTCCTGGCGCACCCGGCGGGCCAGTCGGCCGTTGGCGAGCCTGAAGTCGTGGCTCAACTCGGCGACGGAGCGGCGCTTGGTGTGCGCGTGCGCCGCCGCGGGGGCCGGCGCTGGCGCGGGTGCGGGTGCGGGTGCGGGGGGACTGGGCGCAATGGGGCTCTCTGACATGATTACTTAGCCTAACAAATTAGCTATGCTAATGATTCCCAGCTCACCGAATCGCCGCCGAATCGCCACTGAATCGCCGCGACTGTTCCCGAAGCGGACAATTGCGCCCGGTACGCCGGGCGCAAATGTCCGCACGGGCAACAGGTACGGCAGAATAAGCCCGTGCCCACCTTCATCGATGAACACGGCGTCCCGATCGTCTACTACGCCTGGCCGGTCGACAACCCGCGCGCGATCGTGCAGCTCGTGCACGGGGTCGGCGAACACGCCCTGCGCTACCGGGAGGTGGCCCGCGCGCTCAACGCGGCCGGCTACTCCGTCTACGCCGACGACCACCGCGGGCACGGCCAGACCGGGATGCTGCAGCACGGTGGCGACGCCGGCCAGCTCGGTCGGCTCGGCGTCGGCGGTCTGCGCGCGGCCGTCGCCGCCGTGCACGCCTTCACCGGCGTGATCTTGCAGGCCACCCGCCACCAGACCGTTGCGCGGGGCGAGGGACCGGCTGCGCAGACCGGGCAACCGCAGGCACAGCCGGTGCCGCTGGTGCTGCTCGGGCACAGTTGGGGATCCTTCATGGCGCAGATGATCCTCAACCGGTATCCCCAGGACTACCAGGCGGTCGTGCTCACCGGCACGGCCTACCGCTGGCCCGGCTACCTCAACAGCGGGGATCTCAACGCCAGGCACAAGCACCTCGGCTCGACCGGTGCCGAGTGGCTCAGCCGGGACCCGGCGGTCGCGGCGGCTTTTGTGGCCGACCCGCTCACCACGAGCGTGCCGCTCGCCAAGCTGTTCGGCCTGCGCGACGCCGCCCGCATCCTCGGTCGCCCCGCCCGGCGGCTCCCCGCGGACCTGCCCGTGCTCATCCAGGTCGGCGGCGACGACCCCGTGGGCGGGGAACGCAGCGCCCGCAAGCTTGTGGACGCCTTCCGGCGCCGGTCCGGCCTGCGGGATGTGCGCCTGATCGTGTACCCCGGCGCCCGGCACGAGGTCCTCAACGAGATCAACCGCGACGAGGTGCTGGCCGACCTGGTCGCCTGGCTCGACGCGCATCTCCCGGCCGCCGTCTCCGAGTCCGCTGCCGACGATTAGGCTGATCACATGCATGGTGAATACAAGGTTCCAGGCGGCAAACTCGTTGTGGTCGATCTGAATGTCGTCGACAATCTCATCACCGATTTTCGCCTGGCCGGTGATTTCTTTCTCGAGCCGGACGACGCCCTCGAGGACATCAACGCAGCGGTGAACGGCCTCGCCGCCGACAGCGACGCGGCCACCATCGCGGCCGCGGTGCGGGCCGCGTTGCCGCCCCAGGCCACCCTGCTCGGGTTCTCTCCGGAGTCGGTCGCCGTCGCCATCCGTCGTTCGCTCGCCCACGCCAGCGGCTGGCGGGACTATGAGTGGCAGATCATCCACACCAAGGCCGTGCCCCCGGTCATGCAGATGGCT
The DNA here is from genome assembly GCF_004402745.1 of Cryobacterium sp. TMN-39-2. Taxonomy (NCBI): domain Bacteria; kingdom Bacillati; phylum Actinomycetota; class Actinomycetes; order Micrococcales; family Microbacteriaceae; genus Cryobacterium; species Cryobacterium sp. TMN-39-2. The sequence goes on from NZ_SOFX01000031.1 coordinate 20,013, forward strand.
CTCGACGAGGTGCTCGCCGTCGAGGTCGGCGAGGGCCGCCGCAGCCCCACCCTGCGCATCTGGGAGTGGAATGAACCGGCCGTCGTGATCGGCAGCTTCCAGTCGCTGAAGAACGAGGTCGACCCCGTCAACGCCGAAAAGCACGGCTTCACGGTGGTGCGCCGGGTCTCCGGCGGCGGCGCCATGTTCATGGAGGCCGGTTCGGTGATCACGTATTCGATCTACGCTCCCACCGAGCTGGTGCACGGTATGAGCTTCGCCGACTCCTACGCCTTCCTCGACGAGTGGGTCATCACGGCGCTCAAGTCACTGGGCATCGACGCGCACTACCAGCCGCTCAACGACATCACGAGCCCCACCGGAAAGATCGGCGGGGCGGCCCAGAAGCGCCTCGGCAGCGGCGCCGTGCTGCACCACGTCACCATGAGCTACGACATGGACGGCGAGAAGATGGTGCAGGTGCTGCGCATCGGCCGGGAGAAGCTCAGCGACAAGGGCATCACCAGCGCCGCCAAGCGGGTGGATCCGCTCCGCAGCCAGACCGGGCTCAGCCGCGCCGAGATCATCGACCGCATGAAGCAGACTTTCACGAGCCTGTACGGGGCGAAACCCGGCGACATCACCGATGAGGAATACGCCAAGGCCGCCGACTTGGTGGAGAGCAAGTTCAGCACCGACGCCTGGATCGGCCGCGTGCCCTAACCAGGACGGCCCTGGCCAGCACAGCGCCTGGCGAGCACAGGATCAGGTGCCGCGGATGAGCAGGTCCTGGTATTCGGCGTGCTGGTCGATCCAGTCCGCGACGAACGGGCAGGCCGCCACCACGGTGAGGTCGGTGCGCGTGCGCACGTCGTCGAGCGCCTGCTCGATGAGGAAGCCCGCGAGCCCGTGTGCGCGCTTGGCCGGGTCGACCTCGGTGTGGGTGAAGGTCACTGACTGGCCCGCCAGCGTGTAGTCGGCCAGGCCCACCGGCTCGCCGTCCTGCCACAGCGTGTAGCGCGAGAGGTCCGGTTCGTGCCTGATGTGCGCGGTGCTGTCGGCACGGGTCATCTCTTCACTTGTCATCGGAACAGCGTAAGCCGACTGACAGAATGAGGGAATGCCAAACGCGTGGACTCAGTCCTCTCCCAGCAGGGTCATCGAGGCGGACAACCTGGTTGTGCTGCCGACGCTGCCCGACGGCGCGTTCACCCTCATCTACCTCGACCCGCCGTTCAACACCGGCCGCAGCCAGAAGCGGCAGTCGACCACCTCGGTGCGGAGCACCCTGGCCAGCGGCGCCCACGCCACCGGAACCATCACCGGGTTCAAGGGCCAGCGCTACGAGCGCATCAAGGGCGATCTGCTCGGCTACGACGACCAGTTCGAGGACTACTGGGCGTTCTTGGAGCCCCGTTTGATCGAGGCCTGGCGCCTGCTGGCCGATGACGGCACCCTCTACCTGCACTTGGACTACCGTGAGGCGCACTACGCCAAGGTGCTCCTCGACGCTCTCTTCGGCCGGGACTGCTTCCTCAACGAGCTGATCTGGGCCTACGACTACGGCGCCAAATCGAAGAACCGCTGGCCCACCAAGCACGACACGATCCTGGTCTACGTGAAGAACCCCAAGGATTACTACTTCGACTCCAGCACCGTGGACCGAGAGCCCTACATGGCGCCGGGCCTGGTCACCCCCGAGAAGGTGGCCAAGGGCAAACTGCCCACGGATGTCTGGTGGCACACCATCGTCTCGCCCACGGGCAAGGAGAAAACCGGCTACCCCACCCAGAAGCCGGTCGGCATCCTGCGGCGCATGATCCAAGCCTCCAGCCGGGAGGGCGACTGGGTGCTGGACTTCTTCGCCGGCAGCGGCACGACGGGTGCCGTCGCGGCTGCCCTGGGGCGCAAGTTCCTTCTCATCGACCAGAACCCGGAGTCGCTCGCGGTGATGCACGAGAGGCTCGGCGCCCTGCCCGGTGTGGATTTCGTCGACGCCGAGCTGGAGACAAGACTGGGAGCATGAGACTCCGCATTTTCACCGAGCCCCAGCAGGGCGCCAGCTACGACGACCTCCTCGCGGTCGCGCAGGCCACCGAGACTCTCGGCTTCGACGCCTTCTTCCGCTCAGACCATTACCTCGCCATGGGCGATCACGTCTCCGGGCTGCCCGGGCCGACGGATGCCTGGACCACCCTGGCCGGACTGGCGCGCGAGACGCAGCGCATCCGCCTCGGCACCCTGGTGTCCTCGGTCACCTACCGTCCGCCGGGGGTCCTGGCGATCCAGGTCGCCCAGGTCGACCAGATGTCGGGCGGCCGCGTGGAACTGGGCCTGGGCACCGGCTGGTTCGAACAGGAACACCTGGCCTACGGCATCCCCTTCCCGGCCAAGCGGTTCGGCATGCTCGAGGAGCAGCTCGAAGTGATCACCGGCCTGTGGGGAACGCCCGTCGGTGAGACCTACAGTTTCGCCGGCGAGCACTACACCCTCGTCGACTCTCCCGCCCTGCCCAAGCCCACGCAGTCCCGCGTGCCGGTGATCGTGGGCGGTGGCGGAGCCAAGCGCACCCCGGCGATGGCCGCGCGGTTCGCCACCGAATTCAACCTGCCCTTCCCCGACTTCGCCGACATCCCCGCCAAGTTCGCCGGGGTGCGCGCAGCCTGCGAGGCCATCGGCCGCAACCCGCAGGAACTGGTCTACTCGACTGCGCTGATCGCGGTGGCCGGCGCCGACGAGGCCGAGTTCGCCCGACGCGCTGCCGCCGTGGGCCGGGAGCCCGCCGAACTCCGCGAGCACGGGATCGCCGGGACCACCGGTGAGGTCGTCGACAGGCTGGGAGCCCTCGCCGCCGACGGCGTGGAGTGCGTCTACCTGCAGATCATGGACCTGGCCGACCTCGAGCACCTTGATTTTCTGGCCAGAGAGGTTATGCCGCAGCTCGACTGAACGGATGACCTGGGCGGCTCAGGCCGAGTCGCGAAGCACCAAGCGCGTCGGCATGAAGTTATGGTGCGGCACGGTCTCGTCGCCGGCGAGCAGGCGCAAGAGCAGGTCCGCCATCGCGAAGCCCATCTCCTTCGATGGCTGGCTCACCGTGGTCAGCGAGATCGGACCGGAGGTGGCGGCCGGGCTGTCGTCGAACGAGACCACCGCGATATCGCCGGGCACCGAGCGGCCCTGTTCGGCCAAGACCCCCATCGTGCCCACGGCCATGAGGTCGCTCGCGACGAACAAGGCATCCACGTGCGGGCTGTGTTCAAGCAGACGGCGAGTTGCCGCGGCGGCGCCCGCGGCCGTGAAGTCGGCGTGCTCCACGGCATCTGACTCGAGCCCGGCGGCCGCGAGTGCGTGCCGGAAGCCATTGAGTCGGTCGATGCCGGCGGGCATGTCGACCGGTCCGGTGATGGTGCCAATGCGGTGCCGGCCGAGGTTGATGAGATGCTGCACGCCGCTGATGGCGCCGGCCACGTTGTCGACGTCCACGAAGTAATTATCCGGGCCGGAGTGGTTCGTGGGTCGGCCACCGAAGACCACGGGCATGGTGGTCTCCAGGTTCGCCACGAAATCATCGCCGGTGTGGTGCGAGATGACGATGGCTCCATCGACGTTACCCGAGCGCAGGTAGCGCATGGTCTTGTGCCGGGGGTCGCTCGACGCGACGAGGAGGTTGAGCGTGTAGTCACTCTCGTCCAGGCGCTGAGTGATGCCCTGCACGACGGCGGCGAAGTACGGGTCGCCGAAGAACTTGGTCATGTCTTCCGGCACGACCAGGGCGACCGACTGGGTGTGGTGGCTGGCCAGTGACCTGGCGGCGCGGTTGGGTACATAGTTGAGTTGTTCGATCGCGGCGTTGACGGAATCGACGACCTCCTGCCTGACCTTGGGGGAGCCGTTGACAACCCGGCTGACCGTTGCTCTGGAGACTCCGGCCGCGGCGGCGACCATCTCGAGGGTCGGCTGGGGCGGACGCGCACTCCGGGTTCCCATTGTCATGGGGTCAGTCTATTTGCGCCCGGGCCATTGGTCCCGCGTGAATCCGGTGCGCCCGTGCCCAGGCCGCCCTTCAGCGCCCCCGTTCGAGGTCACGACGCGCCGTCAAATCACCGGTACGTCGTGGTCGTATTGACAAGCCTGCTTCTCCTGCTCTATGGTGACGGTGATTGATGAGAGCGCTCTCACGTTTGAATGAGAGCGCTCTCATTCCCGCACGTATGTCTTGCAATCGCACAAGCACACGCACACAAAGGAGTGAAAGTGAAGTTCTCACAACGCACCAAGGTTGGCGCCGCAGTAGCCTGCGCCGCATCCTTCGCCCTCATCGCCACAGGCTGTTCGTCGGCGGGCACCGACGGCGTCTCCGGCGGTGACATCGAGCTGACCGTCACCACATTCGGCAGCATGGGTATGGCTGACCTGTACGCCGAGTATGAGGCAGCCAACCCCATCATCACCATCAAGGCGAACAACATCGACACGGGTGGCAACGCTCGCACGGATGCCTTCACCAAAATTGCCGCCGGCAGCGGCCTCTCGGACGTTGTCGCCGTCGAGGAAGGCTGGCTGGGTTCGATCATGGCCGTCTCCGACCAGTTCGTCGACCTGTCGGAATACGGCGCCGACGACATCAAGGACCGCTGGGTTCCGTGGAAGCTCGAACAGGGCACCGACGCTGAAGGACGCATCATCGGTTACGGCACCGACATCGGCCCGGAGGGACTCTGCTACAACAGCGCAGCCTTCGAAGCCGCCGGGCTGCCCACCGACCGTGCCGAAGTAGCCACGCTTCTCGGCGGCGACGACGCAAGCTGGGAAAGCTACTTCGCCCTGGGCAAGAAGTACCAGGAGGCCACCGGCAAGGCGTGGTTCGACCAGTCCGGCTTCATCTGGAACTCCATGGTGAACCAGATGGACGAGGGCTACTACACCGCCGACGGCGAGCTCAACGTTGTTGACAACGCCGAGCTGAAGGCGGCCTGGACGCAGCTGGCCGACGCCAACGCGGCCGGCCTTTCCGGCAAGCAGGCTCAGTGGGACTGGAACAAGGGCTCGTCGTTCACCGACGGAACCTTCGCGACCTTCATGTGCCCGGGCTGGATGCTCGGAGTCGTTCAGGGCCAGGTCGAGACCGCCGGCGGCGACGCCACCGGCGCGACGGCCGGCTGGGACTTCGCCGACGTGTTCCCCGGCGGAGCGACCAACTGGGGCGGAACCTTCCTGACCGTCCCGACGCAGTCCAAGCACCCGCAGGAAGCCGCGGACCTGGCTGCCTGGTTGACCGAGGCCGACCAGCAGGTCGCCGAGTTCAAGGCCGAGGGCCCGTTCCCCAGCGTCACCGCTGCACAGACGGACCCCGCACTGTCTGAGGCAACCGGAGTCTCCGCGTTCTTCAACGACGCGCCGATCGCTGAAATCCTCACCAAGCGTGCCGACGGCGTGAAGGCCCAGTTCAAGGGTCCGGATGACTCCACGATCCAGGAGCAGGTCTTCGGCCCGTCCGCGATCGCGCTCGACCAGGGTGTCGCGGGCGACAAGGCATGGGACGACGCCATGACCCTGTTCGACCAGCTCATCGTCAACAAGTAGTAGCAGCACCAATCCGCTCTTGCCGGGCTTCCGGCGCCGCGACGCGGCACCGGAAGCCCGGCTCGAAGGCAGAAAGTCACCATGACACGCACACTTGAACCAGAGACCAGCGCTCCCGCGCCTCTCAAGCGTCCCGGCCGCGCGAGCGCCCTCACCTACAAGCACCGGCTGAGCCGCCTGGATGTGAAAGTCTCGCCCTACCTGTACGTCGCACCGTTCTTCGTGCTGTTCGGCCTGGTGGGCCTGTTCCCTCTCGTCTACACCTTTGTGGTGTCCCTGAACAACTGGAATCTGCTGAGCGGGCCGGGGGAGTGGGTCGGCTTCGACAACTACGCCGCAGAGCTCAGTGACCCCTTGTTCTGGAATTCACTGTTCAACACCATGAGTATCTTCCTGCTCTCGAGCATTCCGCAGCTCGTGGTGGCCACGGCCATCGCCGCGATCCTCGACCAGAACCTGCGCGCCAAGACCTTCTGGCGCATGAGCATCCTCATCCCCTACGTCGTGACCCCTGTCGCGGTCGCCCTCATCTTCTCCAGCATGTTCAGCGAGCAGAGCGGTCTGGTGAACCACCTGCTCAGCTTCGTCGGCGTGGACCCGATCCTTTGGAAGACCGATGTGTTGCCCAGCCACCTGGCCATCGCCGGCATGGTGAACTGGCGCTGGACCGGCTACAACGCCCTGATCCTGCTCGCCGCCATGCAGTCGGTGCCGCGGGACATCCACGAGTCCGCCGCCCTGGACGGCGCCGGGTTTGTCCGCCGCTTCTTCTCCATCACCCTGCCGAGCATCCGCCCCACCATGATCTTCGTCATCATCACGGCGACCATCGGTGGGCTGCAGATCTTCACCGAGCCGCGCCTGTACGACGCGACCAGCTCCACGGCCGGTGGTGCGCACCGACAGTTCCAGACCACGGTGCTCTACCTGTGGGAGATGGCCTTCCAGCGCCAGAACTTCGGCAAGGCCTCGGCGATCGCCCTGATCCTGTTCGTCATCATCGTGGCGTTCGGCGTGCTCAACTACCTGATCTCGCAACGGATCGCCACGGCAGACAGCCGGTCCGACGCCAAGAACAACAAACGCGCGGTTCGCCGCACGCTCCGAAACGGCGCGAAGGAGCCCCGAGCATGACCGACACCATCGCCCGCCCAGAAACCACCCCGGAGGTACCGGGTCAGACGGTCACCGTCAAGCGGGGCAAGACCAAGCACAAAGGCCTCGGCATCGACCGTCGTCCAGGCTTCCTTACCTACGGCATCCTGATCGCGCTCTTCGCCGGCGGAACCTACCCGCTCTGGTGGTCCGTTGTCGTCGGTGCGAGCCCGTCGTCTGTGCTGTCCCAGGATTGGCCGCCGCTTCTTCCTGGCGGGCAGTTCTGGACCAACGTCGCCGCAGTCTTCGACACCATTCCGTTTTGGCAGGCCCTGCTCAACAGCGTGATCGTGTCGACGATCATCACCGTGTCCGTCGTGTCGTTCTCGACTCTCGCCGGGTACGCGTTCGCCAAGCTCAAGTTCCGTGGCAGCAACGGGCTGATGGTTTTCGTCGTCGCGACGATGGCGATCCCCACCCAGCTGGGCATCATTCCGCTGTTCATCCTGATGCGCGAGTTCGGCTGGACCGGCTCCATCGGCGCGATCATCGTCCCGACCCTGGTGACGGCCTTCGGCGTGTTCTTCATGCGCCAGTACCTCGTCGACGTGATTCCGGACGAGCTCATTGAGGCGGCCCGCGTCGACGGCGCGAACATGATCACCACGTTCTGGAACGTCGCGGTTCCCGCCGCTCGTCCGGCGATGGCGATCCTGTCGCTCTTCACCTTCATGATGGCGTGGACGGACTTTCTCTGGCCGATGATCGTTTCGCCGCAGAACCCGACCCTACAGGTGGCTCTCAGTCAGCTGCAGTCCGCACGATACATCGACTACTCGGTCGTGCTCGCAGGTGCCGTGCTGGCAACACTGCCGCTGCTCGTGCTCTTCGTGCTTGCGGGAAAGCAGCTCATCTCCGGCATTATGGCGGGCGCCGTCAAGGGCTGATCCAGCCGCCTCACGTCGCTCCCCTGAATCGGTCAGGGGAGCGACGTGTGTGGTGTCTCAGGCGAAGACGGCCACGGCCTTCGCCACCGGGGTCGGGCCGGAAATGAGGTGCAGCACCGAGTGGCTGCCTGCTCCGGTGCGGAGCAACTCGGCCAGCACCGCTGCCACATCGGCCCGGGGCACGCTGCCCTGGGTCTCCGGCTGCACGGTTCCGCTCTCGTCGGGTCCCGTGCGCTCAAGCCGAACCGAGCCGATGGGGTCGTGATCGGTCAGGGTGCCCGGCCGCACGATGGTCCAGTCGAGGTCTCTGCCCGCGAGGTCTTCCTCTGCGCCGAGCTTGGCCTGGAGGTAGGCGACGAAGTCGGCGGGGACGCTGTCGGGGGTGGCTCCGTCACGCACCAGATCCGCTCCGGTGGAGGAGATCTGTACGAACCGGCGCACCCCGGCGGATTCGGCGGCATCCGCCAACAACACCGAAGCCCCCAGATCGACCGAGTTCTTACGTGCGTCGCCGCTGCCCGCACCCGCGCCGGCCGCGAAGACCGCGGCGTCGGCGTCGGCCATGACCTCGGCGACGGCGTCGACCGAGCTGTTCTCGAGATCGAGGACAACCGGTTGGGCTCCATCGAGGACGAGGTCTTCCTTTTGCTCAGCGTTCCTGATCAGCCCGATCACAGTGTGTCCGTCGAGGGTCAACTCCCGGGTGAGGGACCGTGCAATTTTTCCGTGTGCTCCTGCTATAACAATTCGCATACGGGGTGAAACAGACTACGGGGCGCTGGAATTCCCCGGCGGCGATGATGCCGATGCCGGGGAGTGGCGTCGGCGCAGGATATGCTCGGCAGCGTGTCAGTTCAATCGCGCCGGGGGGCGTCGCCGCGCGTACGCCGTCGACGCGCACTCGTCGCGGCCGCCGCCGCACTGCTACTGGTCGCCGGTGGTGGAGCCCTCATCCTGGGCCAGCACACCGGCCGCGCCGCATCGAGCGAGACCACGCCGACCACATCCGCATCGCCCGGCCCGTCGGCCAGTACGCCGACCGAACCACCGCGCCCGTCGCCGTCGGCCTCGCCTGACCCGGCTCCGGCACCCACCTTCGACCGCGCTGCCCGGTCGATCGACGACCCGAACAGCATCTGGGTGGTCGTTGACAAGCTCCGCCCGCTCAACCCCACCGACTACGCTCCCGACGACCTCGTCGATGTGCCGATCCCGTTCGCGAACCCCCCGCAGTTGCGGCAGGAGGCCTCCGACGCCGTCGTGGCCCTGTTCTCCGCCTTCACGGCCGAAACCGGCCTGGCCTTGCAATCGCAGAGCGCGTACCGCAGCTTCGACGCGCAGACGCGGGTCTACAACAACGATCTCGCGAACCTCGGTCAGGCCGGTGCCGACTTGAGTACCGCGCGGCCGGGTACGAGTGAACACCAGACCGGTCTCACGATCGACATCAGCGCCCAGCCCGGGCAGTGTTCACTCAACGCGTGCTTCGCCGACACCCCACACGGCCAGTGGCTCGCCGCAAACGCGTGGCGATTCGGCTTCCTGCTGCGCTACCCCGCCGACAAGACCCCGGTGACCGGCTACGAGTTCGAGCCCTGGCACTTCCGGTACATCGGGATCGACCTGGCCACGGAAATGCACGACCAGGGCGTCACCACGCTCGAGGAGTTCTTCGGCCTACCGGCCGCACCGTCCTACGGCTAAAGCCCTCGGCTGAATTCCACTCACACGCCACCCCCACAGCCTCGGGGGTCCCGACGCTCACGGTCCGCGGCTCGAGAACACCCTGCCCGCGATGAGGTCTACTATGCCTGGCACGCTCACAACACCGCCCGAAGATCGGTGGCCGGTCCGGTCCCAGACTCTTCACCAAATAGTGTGGTTGGCTTGAGATCCCCCCCCGAATGGAGGTAGTTGTGGCTGTAGCTCGACCAGCACGGATCGGGGTCATCGCCCTGATCCTCGGCGGACTCGCCGTGGGAACCGTGGCCCTGGCGACGTCCGGCGTGGATCGAACCGGTTCGGCTCAGCGCGGTTCCACTGCGGCGGACGCCGCTGCCACGGTCGAGACCGCGCCGCGCGAGACTCCGGCGATGACGGCCGCGCCCGTCGACGTTGACCCCGCCGTGCAGGCTCAGCTGAGTTACGCGCTGGCGCACTGGAAGGACTACAACACCGACCAGTACGGTGTGGTCACCGGAAACGACTGCGTGAACTTCACCAGTCAGTCCCTGGTGGCCAGGGGCTGGGCCATGGACGAGACCTGGTGGACCAGCGGAACCGGCTCCGACTTCGACTTCTCCTCACCGTGGGTGAGTTCGACCGCGTTCATGAACTACCTCGCGGACTCCGGCCGGGCCACCGCCCTGACCGACGACCAGCGCGATCAGGTGAAGCTCGGTGATGTCGTCCAGTTCGACTGGGACAACACGGGCGACCGTGACCACACCGCCGTCGTCTCCCGCATCGAGGGCACCGGCGACGACATCGTGATCTACTACGCCGGGCACACCGACGACACCGACTACCTCTCGGTGGACTTCGCGATCACCGAGAAGCACCCGGGCGGAACCGCGTACTACTGGAGCATCCCGTAGCCCACCGAGCCCGGTGACCGGTCGAGGCTAGCTGATCGCCGCGTCGACGATGGCCTTGGCCTCGATCTGCACCAGCTTGAGGTGCTCCGGGCCCTTGAACGACTCGGCGTAGATCTTGTAGACGTCTTCGGTGCCGCTGGGGCGGGCGGCGAACCAGGCGTATTCGGTGAAGACCTTCACTCCGCCGATGGCCGCGCCGTTTCCCGGGGCGTTGCTGAGCGCGCCGATGATCTTGTCGCCGGCGAGCTCGGTGGCGGTGATTGCTGCGCCGTCGAGCTTGCCGAGGGCGGTCTTCTGCGCCGGCGTCGCGACGGCGTCGATGCGCTCGTAGGCCGGGGCGCCGAAGTGCTCGGCCAGTTCGGCGTACCGCACGCTGGGCGACTTGCCGGTCACGGCGACGATCTCCGCAGCGAGCAGGGCCAGCAGGATGCCGTCCTTGTCGGTGGTCCAGACCGTGCCGTCGAAGCGCACGAAGCTCGCGCCGGCGCTCTCCTCGCCGCCGAAGGCGACCGAGCCGTCGATCAGGCCGGGCACGAACCACTTGAAGCCCACCGGGACCTCCCACAGCTCACGGCCGAGGAAACCGGCGACGCGGTCGATCATGGTGGAGGAGACCAGGGTCTTGCCGATCGCGGCATCCGCCCGCCAGCCGTCGCGGTGGCTGTAGAGGTATTCGATGGCCACGGCCAGGAAGTGGTTGGGGTTCATCAGGCCGGCGTCCGGCGTGACGATGCCGTGCCGGTCGGCGTCGGCGTCGTTGCCGGTGAGGATGTCGAAGTCGTCCTTGTGCGCCAGCACCGACGCCATCGCCGAGGGGCTGGACGGGTCCATCCGGATCTTGCCGTCCCAGTCCAGGGTCATGAACGCCCAGGTCGGGTCGACCAGCGGGTTGACCACGGTGAGGTTGAGCTCGTAGCGGTCGCGGATGGCGCCCCAGTAGCCGACGCTCGCGCCGCCCAGCGGGTCGGCGCCGATACGGATGCCGCTCTTCTTGATGGCCGCCATGTCGATGATGTTCTCGAGGTCGTCGACGTACTGGCCGCGGAAGTCGTAGGTCTCCACGGCGCTGGGCTCGGCCATGAGCACGGCGCGCATCTCGTCGGCGATGATCTCGTTGGCGCGATTGGCGATCCAGGAGGTGGCGTCGCTGTCGGCCGGTCCGCCGTGCGGCGGGTTGTACTTGAAGCCGCCGTCCATGGGCGGGTTGTGGCTCGGGGTGACGACGATGCCGTCGGCCTGGTCGTCGTGTCCGGCCCGGTTGTAGGCGAGGATCGCGTGCGACAGTGCCGGGGTGGGCACGAAGTCGTCGAACTCGTCGACCAGCACCCGCACGCCGTTGCCCACCAGCACCTCGAGGGCCGTGGTGGTGGCCGGGGCGCTGAGGGCGTGGGTGTCGGCGCCGATGAACAGCGGGCCGGTGATGCCCTGGGCGGCGCGGTACTCCACGATCGCCTGCGTTGTGGCGAGGATGTGGTTCTCGTTGAACGCGGTGTTCAGCGAACTGCCGCGGTGCCCGGAAGTGCCGAAGACAACCCGCTGGGCGGGCACCGACACATCCGGCTTGAGGTCGTAATACGCCCTGATGAGGGCCTCAACGTCGATCAGATCGGATTTCTGGGCCGGGGTGCCTGCGCGTGCGTTCATAGTGCCCAGTCTTGCACTCCAACTAGGCTGTGAGCCATGCCAGAGACTCCCGATGTGCACTACAGCTTCCTGGGGCCGGCGGGAACCTTCACCGAGGCCGCCCTCGCCCAGGTTCCCCAGGCCAGGGGCTTGCCGTGGCGCGCGGTCAACAACGTGGGGGAGGCCTTCGCCGACGTCGTGAGCGGGCGCAGCGTCGCCGCCATGATCGCTATCGAGAATTCGGTCGACGGCGGGGTGAGCGCCACCCAGGACGCCCTGGCCAGCGTGCCGAACCTGCGGATCATCGGCGAATACCTGGTACCGGTCAACTTTGTGCTCGTCGCCAGGCCCGGAACCGCCCTCGAGGACGTCAAGATCGTCAACGCGCATCCGGTGGCCTACGCGCAGTGCCGCAGCTGGCTCGAAACGACACTGCCCAGGCACGGGCACATCCCCTCGTCGAGCAATGTCTCCGCCGCCGCCGCCCTGTTCGAGCCGGGACCAGCGGATGCCGCCGTCGCGCCGCCCGGTATCGAAAAGCACCATGACCTGGTGGTGCTCGCCCGCAACATCGGTGACAACCCCAACGCCGTCACCCGGTTCGTGCTCGTCGGACGCACCACCGTGATCCCGGAGCCGACCGGCGCCGACAAGACCAGCGTGATCGTGGAGCTCCCGGAGGACCGGGCCGGCGCCCTGCTGGAGATGCTCGAGCAGTTCGCCACCCGCGGCGTCAACCTCAGCCTGATCCAGTCCCGGCCGATCGGTGACTCCCTCGGCCGGTACCGGTTCGTCATTGACGCCGACGGGCACATCCTCGACGAACGGGTGGCGGACGCCCTGCTGGGGTTGCGCCGGTTCAGCCCCAAGGTGATCTTCCTCGGTTCGTATCCGCGAGCCGACAAAGCGGCCAATGTGTTCACCGACCGGTACGACGACGGTGTTTTCATCGAAGCCAGGGACTGGCTGCGCGGTCTGGTCTCGGGGGAGCCGACAGCGTGACCGAGCCTGGGGGGCCCGAACGGCCGGCGTTCGACCCGCGGCACGACGCCAGGTTTCAACGCGGCTACCAGCCCGGTGATCCACCCCGGCCCGCCGCTCGCCCCGGGCTGATCGGCGCGTCGCCGGCGAAACCTGCCGCCGCGGTCGGCGGAGCCGCGGCGCCGTTCGAGGACCTCGTCGTCGGCACCGACGGTGCATTCGACGATCTCGACGCCCTGGCCTTCGACGGCGACACCTTCCAGGACGAGCTGGAGCCCTCGAGGTGGAACCCGTACATCGCGCTGCTCTGGGTGGTGGCCCTCGCGCTTCCGGCGGGTGGCATGGTGTTGCAGTGGCAGGCCGTGAGCGGAATGTTCGGGAACAATTCGTATACGGGAAACGGGGAACCGCCGGTCGCGTTCGTCCTCCAACAGTTCAGCTACCTGGTCGCGCCACCCCTGATCTCGAGCGGGATCGTGATTCTCGGTGGCCTGCTGTTCTGGCACGCCTGGGGCTGGCGGGCTCGCCGGCGCCGAAGCGCCCAGGGCCTCTGACGGCTCACCGGACTCCCGCGGATCCGTCCGTCGGCATCGGCCAGCCGGCCGGTACCCGCACCAGCAGGGCACCGGCATCCGCCCGGAGGAACACGCTTGTCACCAGCCCGAATTCGTCGCCGTCCAGCTCGAATTGCTGCGGGTGGTCCGGCACGATCCGGATGTCGGTGCCGACCAGCGTCGTCATCGCACGTTCGCTGTCGGTATCGGTGAGCTCGATGATCCGCCGGCCCACGGCGGAGCGCCGCAGCACCCCGTTCTGCCAGGTCACCCGTCGCCAGATCATGAGCCAGCCGAGCACACCCTTGGGCTGCAACACGGCGATGTCCAGGACGCCGTCGTCGAGGAGGGCGTCGGGCAGGAACTGGATGTTTCCGGGCAGCACCCCGCAGTTGGCGATCAGGATGGTGCTCACCAGCGCCTGGTGCTCGCTGCGGGTGCCCAGGCTGTAGCGGATGCGGAACGGTTCGGCCTTGGGGATGGCGCGCATCCCCGCATCCACATAGGCCAGCCAACCCACCTGCTTCTTCAGGTCCGGGCGCGTCTCGGCGATCATCTGGGCGTCGAGGCCGAGCCCGGCCATCACCAGGAAGACCTGGTCGTTGATGCTGTTGTCGGCGTAGGTGACCGAGGCCACGCCGAGGTCGATGGCCTTGTCGGCCCCGCCGAAGGCGATGCTGATGGCGTCGTCGAGGCTGTTCAGGGGCAGCTGCAGATTGCGGGCCAGCAGGTTGCCGGTGCCCACCGGCAGGATGCCCAGGCTCACCTCCGACCCACGCAGCGCTTCGGCCACCGCCCGCACGGTGCCGTCGCCACCCGCAGCGAGCACCATGGTCACACCCTGGCGCAGCGCCTGCCGGGTGACCCGCTGGCCGGGGTCGGCCACGGAGGTCGCCAACCAGAGCGGTTCGGCCCAGCCCGCCGCGGCGGCCGCGGTGTTCACGCCGAGGCGAAGCCTGTCGACATCCGTCTTCACGGGGTTGTAGACCACCGCGGCACGGCGCAAACTCGAGGGGATGTCGCTGGGTCCGGAACTGGAGGCTGGCACCCGCTCAGGCTAGCAAGGGGGCAACGGCTGGCGCTTGTAGACTGACCGAGTGATTGATCCGGTGCTGCTACGCGAAAATCCCGACCTCGTCAAGCGATCGCAGGAGGCGCGGGGCGACTCTGTCGAGGCCGTCGACGCCGCGCTCGCCGCGGACGCCGACCGGCGATCCTCGATCACCACCTTCGAGGCGCTGCGTGCCTCGCAGAACGCCTTCGGCAAGACCGTGGCACAGGCGCCGCCCGCCGAGAAGAAGGCCCTGGTCGCCCAGGCGCAGAGCCTGGCCGCGGAGGTCAAGGCGGCCGGAGTGACCGCCGCGGAGGCCGAGGCGCGTTTCACGAGCGTGATGCGCACCATCGCCAACCCGATCATCGACGGCGTGCCCGCCGGCGGCGAAGACAACTTCGCCACCCTGCGCACCCACGGCGAGATCCCCACCTTCGACTTCGAGGCCCGCGACCACCTCGAACTGGGCGAGATGCTCGGCGCCATCGACATGGCCCGCGGCGCCAAGGTCTCCGGTGCCCGGTTCTACTTCCTGCGTGGCATCGGCGCCCGGCTCGAGATCGCGTTGATGAACATGGCGTTGGACCATGCTCTCGCGGCCGATTTCATCCCGATGATCACGCCCACCCTGGTGCGCCCGGAGATCATGGACGGCACCGGGTTCCTCGGCGAGCACGCCGACGAGATCTACCACCTGCCCGCCGACGATCTCTACCTCACCGGCACCAGCGAGGTTGCCCTCGCGGGCTACCACAGCGACGAGATCCTCGACCTGTCCGACGGTCCGCTGCGCTACGCCGGCTGGTCCACCTGCTACCGCCGCGAGGCCGGGTCGGGCGGCAAGGACACCCGCGGCATCATCCGGGTGCACCAGTTCAACAAGCTCGAGATGTTCACCTACGTGCTGCCCGAAAATGCCGAGGCCGAGCACAACCGCCTCGTCGCCCTGCAGGAGGGCATGCTGCAGGCCCTCGGCCTGAGCTACCGGGTGATCGACGTCGCCGCAGGCGACCTGGGTTCCAGCGCCGCCCGTAAGTACGACATCGAGGCCTGGGTGCCCACCCAGGGTGCCTACCGGGAGCTCACCAGCACCAGCAACTGCACGACCTTCCAGGCCCGGCGCCTCGACATCCGTTACCGCACCGAGTCGGGCAAGACCGCCCCGGTCGCCACCCTCAACGGCACCCTCGCCACGACCCGGTGGATCGTCGCCATCCTGGAAACGCACCAGCAGGCCGACGGTTCGGTTCTCGTGCCGGAAGCACTGCGCCCCTACCTCGGCGGGCTCGACGTCCTCACACCCATCCGATGAGCCCCACCACCGACGCGCCCTGGCTGGTCGCCCTCGACATCGACGGCACCACCCTGCACGAGGACGGCACCATCAGCGAGGCCGTGATCCGCCAGGTGCGCCGGGTGCACCAGGCGGGCCACGAGATCATGCTGGCAACCGGCAGAAGCGCCGCCGCCACCCTCCCGGTGCTCGAGCGTCTCGGGATCACGCCGCAATTCGTGGTCTGCTCCAACGGCGCCATCACGCTGCACCGAGACGCGGATGCCCCGACCGGGTACCGCCGCGAATGGGTCGAAACCTTCGACCCCAGCGACGTGCTGCTCTCCATCCGCTCGCACCTCACGGATGCCCGGTACGCGGTGGAGGACGAGCACGGCTTCTACCGGTACACGGAGGTGTTCCCCGACGCCACGATCGGCATCGACAGTGAGCACGTCGCCTTCGACGAGCTGCTGCGCCACGACGCCACCCGCGTCGTCGTCGTCTCGCCGGACCACGACATGGAGGACTTCCTCGCGGTGGTCGAGCAGATGGGTCTGAACCGGGTGAGCTACGCGATCGGCTGGACCGCCTGGCTCGATATCGCCCCCGACGGTGTGAACAAGGCCACCGCCATGGAGCGGGTGCGTGCCGAGTGCGGCATCCCACGCAGCCGGGTGATGGCCGTCGGCGACGGGCGCAACGACATCGACATGCTGCTCTGGGCCGGCGCGGAGGGCCGCGGTGTGGCCATGGGCCAGTCCCCGGACGACGTCCTCGAGGCCGCCAGCGAGCTCACCGTGAGCGTGCAGGACGATGGCCTGGCCGTGGTCCTGAGCAGCCTCTAGCACTCCAGTACACACGGTAATTCGCGGGGGTCGGCCGCCGTGCAGGGCGTTGCCAGTTTCGCGTGTCAGGCTACTTATTCCGTGATCGGCTAAGATCGGGCGAAGTTCGATGTTGGATCCGGCCCGTCACGGGGCGGTCCCGCGTTGAATCGGGAGGGCTGTCCGAGCGGCCGATGGAGCCAGTCTTGAAAACTGGTGGGCAGAAATGTCTCGTGGGTTCGAATCCCACGCCCTCCGCGCCGCGAGGCGCTGCACCTGCATAACGACGAAAGGATCTGCGTGAGCGACCAATTGCGCCCCCGCTCGAAACGATCGAAGCAGACCAGCCCGATCGCCCGGCACGGCAGGCTCAAGCGGTCCAACGCATTCGCCAACATCGCCAAGGTGCTCGCCGCCGCCCTCGCCGTGGTCATGGTCAGCGGTGTCTCGGTCGCGGCCCTCGCCACCCTCAACGTGGCCACCAGCGTCAAGGAACCCATCCGCCTGGACAGCGAGACCGCGGGTCCGATCCCGCAGATCAGCTCCATCGACGGCGGGGCCAACCTGCTCCTCGTCGGCAGCGACAGCCGTGTCGGCCAGGGCGGCGGCTACGGCGATCCCGAAGAAGAGACCGCGGTCCTCAACGACGTCACCATGCTGCTGCACATCGCCGAAGACCACAGCAGTGCCACCGTGGTCAGCTTCCCCAGGGACACCTACGTGCCCATCCCGGAGTGCACCGGCCCCGACGGGGAAACCTACTCGGCCATGAGCAGCCAGAAGATCAATAGCACCCTCAGCTACGGCGGGCTCAACTGCACGGTGTCGACGGTCGAGGAACTCACCGGCCTGCCGATCCAGTACGCCGCCGTCGTACAGTTCAACGGCGTGGCGGCCATGTCAGAGGCCGTCGGCGGGGTGCCCGTCTGTATCGCGGAGCCCATCGTCGACGAACACACCGACCTGGACCTCGCGGCCGGCGAGCACGAGCTCAAGGGCCTGGAGGCACTGCAGTTCCTGCGCACCCGTTACGGCGTCGGCGACGGCAGCGACCTCGGTCGTATCAGCAACCAGCAGGTTTTCCTGTCCTCGCTCGTGCGCACCCTCAAGAGCGCCGAGACGCTGAGCGACCCGATCAAGCTGTACTCGATCGCCAAGGCCGCCGTGGACAATATGGAGCTGTCGACCTCGCTGCAGAGCATGGACACGATGGTCTCCATCGCGATGGCGCTCAAGGACATTCCGCTGGAGAAGGTCGTGTTCGTGCAGTACCCGGTCTACAACGTCGACGGGGGCGTCGAACCCGACGAGTCCGCCGCCGACGATCTGATGGCGTCCATCCTCGCCGACGCCTCGCCGACCCTGGCACCCGGTGAAGCCGACTTCCGCTCCGTGGCAGACCCTGCCGCCGCCGCGACCGAAGCGCCCGTTGAGCCGGTTGACCCTGCCGTGCCCGCGCCGACCGATCCCGCCGCGACCGATCCGGCCACCACCGAAGAGGCGCTGCCGAGCAATGTTTACGGGCAGGACGCGTCCCAGTACACCTGCTCGGCCGGGCGCACTCTGGCCGACCAGTAGCACCGTCGGCACCCGCCCGTGGGGATGGTGTTCAAACTGACGTCGTGGTGCGGTTAGTATGGTGGATGTGTGTTTGCGCAAGCAGGCATCCGGGAGACGTCGCATAGCCCGGCTTAGTGCACCACCCTGCTAAGGTGGAGTGCCCTTCACAGGGCACCGAGGGTTCAAATCCCTCCGTCTCCGCTCTTTGAAAAGCCCGCCAGACCCCCGGTCAGGCGGGCTTTTCTGCGTTCCGCTCAGGGAACTGTAGAGAGCTTCACGATGGTGGCCGGGGTCAGATCGACGGTCACCCTCTCGGGATGGATCCCCGCCGCCGCGAGGGCGGCCTGCAGCGCGGCGGTGTCGGGCACCGGCGGTGCGCCCACCACCCGCAGGGTCACCTCGGCGCCTCGGGTGGAGACGCCGGTGACCGTCCAACCGACGCCTGCGGCCCACTTCTCGCCCACGGTCTGCACGGTACCCTCCACGTTGCTGCGGGCCGTGACCTCGACGCTGGTGAGAGTGAGGGGGATGCCGATCAACAGCAGCATCACGGCGAGCACGGCCACCGGGCGCAGCAGGCCGGGCGCCCCGGTGTCGCCGGGTGCTTTCCGGCGAGTGAGCCGGCTCACCCCGTAGACCGACATCACCACGATGCCGGTGCCGAGGATGGCGACGACGTTGGTGACGAAGAGCAGCAGCGCCCCCAGGAACTGGGGGACGGAGCCCGACTCGAGGACCAGGCCGGCCACGGTCAGCGGCGGGACCAGGGAAATGGCTATCGCGACGCCGGGCAGCGTATCGGAGATGTCCCGGCGCACCAGCGCCACCGAGCCGACGACGCCGGTGCCGAGGGCGGCCAGCAGATCGATCAGACGGGGATTCACCCTGGCCGAGACCTGGGCATTCGTGCTGGCGAGCACGTCGGTCTGCACGAGGAGGCCGACCGCGAAGCCGATCACCACGGCGGCGGCGGCGCCGCCCAGCACCAACACCAGGGAGCGGATGAGGTTCGTCCTGTCGCCGAGCACCGTCGCGAGCATCGTGCCGAGGATGGGCGTCATCAGCGGAGCGACGATCATCGCGCCGATCACCGTGGCGGTGGAATCGCCCACGATGCCCGCCGAGGCGATGATCGATGCGAGCACCAGCAGCATCCAGAATCTGGAGTACCGCGCGCTGGACGCCGGCCCGTCGAAGAAGACGGAGTCGCGCATGCTCTCGGTGGTGTTGAATCGGTCGGCCACGCTGCGAACCTAGCCCTCGTGCGAACCCGACGGTAGGCGGGGCAGAATGGGGCATGGCCACCAGACTTCTGCTGATCTCCGATACGCACGTTCCCCAGCGGGCCCGGCGGCTGCCCGAGCAGGTCTGGCGGGCTGTCGACGAGGCCGACCTCGTGCTGCACGCCGGGGACTGGGTCGACCTCAGCCTGTACGAGGAGCTGACCCGCCGGGCACCGGCGCTGTTGGGCGTGTTCGGCAACAACGACGGCGCCGACCTGCGCCGTGTGCTGCCGGAGATCGCCCGGGACACCATCGAGGGCGTCCGCTTTGCGATGATCCACGAAACCGGTGCCGCCACAGGGCGCCAGAAGCGCATGGACGAGGCCTTTCCGGACACCGATGTGCTCGTCTTCGGGCACAGCCACATCCCCTGGGACAGCGTGTCGCCCCGGGGTCTGCGGCTGCTGAACCCGGGGTCGCCGACTGACCGCCGGAGGCAACCGGCACACACCTACCTGACGGCTGTTGCCGACAACGGGCAGCTCACCGACGTCACCCTCGTGCCGGTTCTGCCGGACGAGGTCAGGCGCGGGTAACGGGCTGGACGAGGAACCTGGCCACGAACTCGTCGGCGGCCACGGGCCGCGAATACAGGTAGCCCTGCGCGAGCAGGCAACCGCGCTCCCGCAGCCACTCAGCTTGCGTCTCGGTTTCGACACCCTCGGCGATCACCTGCAGTCCGAGGGTCGCCGCCAGTTTTATCGTCAGTTCCGCGACGGGGGATTCCCGTTCGGTCTCGATCACGGCCACGAAGGACTGGTCGATCTTGATCACGTCGAGTTCGATCTCGGTGAGCCTGGACAGGCTGGAGTGGCCGGTGCCGAAATCGTCCATCGAAATGATTACTCCGGCGCCGCGCAGCACCCGGATGTTGTCGCGAACGGCCGCGGCATCGCTGCCGAAGTGGGTCTCGGTCACCTCGATGTGCACCAGGGCGGCCGGCAGACCCACATTGGCGCACTCGGTGAGAACAAACTCTCCGTAGCCGGCCGAGGTCAGTTCGCGCGCCGAGGCGTTGATCGCCACGCTCACCGGGTCGTCCTCCCCACGCAGCCGGCGCCAGCGTGCTGCCTCCGCGACCGACTCGCGGACGACCCACTCCCCGAGGACCACGATGGACCCGCTCGCCTCGCAGAGCGGGATGAACTCGGCGGGGGGCACCAGCCCCCTGGTGGGGTGTTGCCAACGCACCAGGGCCTCTGCGCCGATTGCGGCGCCGGTGGCCAGGTCGACCACGGCCTGGAAGCGCAGAAAGAACTCGCCGTTCCGCAGGCCGTCCAGCACGGCTGCCGGGGAGGCGTAGTAGCCGCCGTGGATGATCATCTTGCCGTGGCCTCCCACGCGCTGGGCCTCGAAGAGCGCCTTGCCGGCCCGGCCGAAGAGCTCGCTCTCGGACTCGCTGCCCTCCCTGGCTGAGATGCCGGCTGAGAACTTGGCCACCTGGACTTGCACCCGCACCATCAGGTCGCAGGCGTCGCCGGCGGTGAACCCGGGCAGCAGGATCGCAAACGCATCGCCCTCCACGCGGCCCATGGTCGCCGCACTCGGGAGAGCCTTGACCACATCGGCGACGAACTTCATGATGGCCAGGTCGCCGCCCTCCCGGCCACGTCGCCTGTTCACCAGGGCGAATTCGTTGATATCCAGTCGCACCAGGGAGAGCGGCTCGGTGGGAGCGGCGTCCCGCATGGCGGCGCTGAGCACCTGTTCGAATCCGGCGAAATTGTGGATGCCGGTGAGCTCATCTGTCTCCGCGAGGAGGGCGCTGCGGGCGAACCAGGTGAGCCCCAGGCCGGTCGCCAGCATGAGGAGCGACGACATGGCGACATCCGCCGGGTCGGCGCCAGGTTGCACCGCAAGCACGATGAGCGACAGGGGGATGAAGACCGCCGGATAGATCAGGGATTGCGCGGCGGGGAGCACCGCGAATGCGACCAACGCCAGCATGCTGGGGGTCCAGGCGAAGGTGAGGGTGACCGGCTCGGCGCCGGTGGCCGCCTGGCAGAGCAGGTCCATGACGCCTATCCAGCACAAGGCGAGATGGCGCAGCGGCACCCGCATCCTGGTGCGGAACCCGGCGGAGAGCGCTCCCGTGACGATGAGGACTGCTCCGACGCACAGGAGCACGAGCATCGGTTCATCGTTCTGCACCCACTTGTACCAGGCGTACAGGAGCAGGGGCAGGCCGAAGCCGGCCTGAGCCACGCCGAGCAGGAGGCCCGCCGACTCGTTGGCGTTGAAGAGCCCGGGGCGGTAGCCCGCGGCCAGACGTTGCGCAGAGCGCGCCATTCACCCACCCCCTGCCCCACAGTTGTCGGCGTCATCGCCGGGTTGTGTACAATCTACCCCGCCGCCCCCCGAAGACGTGACACGCGACTACTCCGCCGGTTTGAGGACCTCGTTCGTGAACCCCTCGAGACGGGCCAGCAACCCGGCACCCCTGGAGGTGATCATCTCGGCGGGGTTGGGTTGCATTTGCGACGGTGGCGGCAGGATGCGGATGAGCGTGGAGCAGGCCAGGTCGGAGCAGATGTAGGTTCCGACGGTGTTGCCGTCCCGACCGGCCTGGCCGGCCTTGGGCACGCTGAACAGGCTCACCTGGTGCGCCGGCTGCTGCGTGCGGCACAGCGAACAGAACGCAGACATCGACCGACCGGGCCCCCGCGCCGCGGCCCGCAGCATCATGCCCAATGGAGCATCGCCCCGCCAGAACACAATGTAGCCGCGGTGTGCGGCCTGCGGGTCACGCCAACCCAGGTACTCACGTTCGTCCCAGATGGTTTCGTGCAGCCCGGGGAGCGGCATCCGGGCGATCTCGTCGGTGGTGGCGTTCACGATGGAATCCCGGATCTCGGTAGCAGAAAGCGGTTTCATGATCTCCCTCCGATAATCCGTACAGCGTAGTCGAGGCCTCCGGCGGGCTCAATGGCTCCGCCCCCGGCGCAGGGTGCGCCGGGGACGGAGGCTCAGAGCGGCGGCAACACCGCCGCAGGGGGTTACGCGACCGCGCGCAGACCGTCCAGCAACGGAGTGGTGGGGTGGCCGATCAGGGTGGCCAGGTCGCTCGACCCGCCGGCCAGTAGGCCGTCGCGGGTGTTGCCGTCCAGGGCCACCACAAAGCCGACGGTGCCGCCGTCCAGGCCGGCGCCGGTGAGGATGGCCGTGTGCTCCTCTGGGGAGACCGGGGTGAAGACGACAGGGCGGCCGACGACCTCGGTGAGGGCGGCAGCCATGTCGGTGCCGGTCCAGGCGATGTCTCCGGCGAGCTCATAGACGGCGTTCTCGTGGCCGGGGGTGGTGAGCACCACGGCTGCGGCTTCGGCGTAGTCGCTGCGCGAGGCGCTGGCCACCCGGCCCGCACCGGTGCTGGTGAGGTAGACGCCCGTCTCCCGGGCCTGCTGCACGGCGGCCGCGTAGTTCTCGGTGTACCAACCGTTGCGGAGGATCGTGAACGGAACGCCGGATGCCAGCAGGGCCTCCTCGGTGGCCTTGTGCTCGGGGGCGAGGATCAGGGCCGAGGTGTCGGCCTTCGGGGCGCTCGTGTACACGATGCGGCCCACTCCGGCGGCGACCGCGGCGGTGATGGCGTTGCTGTGCTGCGCGACACGCTGCCCCACCTCGCTGCCGGAGACGAGCATCAGCACGTCGGCGCCGGTGAACGCGGCGGCCAGGCTGGCCGGCTCGGCGTAGTCGATGACCGCCGTGGCCACGCCCATCCCGGCCAGGTCGGCCAGACGCGCTGTGTTCCGGCCGACGGCGGTGATCTCGGCCGGGGTGACGCCGCGGTTGATGAGGTGCTCGACGATGAGGTGCCCGAGCTGGCCGGTGGCTCCGGTGACGACGATAGACATTGGATGTTCCCTTCGCGACCCGCAAGATGCGTGCCTTCTGGTCGGTGCAACCCGCCGGCCCGCCCAATACTTCCCAACCGCAGGTACCCACCTTTAGGTAAGCTGGTTTCTATGACCGCTGCACTGTCCACCCCGGCCGCCCCGTCCACCGCCGACGCAGTCGTGCGGGAGCGCCTTGCCCAGCTGGTCGGCGATCCGGCACCGGCCGGGGCCAGGATGCCGGCGGCGAACGTTTTCGCGGCCGGCTGCGCCAGCCGGGTGGTGCTGGACCACGTCACCAGCAAGTGGGGCGTGCTTGTGATCGTGGCGCTCACCGAGACCAGCCTGCGCTGGGGCGAACTGCGCCGCGGTATCGAGGGCATCAGCGAGAAGATGCTCGCGCAGACCCTGCGCACCCTCGAGGCCGACGGTCTCGTGCACCGCGACGCGCAGCCCACCATCCCGCCCCGGGTGGACTACAGCCTCACCGACCGTGGCCACGAGCTCGCCGCTCATCTCCTGCCGCTGGTGCGCTGGGTGGGCGTGAACGCCGGCGACATCGCGGGCGGTCGCTGAGCCGGCGGGGTCGGCGGCGGCTACAGGTTGGGCAGGAACTGCAGCCAGGCCATCCGGCGCTCGCCGCGGGGGTCGGATTCCACCCGGTCCTCCTCGTCGAAAATGAGGGTCAGGCGATCGCCCTCGGTGTAGACCGGCCAGCCCGGCCCGGTGAGGCCGGTGGCCGCAAAATGCAGCCAGTGCTCGCGCATCCGGTCGCCGGTGCGCAGAAAACTCGCCCGGCCGCCCAGGGCCGTGAGTTTGCGCAGCTGACTGTCGGTGGCCGACGTGGAGAGGGCGAGCAGTTCGAGTCCGTGCGTGGCGTCGAAGCCGAGGAGGCGTAACAGCCGGGGAGCCAGGTCGAAGCGGTAGAGGTAAACCGGTGCCGACCGGGAGTGCAGCTCGGCAACCTGCACGCTGGGAAACCAGAACGCATAGTCGCCGCTGAAGTCCACTTCGGCGCGCAGGGCAGGCAGGGCGGAATACACCGCCCGCATGTCCTGATGGGAGCCGGGCGGGGCCTCGTCGAAGAGCGACTGGATGCGCTGGATCGACCGCGGCAAGATGTCGATCCGGCCGCGGAACATCGAGCCCTCCCTGTCGTTGGTGCCGATGATCAGCGGCACCGGATGAGCGTGCCCCTGGCGGAAAGCGTCGAGGGGGCGTTCGGGCAAAAAGCTCCCGTCGACGACGGGGGCCATGCAGAAGGTGCCCGGGTCGACATCCGGGGTGCGTCGTTGCAGCACGAGGGCGGCACGGACCAGGGCGGGCCACGTGGCGGTGTCCAGCAATTCGGCGGCGGGCCGCCGGCCGCCGGCCAGCTCCGGCGCGCGGCCCTGCCGCAGCACCTCGATGAACTCGGAGGCCCAGCGGCCGGCCAACGCGGGGGAGTACGCCGCGTTCGACGGCGGGCTCTGGGCGATCGCCCTGGCGAACAGTCCACGGGCTGCGGGCGTCGCGAGCAGCGTCACCACGGCATTGCCGCCGGCAGACTCGCCGATCACGGTGACGTTGTGCGGGTCGCCGCCGAACGACCGGATGTTGTCCCGCACCCATTCCAGGGCGGCCACCTGGTCCCGCAGCCCGAGATTGCTCTCAAAGGGACGGTTGGGGGTGCTGAACCGACTGAAGTCGAGGTAGCCGAGGGCGCCCAGCCGGTAGTTGAGGGCGACGTAGACGGTGCGGCCGCTCCGCACGATGGTCTGGCTGCGTTCCGTGAAGTCTTGTGAGGAACCGGAGGCGTAGCCGCCGCCGTGGATGAAGACCATCACCGGCAGATCGGCCTCGTCCGGCCGGTCGGCGGGCCGCTGCACGTTCAGGCTGAGACAGTCCTCGCCCATGCGGGTGCGGCGGCTGACGCCCTTGAACTGGGTGCCCCGGTCTTGCGGGGCGACGGGGCCGTAGCTGCCGGCGTCGCGGACGCCCGCCCACGGGATCACCCGCTGGGGTGCGCGGAACCGCAGCGGCCCGACCGGCGGGGCCGCGTAGGGGATTCCGCGCCAGGTCTGCACCCCCGCGACGGGGAGGCTGCCCCGAACCAGGCCGCCGGCGACGAGAACCTCCAGGGGCCAGGGCCGGAATGCGGACGGTGACTGGTGCGCCGGGGCGTTGTCCGGCAGAGGGCGGAGCATCGTGTGTCCCTCCTGCCCCGGTTCGCGTGCTCGGGGCCTGTCGTGCCCTAGCGGTACTTACGAATTCGGTTCGAACCCGAAGCGTTCGCCGGCGTCCCACTCCTGTCGCAGGTTGCCGTAAGCGGGGATGCCGCGGTTGGCCTTGAGGATCGCGGCCAGGTGCATCAGGTTCCAGGTCATGAAGGTGGTGTTGCGGTTGGTGAACTCGTTGTCAGGGCCGCCGGAGCCCGCATCCAGGTAGCTCGGCCCTGGACCGATCTCGCCGATCCAGCCGGCATCCGCTGCGGGCGGGATCGTGTAGCCGATGTGCTGCAGGCTGTACAGGATGTTGGACGAGCAGTGCTTCACGCCGTCCTCGTTGCCGGTGATGATGGCGCCACCCACCTTGCCGTAGTAGATGTACTGGCCCTTGTCGTTGTACTCGGACGACATCGCGTAAAGCCGTTCGATGACCCGTTTGGTGACCGAGCTGTTGTCGCCGAGCCAGATGGGCCCGCCGAGCACGAGGATGTCGGCGGCCGCGACCTTGTCGAACAGGGCCGGCCAGGCATCCGTCGCCCAGCCGTGCTCGGTCATGTCGGGGTAGACGCCGGTGGCGATGTCGTGATCGATGGCGCGGATGACCTCGACGTGCACACCCTGCTCGCGCATGAGGTGTGCGCTGAGGGAAATGATGCCCTGGGTGTTGCTGATCTCCGGGCTGCGCTTGAGGGTGCAGTTGATGAACAGGGCGCGCAGGCCCTGATATTCGAACGAGGCCTGCGTGTTTCTGAGCGTGTGCACCATGGGGGCAGTCAAGCACCTGGCCCGCGCATCGTCTAGCCCGGTCTCTGCGCGGAAGTGCGGGCCGGGCGCGGCGCGAACCGCCGGGCCAGGAACAGCACCGGGATGAGCAGCGCCATCGGCAGCAGGAACGCCTGGGCGAGCCCGGTGGAGTCGGCGAGGAGACCCACCAGCACGGCGCCGAGCACCGCCCCGGCGTAGTTGAACAGGTTGACCCTGGCGATCACCTCGTCGCTGCGGGCCTCGTGCAGCTCGCCCGCCGCGCTGAATGCCAGCGGCACCAGGGCACCGACCCCGAAACCGGCCAGGGCGAAGCCGGCCACGGCGGCCCAGGTGACGGGCACCGTCGCCACGACCAGGCAGCCGAGGATCGCCAGCACCGTGGTGCAGGCGGCCAACACGACCCGGCCGAACCGGCGCACCAGCACGTCGGCGCCGATGCGGGTGACCAGGATGGCGGCCTGGTAGGCGGCGTAGCCGAGCGGAGCGATCGCGGCGCCGGTGAGAAGCACATCGTGCAGGTACACCGTGCTCCAAGTGCTCACGGCGGAGTCCACCACGAAGGCGGCCAGCACCACGGTGCCGAACAACACGATGCCGCGGCGAGGCAGCTTGCCGTGCGGGGCCGCATTCGGGGCCGGTGGAAGCTTGGTACGCCGCGGGTCGAAGCCGCGCAGACCCACGACGGCGACGGCGAGGGCGACGACGGCGCCCGCAACCAGGGCGATGCCGGCGTTGGCCGCGGTGCCGGCAACGGCCGACATCAGCAGGGCGCCGGCGATGGCGGCGCCGGTGTACCAGGCGAAGAATCCGGCCATCACGGAGACGCCGATGCGCTGCTGCACCAGCACGCCCTGCATGGCGCCGGCGGCATCGACGATGCCCAGGCCCGCGCCGTAGATCGCGAACGCGGCGATGAACGCGGGCAGCCCCACCGGGGAGGCGATCAGCGGCAGGGCCACGGCCTCGAGGAGCAGTCCCACCACCAGGGCCACCCTGCTGCCCCAGTGCACCGCGAGTCGATCGGCCAGCAGCGAACCGCCGGCCGCTGTGAGGCAGACCAGCAGAACGATGAGCGACACCACGGTGTCGTCGATGCCGTACCGGGTCTTCAGGTTGGGCAGCGAGGTGACGACCACCGCGTAGCCGAAGCCCTGCGCGGCGTAGCTGGCGCTCACCGCCACCCGGGAACGACGGATGCCGACCACGGGGCGGATGGTGGTCGGTGCGCTCATGCGGTCGGCTCCAGATCGTCGGTGGTCGGGCCGCACGAGGACAATGGCGCATCGGTGCACAGGGCGGTGCCCGGAGGTTATCAGGGTGCAGCCGTGTTCGGCGGCTGCAGTGGAGATGTCGGTGGAAACAACGCCGAGAGCGGGGCTCGGCGGCATAACCTGCCGGAAACATCCGCCTCGTACGCTGTGGGGTCTCGGCTTCGCGCGGTGCGGCGCCTCTGACGGAAGGTCCCTATGGAAACCACATTCACCCTGGCACTGCCGTCATGGTTGACCGAGCTCATGCCCGGACTCCCGCAGACGCTGCCGACCCTGGACGAGCGGATGGCCCTGGTGAATTCGCTCGCCGCACGGAACTACCGGGAGGGCAACGGCGGACCGTTTGCCGCCATCGTCGTCGATGCCGGTACGGGCGAGCTCGTGTCGGTCGGGGTGAACGTGGTGCTGTCCACCGGCGTGGCCGGAGCTCATGCCGAGGTCATGGCCCTCGGGCTGGCGCAACGTGCGACAGGCTCTTGGGACCTTGGCGCCGATCCGGCCCGTCCCCTGGAACTCGTGGTCAACTGGCGCCCCTGCGTGATGTGTTACGGCGCAACGATGTGGTCGGGGGTGCGCCGACTGGTCGTGGCCGGCTCCGGCGCCGAGCTGGAAACTCTGACCGGCTTCGATGAGGGCCCGATGCGTGAGGACTGGGCGGAGCAATTCGAGGCCCGGGGCATCACCGTGGTGCAGGACATCGGCCGCGACGAGGCGCTACGGGTGTTCCGGGAGTACGGCGCGGCGGATGTGCTGGTGTACAACGCGCGCGGTGGTGTTGACTGATCGGGTGACCTCCAGCCAACGGCGCATTCTGATTGTGGCCATCCTGTCGTCATTCGTGGCGTTCCTGGACGGCTCGATCATCAACGTCGCTCTGCCGGCCATCTCCAGGGAACTCGGCGGCGGCCTGCCGCTGCAGCAGTGGGTGGTCGACGGTTACCTGCTCAGCCTGGGCGCGCTGATCCTGGTGGCCGGGTCGCTCTCCGATACCTTCGGCCGGGTGCGGGTGCTGCGCGCGGGCCTGATCTGGTTCGGGATCACCTCCCTGGCCTGCGGATTGGCGCCCACCGGAGTCCTCCTCGTCATCGCCCGACTGCTTCAGGGGGTGGCGGCGGCGCTGCTGGTTCCCAGTTCGCTGGCCCTGATCACCTCCACCTTCCGCGGTGTCGCGCAGGGCAAGGCCATCGGCGCCTGGACCGGCTGGACCGGGGTCGCCGGCATCGCCGGCCCGTTGCTCGGCGGCATCCTGGTGGATGCGGTGAGTTGGCGGCTGGTCTTCTTCATCAACGTCATTCCGATCGCCGTCACGATGTTCCTGCTGCGCCGCGTTCAGGAACCGACCCGGCCTGCCGTAGGCGCCCGCGTCGACGTGCTCGGCGCCTGCCTGGCCGTGGTGGGGCTGGGCGGGCCGGTCTTCGCCCTGATCGAACAGGGCCGGTTCGGCTGGGGCAGCCCCGTCGTCTACCTCCCGATGGCCATCGGCCTGATCGCGTTCGCAGCCTTCCTCTGGTGGGAGGCGCGGGCCCCGCAGCCGATGATGCCGCTGGGCCTCTTCAGGGTGCGCAACTTCGCCGTGGGCAACATCGCCACCGTCGGGATCTACGCCGCGCTCAACCTGGGCTTCTTCCTCTTCGCCCTCTACCTCCAGGAGGTCGGCGGTTTCTCCGCCACCCTCGCGGGGCTCGCCGGCATCCCGGCCACCGTGATGATGCTGCTCTTCGCCACCCTCTTCGGCACCTTGGCCGGTAAACACGGGCCGCGGCTGTTCATGACGATCGGCCCGTTCGTGGCCGGTGCCGGCTTCCTGCTGGTGACCACGGCGGTACCGCCGGTCAACTTCGCCCTGCAGGTGCTGCCGGGAATAGTGCTGGTGGGACTCGGCCTGGCGATCACGGTGGCGCCGCTCACCTCGGCCGTGCTCGGCTCCATCCACTCCGGCCAGGCGGGCATCGGTTCGGCGATCAACAACGCCGTGGCCCGCGTCGCCGGCCTCGTCGCGATCGCCCTGACCGGCACCATCGTCGGGTCTGCGCTGGATGTCGCCGGCTTCCAGCGCGCGATGATGCTGGTGGCCGCGTTGATGTTCGCGGGCGGCATCGTTTCCTGGCTGGGTATCCGCACGGCCGTGCCCACAACGGATGCGCCGGTCGCGGCTGTCGGGGAGCCCGGGTAGTCATGGAGCATCCGCTGCTCTTCGACGAACCGGATGCCGCGTTGGAGCGCCTGCGCGCCCTGTGCCTGGCCTTCCCCGAGGCCGTCGAGGTGCTCGCCTGGGGGCGGCCCACCTTCCGTGCCGGCAAGAAGATCTTCGTCACCGTCGGTGCGAGCATGGACCGGCCGCACAGCATGGTCTTCAAGCCCGACCCCGAGGAGCGGCGGGCCCTCGTGCAGGATGCGCGCTTCTTCATCCCGCCCTATTTCGGCCCGGCCGGCTGGCTCGCCATCGACTTCGATTCACCCCGGACCGACTGGGTGGAGTTGGCGGAACTGGTGGAGACCTCGTATCGACAGGTCGCCCTGAAGCGCCAACTGGCGCAATTGGACCGCTGGAGGGCCCCAGGCGCACCAGAGGGCTCAAAATAACTGTTATAGTTTCTAAGTTGTCTTCGAGGGTTTCGGTCCCGAATTCATCACTGCGCCCGTAGCTCAACGGATAGAGCATCTGACTACGGATCAGAAGGTTGGGGGTTCGAATCCCTTCGGGCGCACAGATTGAAAGCGGTTCACTTCGGTGGGCCGCTTTCGTCGTTTCCGGCCGTGACAGGATGGGTTGATGAGCCGCTCCTCGGACCCTCGCACGTACGACCTCGATTCGCTCCGTGACCGGGTGGTCCCCGAAGCGGGGGGAGCGGTCGATGACAGCATCCCTCAGTTGGCCGACGCCGACCCGGGGTTGTGCGGAATCGCGCTCGTGCTGCCGGACGGCACCGTGCGGAGCAGTGCACAGGCCGACGTGCTCTTCAGTGTGCAGTCGGCCGTGAAGCCCTTCCTCTTCGCCCTGGCCCTGCTGGACACCCACGGCGAAGCGTTTGATCGCATCGGCATCGAACCGACCGGTGAGGCCTTCGACGCCATCAAGCTCGAAAGCGGCACCGGCCGCCCACCGAATCCCATGGTCAACGCCGGAGCACTGCTCACCGCCGCCCTCGTCGACGGTGACGACGTCGCCGCCCGGAACGACCGCATCCTGCGGGGCCTGTCGGCTTTCGCCGGGCGCCCGCTCGAGGTGGACGAGGGCATCGCCCGCACCGAACACCTACTCGGCGACCGCAACCACGCTCTGGCGCACCTGATGCGGTCGGAGGGCACCCTGCGGGTCAGCGCCGACGACGCCGTGGAAGTGTACGCCAGGGCCTGCGCCGTGCTCGTCGACGCCCGGGCCCTCGCGGTGATGGGCGCGACCTTGGCCTGCCGGGGCGTGAACCCCGTTACCGGGGAGCGGGTGGTGCCGGCCGGGATCGCCCGCGACGTCGTGTCGGTGATGGCCACCTGCGGGGTCTACGACGGGTCGGGCCGGTGGATGCAGAGTGTCGGGATTCCGGCGAAGTCGAGCGTCTCCGGCGCCATCGTGCTGGCAGCACCCGGCCGGCTCGGCGCCGCCGTGGTCAGCCCGCCGCTGGACGCGCAGGGCACCAGTGTGCGCGGGCGTCTCGTGAGCGATCGGCTCAGCGTCGACCTCGGCCTCCACGCCTTCGGCTGACCGCCACCCGGTCGGCGCTTAGTGCGTCGCCCGCTGCCGGTGGCCGAGCTCGGCGAGCACACCGGCCAGGCGGAGCGCGAACTGCGGGGGAACGTTCTGCGGCAGCGCATCCACCGGCCACCACGCGACATCGTCGCTTTCGTCGCTCGCCACCGGGGCGGCCTCCGGTCTGGCCATCGCCGCAAAGCCCACGTCCCAGTGCGTACGGCAGCTGAAGCCGTCACCGAGGTTGTGCCGGTCCAGATCCAGGATGCCGCCGCCGACCGGATCGAGGTCGTCGATTCCGCATTCCTCGCGGGCTTCCCTGAGGGCGGTGTCGACAACGGAGCCGTCGGCCGCCTCGACGTGACCGCCCAATTGCACCCAGAACCGGCCCTTCTTGTGAAAGCACAGCAGCACCTGCGCCAGGTCGGGGGTGAAGACGAAGCAGCTCCCGGTGACGTGTTCGGGGCCGCCGTGGCGTTCCAGCGCTGCCTCGGGCGAGCCGAGGACGAACCCGAGGTACTCGTCCCGCAGCACGGCCTGCCCGGGTGCGAGCGGCATCCAGGCCCGAAGCCGGTCGATCAGATCGTCAGCGCGCGCGGCGACGGGTCCGCCGGCCGGATCGGTGGCGGGGGAGCGGAGGTCGGGATCGGGCATACCTGAGGGTAGCCGCCGGCAACTGGTGCCCGTGCGGACAACTGCGCCCGGTACGCCGGGCGCAGTTGTCCGCTGCGGCAACGGTTGCGCCGGTCAGCGGGCGTGCTCGACCACGAAGTCGGTGCCGGGGAAGACCAGGGTCTCGTGACCGTCGTCGAAGGAGACCAGGTAGGGCGGCTCGCCCTCGGGGCCGCGGACCTCGCGAATGGTGCCGTGCCGGTCAGGCGTTGAATCGGTTTTGCCGCGGATGATGATCCGGTCGTTCTCTGCTGCGCGCATAACGCACCTCCTGTCGGGGAGATTACGCTCGCGGCCTCCGCCTGCACAGGGGCGGTGGCGCTCGGCGAGATTCCCGCAGCGCCGCAGCGGGCACAAAACTGAGCTAACCTTAGTTTTATCCAACGCGCCACACGGATTCTCAGTCAGGCAGCGTTCGGGTCGTCTGGCCGAGATGGCAGTCCTGCAAGGGAGTGCCACGGCGAGGTGAGGGGTAGGGCCCTTACCTCGCCGCCACCCGCGGCGGCTCAGACCGGCTGGTCCGGTCCCAGCCGTAGCCGGTCGCACAGGGCGGTGAGCTGCAGGAGTTCATCGTCGCTCAGGCTGTCGCCCACCCGCGTGCTGATCGAGCCCATGTGGTCCAGCGCCACCCGCCGAAAGAGCGCGAAGCCGGCATCCGTCAGCTGCACGATGGCGCCGCGACCGTCGTCGGGGTCGGCGTGCTTGAGCACGTAGCCCCTGGACGCCAGGCGGTCCACCAGCCGGCTCACGCTGGGCTGGGTGAGCAACACATGCTTGTTCAACTCCCGCAACCGGATGCTGCGTTCGGGCTGGCGGGACAGATTGAACATCACGTCGTACTCGTTGAAGGAGATCTCGCGGGACGGGAAGTCCTCGGCCAGGCTGCGCATGATGGCGACCTGGGCGCGAAACAGCGACTCCCACGCGCCGACGGCTATTGCACGATCGACCATGTTGCCTCCTCACCGTGCCCCCGGGCATCCCGTGTTCAACAATATGGGATCGGCGCGGCGTCCCCGGCAGCCTAGCCCGGTCGATCGCGCATTGCCGCCCGTGCGGCCGGACCGTTCTATAGTGCGCGTATGGATGCCTCGCGAAGTCGAACCCCGTCCGTCGCCGTCGTCATCAATCCGAGCAAGTTCCCGGATCTTGAGGAAACGAAGGCTCGGGTTGGCGCCGCCGCGAGCCGCCTCGGCTGGGATGACCCCCTGTGGTTCGAGACGAACAGGGATGATTCGGGCGTCGCCGCGGCCCGGTCGGCACTGGCGCTTGCCCTGGACCTCGTCTGCGTCATGGGCGGCGACGGCACGGTGCGGGCGGCAGCGGGCGTGCTGCGCGGCACCTCGGTGCCGTGCGGTCTGCTCCCCAGCGGCACGGGAAACCTGCTCGCCCGCAACCTGGGCATCCCGGTCGATTCTCTCGATGACGCCCTGGAGATCGCGTTCCTGGGGCAGAACCACGCCATCGACGTGGGACTGGCTACCTTCGACGATGGCGAAGAACGGGTGTTCGTCGTCATGGGCGGAGTCGGCCTGGACGCCGACATCATGGCGCAGACCGATGATGGCCTCAAGAAGAAGGTGGGCTGGGGCGCCTATGTCGTCGCCGGTGGAGCGACGATGTTCCGCGAGGGATTCGGGGTGACCCTGTCTGTCGACGGTGAGGAGCACACGAGCCACGAGTGCCTCATGGTGTTGGCCTGCAACTGCAGCTCGGTGGTGGCCAACATCGAACTCGCCACCGGCGCGAAGGTCGACGATGAACGACTGGACCTGGTGGTGCTGCGGCCCAACGTCGTTGCCGGTTGGCTGGGCGTGGCGGTCGAGGTCGCCGCGCGGATCCGCAACGGGGCCGCATCGCTGCGCCAATGGTCGGGTCGCGACTTCGGGTTTCAGCTCGACCGCCCGGTGCTCGCCGAGATCGACGGTGACCCGGTCGGCGAGACCCGTGCCGGTCGGTTCAGTGTTGATCCTGGCGCCCTGGTCGTGCGGCTGCCCGTTCCCGCCAGGCTCGGCCGGCGCTGAGCGGCTTCGGATCAGGCATCCCGACGACCGAAGAGCACGAACGCGGGAGCCAGGAGCAGGACGACCCAGGCGACCATGACGACACCGCCGGGGAGTGGCTCGAGCAGCCCCATGCCCGGGTACCGCGAGATGAGTTGCAGCCCCGCGAGGTCGGGGGCGAACTTCAGCCAGGGGAGCAGACCGACCAGCGCCACCCCGAGCCCCAGGACCAGGGGGATTAGGACGATCACCGGAAGCAGGATGGACCTGGCGAGAACTGTCAGCGCGGCCGAGATGAGGCTGATGCAGGTCCAGTTCAGGCCGACCATGAGCAGGTTCAGCGTCATCGCCGGGGTGAGCTCCAGCTCGGCGATGCCCGCTCCCCCGGTCGATACCTGACGCACGGCGACGCCGAACCCGACGGCGACGACCGCCAGCAGGAAGGCGAGGGCGGCGACGACGATCGCCTTCGCGCCCAGGAGTCGCAGCCGGTTCGGGACGGCCAGCTGGGAACTGCGAAGCAGACCGTTCTGGTACTCGCAGCCGACGATGAGTGCAGCGAGCAGGATGACGAGCGGTTGGCCGAAGCCGGCGACCTCGAACCCGCCCGTGTCGTCGCCGGTCGCGGCCGGTGAACGGGAGGCGGCGACATTCAGCCCCATCGCGAAAGACAGCGCCGGCGGCAGCACGAGGGCGGCGCTGATCGTCGCCAGGGCGGCGGGGAACGTGCGGATCTTCGTCAGCTCCGCGGCGATCGCTCGATACATGAGCGCTCCGCCCCGGCTACGCATCACGGCGCCGGAACACGATGCCGGCCAGTGTGAGGCTAGCGACAACCCACGCGACCAGCACGATCGCGCCGGCCGCGGCGCCAAGGTGGGTGCCGTCCGCCGGCGTGTACAGGCTGGCGCCGGCGGCCGGCGGGACGAATCGTGCGGGTGCCCACAGGGTGGTGAGAAAGTCGCCCAGGCCTACCGACAGCGGCACGATGACGACCAGCGGCAGGATCGCGTTGCGGGCCAGCACGCCGATCGCGAACGCCAGCAGGGCGAGTGCCGTCCAGGTCAGCGCGACGCCGGCGATGTTTCGCCACACGAGCGGCGGAAAGGCCAGCGGGTCCAGGCCTTGGTCGCCGAGCGCGAGGTGCCGGAGCACGGTGCCGCCACCCATCGCCGCGCTGGCGGTCACCGCGACCACGAGAGCGAGAACCGCTGTCCGGGTAGCGAAGAGTCGGAGCCGGTGCGGGTCAGCGATGAGGGAGCTGCGGAGCAGCCCGGTGCGGTACTCGCTGCCGGCATACAGTGCGCCGAGCGCGATCATCAGGATGAGCCCGATGTTCATCATGTCGAACCCCTGATACTCCACGGGCAGCGGCTGAGCGGAGTACAGCTGCGGGTTGGTCGCCGAGGTTGCCCCGGCCAGGTCGCCCCCGGTTGCCGCCACCTCCGAGCGGCCCGCGAGGTAGGTCAACGAACCGGTGAGGGCGATGGTCAGCACGGGCAGCATCCACAGCGCCGTGGTTGTGGTGAATTTGACCACCTCGGCCCCGACCCGGTTCCCGGACGCCCCCAGGAGAAGGCCGTTCACGGGAGGAGACCGGGGTCGGTCAGGGCGAAGAACGCGTGTTCCAGAGAGGGCCGGCTGCCGCGCACGGCGGCGACACTCCCGGTTGCAACGATGCTCCCGTCGTTGATGACCACCACGTCGTCCGCGAGATCGGCCATCTCCGTGATGAGGTGGCTGGACACCAGAACCGTGTGCCCGGCGTTGGCCTGGCCTCTCAGGAATGATCGCAGCCAGCGCAGCCCGTCGGGGTCGAGGCCGTTCGTGGGCTCGTCAAGCACCAGGGTCGCCGGTGATCCGAGCAGCGCAGACGCGATCCCCAGCCGCTGCCCCATTCCGAGCGAGAACGTGCCGACCTTGTCCTTTGCGTGGCGCTCAAGCCCCACGATCGCGAGCACCTCCGGCACCCGGCTCGGCGCGATGCCATTGCTCGTGCACATCCACCGGAGGTGGTCCCGTGCGGAGCGCCCGGCACTGGCACCCGGGCCGTCGAACATCGCACCCACCGTCCTCATGGGGCGGTCGAGGTCGCGGTAGCGTTTTCCGTCGATCAGCGCGAGACCGGATGCGGCCCGGTCCAGACCGAGCAGGATTCTCAACGCCGAGCTCTTCCCGGCGCCGTTCGGGCCGAGGAACGCGGTGACCCGTGCGGGCCGGGCCTGGAAGCTGATGCCGTGAAGCACCTCCCGTCGGCCATGCGATTTGCGGATGTGCTCGATGCTGATCATGCCTGCCTCTCTGCCCGGGGAACGGCCGGTCCTTTCAGTGAAGTGGGCCTCAGCGCGGCACGCATCCGACCCAGGGCGGCGCTGTGCAGCTGCCGGCGGCCCCAGGACTGTCAGACCTGGGTCCGATGCCCCCGACTCGGCCGCTCAGTAGACTCGGGCGCATGACACTGGGGGAGCGTCCGGCACGGCGATCCCGGGCGGCGCCTCTCGCGATCGCCGCATTGACAGCCGTGCTCCTCGTCTCCGTCACATTCGGTGTGACGGGCGCGCTCGCGGTCAGCCTCCCGATCGGGATCATCGCCGCCACCGTGACGATTTCGGTGTGGGCACTTGTCACCCTTCGCGCCGAGCGCGATGCCCACGAGGCCGCGCTCACCGAGTGGGCAGCGTCGAGCGCTGTGGCGGTCGAACGCCTCCAGATTGCCCGTGACCTGCACGACATCGTCTCGCACGGGCTGGGCCTGATCACCGTTCGCGCGGCCACCGCCAAGCACCTCGACGACCACGGTGAGAGCCGTGCCACCCTGCTGCAGGCGCTGGGGGACATCGAGACGGCCAGCCGGGAAGCGACGGTGGAATTGCGCCGCATGCTCGGGGTGCTGCGCCGCACCGACGACCCCGCGCCGCGGCTGCCGGTGGACAGCCTCGAATCCCTGCCCGGACTCATCGCCGGAGCGACCCGAAACGGCCTGGCCGTCGAGTTCGACGGTGGAAACCTCGGCGACGTGTCGCCGGGCGTGCAGCTCGCGATCACCGTCATCGTGCGCGAAGCACTCGCCAACACCCTCCGGCACTCCGGGCCGACGTCCGTCCGGGTGCGGCTGGTTCGCAGCGGATCCGTCATCACGCTGACGGTGACCGATGTGGGGTCCACACCAGCATGGCTGGCTGTCCCGGGTGCCGGGCAGGGGCTCGTCGGGCTCCGGGAACGCACCCAGAGCCTCGGCGGCACTCTGGTGGCCGAACCACACGGGCGCGGATTCCGCCTCGAGGCCCGGCTGCCCGACCGGGACGAACCATGACCGCGCCCGCCCGGCCCATCAGGGTGGTCCTGGTCGACGACCAGCTGCTCCTGCGCCGTAGTCTTGCCCAGGTCATCAACGCCGCGGCCGGACTCCTGGTCGTCGGCGAGGCGGGTGACGGGTTCGAGGTCGTCGACGTCGCTGAGGCCACCCTCCCCGACGTGATCCTCATGGACGTGCGCATGCCCCGGCTGGACGGCATCGAGGCCACCAGACGAATCTGCTCGAACCCCGCTCTCCGCGGCGCCAGGGTGCTGATGCTGAGCATGTTCGAGCTCGACGAATACGTGTTTGACGCGTTGCGGGCCGGAGCAAGCGGCTTTGTGCTCAAGGACAGCAAGCCGGGCGATCTCATCGACGCCATCGTCCGCACCAGCACGGGCGAGGCGCTCTTCGCCCCGTCTGTTCTCACCCGGCTCGTGGCGCACTACCTGAACCGCGCGCCCGAAGCCGCGGGAGCAGCGGCCAAGCGCGGAGCGGCAGCCGCACTCACCGACCGCGAGGTCGAAGTCCTGGGGTTGATCGGTCGGGGTCTCTCCAACGACCAGCTGGCCGTGCACCTCACAATTTCGGTCAAGACGGTGAAATCACACATCTCGCACCTGCTGAGCAAACTAGCCGCGCGGGACCGCGCGCAGCTGGTCATCGCCGCCTACGACAACGGGCTCGTGCTGCCGAGGAGGCTCTAGGAGTCACCCCCTGGACAACTCCCTCGGGCGGCGATGGTGGGGTTAGCCCGCCTGCGAGTACGGGAGCCAGCTCGATGGTGCGTGCTGGAGCGCATCCGTAGCGTCGGAGACAGACGAAGTCCCGCCTCACCGCCATCGCTCTGAGGTGGACTTCCCGGCAGATCGGATCCTTGTGGAGACGCTCAACGAGCTCATACTTTCCTGGGCGGCATCCCCCTTCGTGCTCGTCGTGGTTCTGCTGCTCGTGGCCCTCGACGGGTTCTTTCCGCCCATGCCCAGTGAGCCCGTCGTGGTGGCCGTCGCCGCGATCGGGGTTGCCACCGGGACCCCGAATCCCTGGGCGGTGTTTCTGGTGGCGGCCATCGGATCGTTCGTCGGTGACAACCTGGCGTTCTCCCTCGGCCGCCGGGTTGACCTCGAACGCTTCCGCTGGACACGCGGGCCGAGAGCGTCCCGGCTGCTCGATCGTGCGCGCCGCGCCCTCGACCGGCGTGCGGCGTCCGTCATCCTCACGGCTCGATTCGTGCCGGTCGGCCGGGTTGCGGTGAACGTCATGGCCGGCTCGAGCGGGTTTGCCCGACGCCGTTTCGTGCCGCTCAGCGCCGTGTCTGGGGTGGCATGGGCCGGCTACTCGGTCCTCGTCGGCGTCTTCGCCGGCGCCTGGTTACGGGATCAACCGGTGCTGGGCGCCGTGGTCGCGGTCGCGGTCGCGCTCGCCGGAGGCGTGATCATCGACCTGGTGGTCAGAAGGGCCCGTCGGTCGCGTGACCGCCGGTCCTATGACGGCAGTTTGGCCGCGATCACGCTTACTTCGATGAGGGCTCCCGGTACTCCCAGTCCCGCCACCCGTGCCGCGGTCACCAGCGGTGGGACACCGGGCCCGACGAGCCGCGGCGCGATGGCGCCGTAGGCGGCGCCCAGATCGGCATCCGCGGCGATCAATACAGTCCACTGCACGACGTCGACAAGGGATGCGCCGGCCGCTCCGAGCGCGACAACGACGTTGTCGACCGCCCGGCTGGTTTGCTCGGCGATATCCGCGGAGATGACAGTGCCGGTGTCGTCAACGCCGTTCTGACCGCCCACATAGATGGTCGTGGCGCCCGCGGGAACGATCGCGACGTGACTGAACGCCGGACTCTTGACGAGTCCGGCGGGTTGCAAGCGGATGATGTCCACGGTGTTTCCTCCGATTCTTCCTGGACGACACGCTACGCCCGTAACCGCGAGGGCGGACGCGCAGCCTGCCGGCACGCAGGGGGCATTTATCGCGATCCAAGCGAACGCACTGTGAACTCGCAGGAAAATAACGATTGGATAACTGGCGCTCCGTTACCTCTTCGTTATATATTCGTAGTGCGTCAACCGTTTGCTGTGGCGGAAGATGCGAATGTGATTGCAGGACACTCTTGGTGCAAGGGAAGAGGGTCGGTCGTTTGCCTCTACGACCGGCCCTCAATCACGTTAACGGCCGGTGAGTGCGCCCGTTGCTCGAGCGTGGCGAGACCTCGCGGGTCGACCTCGGCAAACGAGCGGGTGCGACCCAGCGGCCGGCGACGGTTAGAAGCGGTCGGGGCTGGGCGTGCTGGCCTGGCGGATCGATACGTCGGCGTGACGGTCGAAGCGGTAGCCCACGCCGCGCACAGTGCGCACGATGTCTTCGTAGCGGCCCAGCTTGGCGCGCAGACGACGCACGTGCACGTCGATGGTGCGCTCGTTAGGCGCATCCTCTTCGCTCTCGGCGTCCCACAGCTTGGCGATGAGCTCGGCGCGCTCGATGGTGCGGCCCTCGCGCAGCACCAGGTACTGCAGCAGCTCGAACTCCTTGTAGGTGAGCGCGGCGGTCTCGTTGTCGAGGATCACGCGCTTGCGGGAGATGTCAACGACCACGCCGCCGGGCGCCCGGTCGGCGTCGTCGGCCGTGGTGCGGCGCTTGGCGAGGGCGGCCGGGTCCTGCAGGGCCAGGCGCACGACGTCCACGTCCCGGCCGCCGACGCCGTCGGGAGCCAGGGCCACGGCGGCGTGAGTCTCGGACGAGGGGGCGATCGCCTGGGTCAGCTTCTTGAGTTCTTCGACGATGCGGTGCAGGCTCGTGCCCGCCGCGGCGGCCTTGGCCTCATCGATACCGACGTAGAGCACGAACCCGCGGGCCTGGCTGCCGTCGGGTACGGCGCGGATGCGCGGTGCGGCCGGTGCGGGCGCCGGGGCCAGGGTGAGCTCGGGGCGGTAGGACTGGACGGAGCGGGCTGAGTCGATGTGTGCGAGTGACATGATCGGAATCCTTGGGGGTGATGATGCGCAGGGAACCCGGCGCATCCGCGCTCATGGGTTCGAGAAAGGGCGGCCTAAGCGGCCGGTGGAGCGGGCGGCCTCGGTAGCGAGGGCCCTGGAGTCTCCCTGCCGCGATGGCGGCGTCCTCAGCGGCTGCAGATCAGCGGGTGAGGGGCGAGTGACTCGGCGAGAGTGCCTGTCTGGTCTAGCGGCACATTCGGCAACACGCCATAACACTGCCGGGCATCATCATGCCGGCAGTCCCCAAAGCCTCGGCGGAGGTCGGGATGCGTGTGGTGGAAGTCATGAGTGTGAGTAAAGCCGACTGTGACAAGTTGTGTCAATTCAGTGACGGCGGAAAGCGCCCGGTGGCCTGCATCAGGTTCACGAGGGGCTGTGCGAGTTCGTAGGATCTCGCACGAAACGGCGATCCATCAAAGAAATCCAGCGAGAAACGAACTATTTCAAAGTTTTGTGAATCTAACCGCGGTCGGCGCGCCGGGCGTCGCAGGATCTGCGTACTGCGGGCGCGCCGAATGTGACGATGCCCGCAGCCGGTTGAACAGACCGGGCCGGATCAGACCAGGCCGTAGAGCCTGTCGCCTGCGTCGCCGAGGCCGGGCACGATGTAGCCGTGCTCGTCGAGGCGTTCGTCGACGGCGCCCAGAACGATGGTGACCTCACGGCCGGCCAAAGCGGCCTCGACGGCGGCGAGACCCTCGGGGGCGGCCAGGATGCAGATGGCGGTGACATCGACGGCGCCGCGGTCGAAGAGGAACTCGATGGCCGCGATCAGCGAGCCGCCGGTAGCCAGCATCGGGTCGAGCACAAAACACTGACGGTCGGACAGGTCGTCCGGCAGGCGCTCCGCATAGGTGGTCGGCTGCAGGGTCTCTTCGTTGCGTGCCATGCCCAGGAAGCCCACTTCAGCGGTGGGGAGCAGCTTGACCATGCCCTCGAGCATGCCCAGGCCCGCGCGGAGGATCGGCACCACGAGCGGCTTCGGGTCGCTGATCTTGACGCCGCGGGCGATCGCCACCGGGGTCTGCACGGTGACCTCGTCGACGCGCACGCCTCGAGTGCCCTCGTAGGCCAGCAGCGTCATCAGCTCTTCCACCAGCGCCCGGAACATCGGCGACGAGGTGCTCTGATCACGCAGCACGGTGAGCTTGTGGGTGATGAGCGGATGGTCGGCTACGTGGACTCGCATAGGCTCAATCTACTAGCTCAACGGGCATCCGGCTCTCGTGGGCTACTCGGAAATGGGGTGGGGTGGTGCGGCAGAGCGAGGAACACCTGGCCTGGATGCGGCTGGCCCTCCACGAAGCGCACGGCGCCCTGGCCAGCGGCGACGTTCCGGTCGGCGCTGTCGTGCTGGACGCCGCCGGCCGGGTGATCGGTCGGGGACGCAATGAACGGGAACTCCACCAGGACCCGACCCTGCACGCCGAGGTTGTCGCCATCCGTGAGGCCGCCGCCGCCACCGGGGACTGGCACCTGACCGGTTGCACCCTCGTGGTGACTCTGGAGCCCTGTGTGATGTGCGCCGGCGCGATCGTGGCGGCCCGCATCCCCCTCGTGGTCTTCGGGGCCTGGGACGAGAAGGCCGGCGCCGCCGGCTCGCTCTACGACGTGCTGCGGGACCGACGGCTCAACCACCGGGTCGAGGTGGTGTCCGGGGTGGCCGAGGGCGAGTGCGGCCTTCTGCTCACCGAATTCTTTGAGGACCCGCTGCGTCGCCCGGCAGGGCCGACAGCCACTCGCTGAACATCGCGCTGGACGCCTGCTGCATGGCAGCGGAGTGCTGGGCGCGTTCCTGCCGCAGGGCGTCGGGCTCCAGACCCTCAGCGCGGACCTCGGCCTCGGAGGAGCTCAGCCAGGTCTCGTGCATCTCCGCGGTCACCTCGGGGTGGAACTGCACGGCCAGGGCCCAGTCGTCGATGGCGAAAGCCTCGTTGCCGTAGGCGGCCGACCCCGCCAGGCGGATGGTGCCCGCCGGCAGGTCGAAGGTGTCACTGTGCCACTGCATCATCGGGATGCCGCTGACGTGGCGGAGCGGGGAGGCCTGGCCGGCCTCGGTGGGCTCCACCAGGCGGAAACCGATCTCGTTGCTCTGGCCTCGGTAGACCGGGGAGCCGAGGGCGCTGGCCATCAGCTGGGCGCCCAGGCAGACGCCGAAGACCGGGCGGCGGGCGGCGAGCCGGCGGGTGAGCAACTCGATCTCGTCGGTGAGTACCGGATAACTCTCGGTCTCGTATGCGCCCATCTCACCGCCGAGCACCACCAGGAGGTCGGCCGCGGCCGGGTCGATGCCGCGCACGCCGTCGGCGCCGAGGGTGTCGATGTAGTGCACGGTGTAGTCGTGGTCGAGAAGCACCTGCTCCAGGTTGCCGAGGTGGATATCGTCGGCGTGCCGCAGGACGACGGCGATACGGCTCGCGCTCATTCGCGTCCCTTGATGAAGATCGTGTCGGTGGGCGGGTTGACCGTGGCCGGGTCGATGTAGAGGTCGGGCTCGAGGTAAACCACCCTGGCGCTGGGCACGGCCTCGCGGATGCGGGCCTCGATGGTGTCGATCCCGGCGGCCACGTCGGAGAACCGCTGAGCGGAGTCGAAGGAGAGCTTGGCGGCCACGAGGAGTTCGTCCGGGCCCAGGTAGAGGGTCTTGAGGTGGATGAGGTTCTTGGTCTCCGGGCCGGCCAGGATGGCGGCCTTGATGGCGTCGACATCCTTGTCGCTGGCGCCCTCGCCCACCAGTAGGCTCTTGGTCTCGATGCCCAGGACGATGGCCACCAGCACGAGCAGCACGCCGATCGCGAGGGTGCCGACGGCGTCCCAGGTGGCGTCGCCGGTGAGCACGGTCAGGCCCACGCCGCCCAGGGCCAGCGTCAGGCCGGTCAACGCCGCAACGTCTTCGAGCAGCACCACGGGAAGCTCGGGGGCCTTGGCGTGCCGAATGAACTGCACCCAGGTCTCGCCCTTGCGGGTGTGGTTGGACTCCTTCACGGCGGTGCGCAGCGAGAACGACTCCAGGCCGATCGCAACCAGGAGCACCAGGATCGGCAACCAGGCGTTCTCGAGTTCGTGCGGGTTCTGCAGTTTCTCGATGCCCTCGTAGATCGAGAACACGCCGCCGACGGAGAACAGGATGATCGACACCACGAACGCGTACACGTAGCGTTCACGCCCGTAGCCGAACGGATGCTCGGTGTCGGCGGCCTTCTTCGACTTGCGTCCGCCGATCAGCAGCAAGACCTGGTTGCCGGAGTCTGCGAGCGAGTGCACGCCCTCGGCCAGCATCGAGGAGGACCCCGAGACGAACCAGGCGATGAACTTGGTGATCGCGATACCGAGATTGGCGAGCAGCGCCGCCACAATCGCCTTGTTTCCGCCTGATGCGCTCATGCGACCAATCCTAGAACCGTCCATCTTCTCGATCGGCCAGATGCCCCGGGTAGGCCTGGCGCGAAAAACTACA
The DNA here is from genome assembly GCF_004402745.1 of Cryobacterium sp. TMN-39-2. NCBI lineage: Bacteria > Bacillati > Actinomycetota > Actinomycetes > Micrococcales > Microbacteriaceae > Cryobacterium > Cryobacterium sp. TMN-39-2. The sequence goes on from NZ_SOFX01000031.1 coordinate 63,553, forward strand.
CTGGGGGGATGACCTCGACCGCACCCGTCACCCTGCCCGCCATCGCCTTCCTGGGCGCCGGATCGATGGCCAGGGCCGTCCTGGCCGGACTGCTCAAGCCCACCGTGACGGTGGACGGCGGCATCCGCACCACCAACCGGTCAGCCGCCAAGGCTGCCGAACTCGCCGGCACCGCCGGGGTGACCGCATGGGCGACCGAGACCGAACCGAACGCCAACAGACTCGCGGTGAAGGGGGCCGGCATCGTCATCGTGGCCGTCAAGCCCGCGATGGTGCCCGACCTGCTCGCCGAGATCGCCGACAGCCTCGAGCCCGGCACCCTCGTCGTGAGTGTGGCCGCCGGAGTCACCATCGCCACCTTCGAAACGCACCTGCCCGACGGGGTTGCCGTGATTCGGTCGATGCCGAACACTCCAGCCGTGGTGGGCATGGCCGTCACCGGGCTGAGCGCCGGCACCCGCTCGACGGCGGTGCAGATGGAGCTGGCGACCGCCCTGTTCGAGACGGTGGGTGAGGTGCTGGTGGTGCCAGAGGACAAGATCGACGCTCTGAGCACCATTTCAGGATCCGGCCCGGCCTACGTCTTCTACCTCATCGAACAGCTCACCCAGACGGCCATCGACAAGGGCTTCACCCCCGCCCAGGCGGCAACCATGGTCAACGGCACCTTCCTCGGCGCGAGCGCACTCCTGGCCGTGTCCGACCTGACCCCCACGGAGCTGCGCCGCCAGGTGACCAGCCCCAAGGGCACCACGGAGCGGGCCGTGCAGCAACTCGAAACCGGCGACGTCAAGGGCCTGTTCGACCGGGCGACGGATGCCGCGCTCGCGCGGGCCCGGGAACTCGCCGCCTCCTAACCCCCGCTCGCCTCGCCCGCCCATCTCGTCGGTCGATTCAGGTATTGGCGTCAGTCCGGTACAGGTTGCCTAATTGCCGTTCGACCGGCACGGTGCCCTCTACGATCACATCCCCGGTGTGAGCGGTGGTTACCGTCTCGATGAGGACGATGTGCACTTCCTCGTCTGCGACAGGGTTGTGCTGCACGCCGCGGGGGACGATGTAAAAATGTCCCGGCGTGAGCACAACCTCCTGGTCGTCCGGCAGTTGGATTCGAAGCCGACCCGAGACGACGATGAACATTTCGTCCTCGGCGTCGTGCGCGTGCCAAACCAGCTCGCCGAGAAGCTTCGCAACCTTGACGTACTGATCGTTCACCCGCCCGACGACTCGTGGCGTCCAATGCGCTTCAACCTGCCGGAGTTCTGCCTCGAGGTCGATGCCGGAGAGGAGTGTCATGGAACCATTCTGCGTCAACCAGCGTGTGTTCGGTTAGGAGCCGAGGGCCGCGAAACGTTCGATGTCGCCCTCGGTGCCGGCGACGATGATGAGGTCATGGTCGGAGACCACCGTCTCGGCCGTGGCATAGGTGAACGGGCGCCCAGGGCTCTTCACGCCCACGACGGTCACGTGATGCTTGGTGCGCACCCCGGACTCGGTGAGGTTCAGGCCGCGGATCGGCTTGGGCGGGTACATCTTCACCAGGGCGAAGTCGTCGTCGAATTCGATGAAGTCCAGCATCCGCCCCGATACCAGGTGGGCGACGCGTTCGCCGGAATCGGCCTCGGGGTAGATCACGTGATTGGCGCCGATGCGTTCGAGGATCTTGCCGTGCGACTGCGAAATGGCTTTGGCCCAGATCTGCGGGATCTTGAGGTCGACCAGGTTCGCGACGATCAGCACACTGGCCTCAATCGAGGAGCCAACGGCGCAGACCGCAACGGAGAAGTCCTGGGCGCCGATCTGGCGTAACGCGTCGATGGACTTGGCGTCGGCCTGCACGGCGTGAGTGACTCGTTCCGACCACTTCTGCACGAGCGCCTCGCTGCTATCCACGGCGAGCACTTCGCGGCCCAACCGATCGAGCTTGCCCGCGGTCGCCGCGCCGAAACGGCCCAGCCCGATGATGAGCACGGGAGCGTTCTGCTTGATCCGGTCAACCAACTATCGGCCTTTCCTCGGGGCGTTTGAACAACTGTCTGCTCTGGCTCGCTGCCAGCGCCGCCGCGAGAGTCACTGTACCAACCCGGCCCATGAACATCGTTGCCGCCAGCACATAGACCCCCTCAGGGGGGAGCTCGGCCGTGAGACCCGTCGACAGCCCGACGGTGGCGAACGCCGAGATGACATCGAACAGCACCACATCCAGTGCCTCCTTGGAGATGTGCAGGATCAGGATGCTCGACACGGCCACGGTGGTCGCTCCCCAGAGCACCACACTCACCGCCAGGCGCAGGATGTCGCTGGGGATGCGGCGGCCGAAGGCCTCCATCTGCTCCTTGCCCTGGGCCTCGGCGAACGCGGCCAGGAACAGCACCGCAAGGGTGGTGACCTTGATGCCGCCGGCGGTGGAGGCCGAGCCGCCACCGATGAACATCAGCATGTCGCTGAGCAGCAGGCTGGAGCCGTGCAGGTCGGCGATGTCGATGGTGGCGAATCCGCCGGACCTGGTCATCACCGACATGAACAGGGACTGGAAGATCGTGTCGCCGGCGTTCAGGGACCCGAAGGTCTTCGGGTTGTCGAACTCCAGGATGATATAGAAAATCATGCCCGACACCATCAGCAGCGTGGTCGTCCAGAGCGTGAGCTTTACGTGCACAGACCATCGGCGAGGTGTGCGCCAACTGCGGGCGAAGGTCATCAGCACCGGGAAGCCCAGGCTGCCCAGGAACACGCCGACCATCAGCGCGCCGAGGAACCAGTAATCGTTGGCGAACTGACCGATGCCGCCGGCGTTCGGGCTGAACCCGGTGTTGGTGAACGCCATCGCCGCGTAGTAGATGCTCTGCCAGAGCGCCTCACCGGTGGGCACGCCGTCAATCAGCATCCGGGGGAACAGCAGCAGGGCGACCGCCGCCTCGATGACCAGGGTGCTGATGGCCACGGTCAGCAGCAGGCTGCCGACCTCGCCGAGGCGCACGGCCTGGCCCTCGTTGACCGGGCCCATATGGATGCGCGACGGGTTCGAGTCGCTGGCCGCCATGAGCTTGGCGCGCAGGCCCAGCCGGCGGGAGATGACCAGGCCCATCAGGGAGGCCAGGGTCAGCACGCCGACGCCGCCGATGTTGACACCGATGACCACCAGGGCATTGCCGAACGGCGACCAGTGCGTTGCCATGTCCACGGTGCTGAGTCCGGTGACGCAGATCACCGACACCGCGGTGAACACGGCGTCATGCAGCGGGGTGTCGGTATCGCCGGCCGAGGCGATCGGCAGGGAGAACAACAGGGTGAAGAGCAGGATCAGCGAGGTGAAGACGAGAAGCGCGAACCTGGACGGGGACCTGCGTACCAGGCCGTCGACCGAGTCCCGGAGGTGCCCGTACCAGGTGTTGGAATGCTGCGTGAAACGTGCGGTGGGGGCCTGCGTTTTCATTCGAATCGCCTTGCCTGACCTGGGGTCGCTGACAACTTGTCATAGCACCCGCACCCGGAATGACTAGCCTTGGGGCATGGCAGACATCTTTGGCGTAGTGGCGGACTCGACCCGACGCGATATCTTACGCATTCTCCTCGAGCGCTACAACCAGTCCAGTGCCGCCCAGGGGGAGCTGAGTGTCTCCGACATCGTCAGTTCGCTCGGGTTGAGCCAGCCGACGGTGTCCAAGCACCTCAAGGTGCTGCGTGAGGCCGGGCTGGTCGGCGTGCGCGAAGAGGGCCAGCACCGCTACTACCACCTCGACTATGCCCCGCTCGAAGTGATCGAGGATTGGCTGATCCCGTTCCTCAGTATCGACGTGGACACCGTGCTCGCGGGGGTCGTCGATGACACCGAGGTCCTCAAGGATGAGCAGCGCGCCTTCGCTGCGGCGATCGGTAAGGCTTTCGCTGATACCTCCTTCCAGATGCAGCACGTGGTCAAGGACTCCGGGGTGAAGAAGAGCGTCAAGAAGTGGCGCAAAAGCGACTAGCGGGCGGCCGGGCTTCGCTTTACAGTGACGGGCACACGCACTCGTCGATAGCAGGGAGCCGCCATGTCACGTGCGCTTCCCGACTCGCGACTCGACGATCTGCGCTTCCTCACCGTCGCCGAGGTCGCCGAGGTCATGAGGGTGTCCAGGATGACCGTGTACCGCATGGTGCATGCCGGTGAGCTGCCCGCCGTGCGCTTCGGACGCTCCTTCCGGGTGCCGGAATCGGCGGTCCTGAGGGCAATCGAACCCACTCTCGGAGGAAGTGAGTCGGACGGGACTTTCTTTATCCGTTAGAATGGGGTTTTCGTGTCGGTCGCGAATCCCGCGGCTAAACCAAATCTTTGTGAGGTCCGTGTGGGTTCTGTAATCAAGAAGCGACGCAAGCGTATGGCGAAGAAGAAGCACCGCAAGCTGCTTCGTAAGACTCGCCACCAGCGTCGTAATAAGAAGTAGACGGTCTCGACCGTTTACCTGAAAAAGCGCTAGGTCACTGACCTAGCGCTTTTTGCTTGCGTGTGCGGCTTTGATCTGTGCGATCTTCATGTGCATGATCGGCCAGCCGCGTGCCAGTGCGTAGCGCCGCAGCGTGGTGTCCGGATTGACGGCGACGGGGTTGCCGACGAGTTCGAGCAACGGAATGTCGTTGTGCGAATCGGAGTACGCCCAGCAGAGTGCCAGGTCGATGCCGCGATCCTCGGCGAGCCCGCGAGCGACGACGGCCTTGCGGCTGCCGTGGCAGATGCCGTCGACGAGCTGACCCGTGAAGATGCCATCGACGGTGGCGAGCCTGGTGCCGAGCGCGCCGGTGAGGTCCAGGCGTTCCGCGATCACATCAGCGACCTCCTGGGCCGTCGCGGTGACCAGCCACACCTCGCGCCCTGCCTTGAGATGGGCGTGCGCCACGGCGGCGGTTTCCGGCCAGAGCCGATGGATGAGCCGGCTGTCGAAGATGTCGTGGCTGAGGCCGACGAGTTCGTCCCTGGTGTGCCCGGTGATGATGTCCATGGCCCGCATCCGGAGCCGGGCGATATCGACCCCGTCTTCGCCGACCGCCAGGAACCGGGTCTGATTCCAGCCGAACGCGAGAATGTCGGCGAGCGAGATGAACCGCATCCGCCAGGCGCCGACGCCCAGGTGATAGAGGCTCGCGCCGCGCAGAAGCGTGTTGTCCACGTCGAAGAACGCGATAGCGCGGGGACCGGATTCGTCGGACATTGCGCTTGAGTCTACTCACGGTGACCGCACAGCAGCGGCCTAGGCTGGGGGGTATGTCCACCGCGCACCTCACCCTGATCGGCAAGCCGGGATGCCACCTCTGCGACGACGCTCTGGGCGTGGTCACCACGGTGCTCGCGGAGCTGGCTGCCGAACCCGGCTCCCCGACCGTGCTGCTCGAGGAGAAGTCGATTCTCGATGACCCTGAGCTGCACGAACTGTATGTCGAAGACATCCCGGTGCTGCTCATCAACGGGCTGGTGCACAACTACTGGCGCATCGACCCGGCGCGCCTGCGCACCGCACTCCTGGAGGTCCGATGACCATTCTGCATATCGTGTCCTGGAAGTTGGCGGCCGCTGATCCTGCCGAAAAGGCCGAAAACGCCGCCCAGATGGCGGCTCGGCTCGGCGCTCTCGTGGGTGTGGTCGACGAGATCCGCTCGCTTCGCATCGGACCGGACGTGGTCGGCGGCGCCAACTGGGACGTGGCCCTCGTCGCGAAGTTCGACGACGAGGCGGCGCTAGGTCGTTACCAGGCGCATCCGGCCCACGTGGCAGCGGGCGCCTACGTGCGCTCGGTCACCGCCGAACGGATGGCCGTGGACCTCGTCGTCTGACTGACGCTCGGTCCCGCCCCGAGGCCACGAGAGCGGGGTCGTGGTTGCTTCGGGGCGCTGTGGTGAGCGTTGGGCCGCTTTCGCGGGAGGTGCCTTTCGCGAGAGCGGTGGTGTGGTTGCTTCAGGGGTGTTGTGGTGACCGGTTGGCCGCTTTCGCGGTCTGGGCACGGGGTGCGGGGGTGCTTGTGGCGCGAAAAAACGGCCGAGCTGGTGCTCGGCCGTTTTTCGTGTGGTGCGGGGGTGTTACTTGGTGTTGACGGTGATGGTGGCGATGC
>NZ_SOFX01000035.1:0-23765 GCF_004402745.1 Cryobacterium sp. TMN-39-2
GTCGAGACGCGATGAGCGCCGGCGCGAGCACGCGCGTGGCTGCGCAGGCCGGGCCGGGCCGGCCGGGCGCATCGGGCTCCGGCCTGGCCCGCACCGTGCTGCCACCGGTGCTGCTCGGCGTGGCCGCGATCCTGCTCTGGCAGGGCGTCGTCACCGTGCTGGCGATCAAGCCGTTCATCCTCCCCGGGCCCTTCGCGATCGGTGAGCAGTTCATCACCAACCTGCAGAACGTCGTCGGGGGCTCGGTCGTCACCGGGCGCAACGCCCTGATCGGCCTGGTGCTCGGCGCGATCGTGGGTGTGCTGCTGGCCATCCTCTCGGCCCTGGTGGGGATCTTCGACGAGATGGCCGCCCCCATCGTCGCCGCCGTCGCCGTGGTGCCGATCGTCGCGCTGGCGCCCGTGCTCTACACGATGTTCGGCGCCAACGCCGAGACCGCCCGGCAGCTCGTGGCCGCGCTGGCGGTCTTCGTGCCGGTCTACTTCAACACTCTCAAAGGGCTGCGGATGGTGCGCCCGGTGCACCGCGACCTGATGCGCTCCTACGCCGCCTCGAGCTGGCAGGCCACCAAGACCGTCACCCTGCCCACCGCGGTGCCGTTCGTGTTCACGGGCCTGCGCATTGCGTCCTCGCTCGCCGTGATCTCCGCCCTCATCGCCGAGTACTTCGGCGGCCCGGTCGGGGGCCTGGGCAAGTCGATCACCTCGGCCGCGTCCAGCAGTAACTACGGGCTGGCCTGGGCCTACGTGCTCGGCTCCATCATCCTCGGACTCCTCTTCTATTGCGCGGCTCTCTGCCTGGAAAAACTGGTCAGCCGCCGCGCCCCCACCGCATGACCATCCCGCACCGCAGCATCCCGACACAGCACCCCCGCAGCAGTACCTCAGGAGGAACCCATGAAACACAGCACTCGATGGCTCACAACGGCCGGCGCCGTCGCGGCGGCCAGCGCCCTCGTTCTCACCGGATGCACCGCCTCCGGCGATACCGCACCGACCGAGGACTCCGCTGGCGGCGACCTCACCCCGGTCACCCTGCAGTTGCAGTGGGTGGCCCAGGCCCAGTTCGCCGGCTACTACGCGGCCGTCGACCAGGGCTACTACGAGGAGGAAGGCCTCGACGTGACCATCGAGGAGGGCGGCGCCGACATCGTTCCGCAGGACGTGCTCGCGTCCGGCGACGTGGACTACGCCATCTCCTGGGTGCCCAAGGTGCTCGGCTCCATCGAGCAGGGTGCCAACATCACCGACGTCGCCCAGATCTTCGAGCGCAGCGCCACCACCCAGATCTCGTTCACTGACAAGAACATCACCAGCCCGGCCGACCTGGCCGGCAAGAACGTGGGCAGCTGGGGCTACGGCAACGAGTGGGAACTCTTCGCCGGCATGCAGCAGGCCGGCGTCGAGGTCGGCGACATCAGCCTCGTGCAGCAGGCCTTCGACATGAACGCCTTCCTCGCCGGTGACATCGACGCGGCCCAGGCGATGACCTACAACGAATACGCCCAGGTGCTGGAAACCATCAACCCCGACACCGGCGAGCTCTACCAGCCAGAGGACCTCAACGTCATCGACTGGAACGAGGAGGGCACCGCGATGCTCCAGGACGCCATCTGGGCCAACACCGACAAGCTCGCCGACGACGAGGCCTACGCCGACCAGACCGTGAAGTTCATCAAGGCCTCCATCAAGGGCTGGATCTACGCCGCCGAGAACCCCGAAGACGCCGCGACCATCGTGGCCGATGCCGGCTCGGCCCTGCCCGCCGGGCACCAGCTGTGGATGACCAACGAGGTCAGCAAGCTGATCTTCCCGTCCACGAACGGCGTCGGCCTGATCGACGAGGCCGCCTGGGCCAACACCGTCGACATCGCCATGAACACCAAGAACGAAACCGGTGGCACCATCATCACCACAGACCCGCCCGAAACCGCGTACTCCAACGAGTACGTGCAACAGGCCCTGGATGAGCTGACCGAGGAGGGAGTCGACGTCATGGGCGCCGACTGGGCTCCGATCGACGTCACCCTCAAGGAGGGCGGCGAGTAAAACAACCTCCGCACCGGGCGGCTGCCGAGCGCAGCCGCCCGGTGCACCACCGCTCCGGTACCCGCGGGGCACAGAGCAGAAGGAACAACATCGTGACCGACATCGACACCGGCACAACCACCGACACGAAGCCCGGGCTGAACGAGCGCACCACCGAACTCGACCGCGCCCACGTCTTCCACTCCTGGTCCGCCCAGGGGGCACTGAAGCCCCTCGTCNCCGAACTCGACCGCGCCCACGTCTTCCACTCCTGGTCCGCCCAGGGGGCACTGAAGCCCCTCGTCATCGCCGGCGGCCTCGGCTGCCGGGTCTGGGACCACGACGGGCGCAGCTACCTCGACTTCTCCAGTCAGCTGGTCAACGTCAACATCGGCCACCAGCATCCGGCCGTGATCAAGGGCATCATCGAGCAGGCGCAGCTGCTCACCACCATCGCGCCGTCCACCGCCAACCTGGCCCGCGGCGAGGCCGCCAAACGCATCGTAGACCGGGCACCCGACGGCTTCAACAAGGTCTTCTTCACCAACGGCGGTGCGGATGCCAACGAGAACGCCATCAGGATGGCCCGGCTGCACACCGGCCGCGACACCGTGCTCTCCACCTACCGCTCGTACCACGGCAACACCGGCGCTGCCATCGTCGCCACCGGCGACTGGCGCCGCATCCCCAACGAGTTCGCCCGCGGACACGTGCACTTCTTCGGCCCGTACCTCTACCGCAGCGAATTCTGGGCGACGACGCCCGAGCAGGAATGCGAGAGGGCCCTGCACCACCTGGAGCGGGTCATCCAGAGCGAGGGTGCCACCTCCATCGCGGCCGTGCTGCTCGAGTCCATCCCCGGCACCGCCGGGGTGTTGATGCCGCCGCCGGGCTACCTCGCCGGGGTGCGCGCACTCTGCGACCGGTACGGCATCATGCTGATCCTCGACGAGGTGATGGTGGGCTTCGGCCGCACCGGACGCTGGTTCGCGTTCGACGGCACCGGCGTGGTGCCCGACCTGATCACCTTCGCCAAGGGCGTCAACTCCGGTTACGTGCCCGTCGGCGGGGTGATCATCTCGGACGCCATCGCCGCGGACTTCGACGACACGGTGTTCCCCGGCGGGCTCACCTACAGCGGACATCCGCTGGCGATGGCCTCGATCGTCGCCGCGCTGGACGCCATGGCGGAGGAGGGCATCGTGGCCAACGCCGCCCGGATCGGCGCCGAGGCCATCGGCCCGGGGCTGGCGGCACTCAAGGCCAAGCACCCGATCATCGGGGAGGTGCGTGGCGAGGGCGTCTTCTGGGCGATCGAGCTCGTGGCCGACCCGGAGAGCAGGGCGCCCGTGCCGCCGGCGGTGATGGCCCGCATCAAGACCGAGCTACTGGCCCGCAACCTGCTGCCCTTCATCATGGACAACCGTATCCACGTGGTGCCGCCCTGCGTCGTGACCGACTCCGAGGTGGCCGAGGCCCTGGCCATCTACGACGAGGTCCTCTCCCTGGACCTTCTCTAACAGCCCATCGCTGGTCGAGCTTGTCGAGACCCGCGACCAAATCTCACAACGTAGACACGGTCACCGGATCTCGACAAGCTCGATCAACGGACAACACCCCAACAGAATCGACTGACATGAACGACCTTCCCGTCCTCACCCACTGGATCGACGGCGCCCCAGGCGCCGGAAGCTCCACGCGCACCGCCCCCGTCTACAACCCCGCCACCGGCGCAGTGCAGCGCCTGGTCTCCCTGGCCTCCGCCGCCGATGTGGACACCGTTGTCGCGTCGGCCCAGGCCGCGTACCCCGCCTGGCGGGACGCCTCCATTGCCAAGCGCCAGGGCGTCATGTTCACCTTCCGCGAGCTCCTCAATGCGCGCAAGGGCGAGCTGGCCGACATCCTCACCAATGAGCACGGCAAGGTCACCTCCGACGCCCTCGGCGAGATCGCCCGCGGCCTCGAGGTCGTCGAGTTCGCGCTCGGCCTGCCGCACCTGTCCAAGGGCGAGTTCTCCGAGAACGTCTCCTCCGGCGTCGACGTGTACACCTTGCGCCAGCCGCTCGGCGTGGTCGGCATCATCAGCCCGTTCAACTTCCCGGCCATGGTGCCGCTCTGGTTCTTCCCGATCGCCATTGCCGCGGGCAACACCGTTGTGCTCAAGCCCAGCGAGAAGGACCCGTCCGCCGCCAACTGGCTCGCCGCGCTGCTTACCGAGGCCGGCCTGCCCGACGGTGTCTTCAATGTCGTGCACGGCGACAAGGAGGCCGTCGACGCGCTCCTGGTCAACCCCGACGTGCAGGCCATCTCCTTCGTCGGTTCCACCCCCATCGCCAAGTACATCTACGAGACCGCCGCCCACCACGGTAAGCGGGTGCAGGCCCTCGGCGGCGCCAAGAACCACATGCTGGTGCTGCCGGATGCCGACCTCGACCTCGCCGCGGATGCCGCCGTCAACGCCGGCTTCGGCTCGGCGGGGGAGCGCTGCATGGCCATCAGCGTGATCGTGGCCGTCGAACCCGTCGCCGATGAGCTGATCTCCAAGATCGCCGACCGCGTCAAGGGACTGAAAGTGGGCGACGGCATGCGCGGCTGCGACATGGGCCCGCTGATCACCGAGGCGCACCGCGATAAGGTCGCCGGTTACATCGACATCGCCCTGGCCGATGGCGCGGAGGTCGTGATCGACGGTCGCGGCATCGAGGTGAACGGCGAGGCATCCGGCTTCTGGCTCGGCCCCACCCTGTTCGACAAGGTCAGCCTGGACTCCGCCGTCTATAAGGACGAGATCTTCGGCCCGGTGCTGAGTGTCTTGCGGGTGGCCAGCTACACCGACGGCGTGGCCGTCATCAACGCAAGCCGTTACGGCAACGGCACCGCCATCTTCACCAATGACGGCGGCGCAGCCAGGCGCTTCCAGCACGAGGTGCAGGTGGGCATGGTCGGCATCAACGTGCCGATCCCGGTGCCCGTGGCCTACCACTCGTTCGGTGGCTGGAAGGACTCCCTGTTCGGCGACGCCAAGGCCTACGGCCCCGCCGGCATCAACTTCTACACCCGGGAGAAGGCCGTCACCGCCCGTTGGCTGGACCCCAGCCACGGCGGCATCAACCTGGGCTTTCCGCAGAACACCTAGCCCAGTACGTGAAGGCGGACTTCTTCCCGACACGCTGCGTTTTGGGTACACCTGGAACGGCGATTGGTGAAGAAGTCCGCCTTTACGTGCCGGCGTCACCCAGGCAACATGGGCGCATGAAGCAATCGGATGTGGCCTGGCGAGGGCAGGACGACCCTGACCGCATCGATCGGGCGTTGATCGAGATCGGGGAGAGCGGCCTGAAGGCCGAGGGAACCTCGGTCACGGTCGGCTATGCCACCGCCTGGTCGTTGGACGCCACCGATGCCTGGTGCACCTTGACGGTCGACATCAGTGCGCACGGCGCCGGTTGGATGCGTTCACTCGCGCTGACCCGGGATCAGAACGACCACTGGGCAGCCGTGACCCAGGTGCAGGGCGATGCCGGTCTTCCGCCCGCCGGCCTTGCGGAACCAGGCAGCATCGACGGTGCGCTCGACTGCGACATCGGCCTGTGCCCTGTGACGAACACCATGCCGATCCGGCGCCTGCGGCTGCTGAATGGGAACGTGCCGGAGACCGCGCTGGTGATGGCCTGGATCGAGATACCGTCCCTGCGGGTGATTCGGAGCGACCAGGTGTATGCCTCGTCGACGCCCGGCCGGGTCCGGTACCGCGGCGCCGGTGGTGACGATCAGGTCGAGTTGACCGTCGACTCCGACGGCATTGTGGTCGGTTACCCGGGCTTGGCGACCCGGCTCGCCAAGCGTTGATGCCATCATCCTCCGCCGGGCCTGTCAGGGTTGCGCTCCCTGCATGCGGCCCCGGTGACCTGCCAGGTGGCGGCCACCGGGAGACCGGCTAGTGCTGAACGCTGCGCCGATTGCTGACGCGGATGTAAACCAGGAGCACGATGATCGCGCCGATGATGGATCCGATGATGCCGGCCGGCTGGAAGAAGCCGTCCATGGGGTCGTGCTGGAAGATCAGGAAGCCGAGGAACCCGCCGACGAAGGAACCGATGATGCCCAGCACGATGGTCATCGGGATGCTAATGTTCTGCCGACCGGGCACGACGAGGCGGGCGACGGCGCCGGCGATGATGCCGACGACGATGAGGCTGATGATGAGACCAAGCATTGTGGTCTCCTTCCTGTTTGATGGGGCTGAGCCTTCGATGTGACCAGCGGTTGCTGGGCGATAAACAGCAAATCACCCAGAAGGAGGCGGCGGCACACCCCTAGGGGTGTAACTGCCGGGCCGGCAGAAGCTGTAGCGTCCTACTATGTCTTCGACCCAGCCCGTGACTGTCGCCCTGGTCGATGACTACGACATCGTGCTGAAGGGCCTGGCGCACATGTTCGATCACTATCGGGATCGTGTGCTTGTTGCGGAGATCGATGCGAATGCGGCTCTCTCCGACACAACCGACATCGTGCTGTACGACACCTTCGCCCAGCCCGAGTCCGATCTGTCCGAGCTCACGGCCCTCGTGCGAAACCCGCGAGCCCGTCGCGTCGTCGTGTACACCTGGAATTTCCAGCCCTCGCTCATCGATGATGCGTTGGAGCGGGGCGTCAGCGGTTACCTGTCGAAGACGCTGCCCGCCCGCGACCTGGTCGCGGCCCTGGAGTCGGTGCACGCCGGTGAGATCGTGGTGAGCGATCCGCCGAAGCGAGCGGGCAGCGCTCCCGGACTGGACTGGCCCGGGCGTCGCGAAGGAATCACAGACCGTGAATCCGAGATCCTGGCGCTCATCACCCAGGGCAAGAGTAACGCCGAGGTGGCCGCGCTCACCTACCTCAGTCCCAACACCGTGAAGTCCTATATCCGCAGCGTCTACGGCAAGATCGGGGTCGCCAGCCGTACCCAGGCTGTGCTCTGGGGTGTCGGCCACGGGTTCGCCCCGGACCACCATCGAATCGACAGCTGGCTCGGCGGTCCCTGAGTCAGGCACACCGGATGCGCCGGTGCCCCATTCGCGCCCGCCGAGCAGGATCGAAGAAGCACACCTGCCGGGTTGCTTCTACAGTGGGTGCCAGAGACGCAACCTTGACCAGTGAGGAACAGATCGTGAGCGAAACCTTCAGCAAAGAGGAGAAGGCCGCCATGCGGGCGGCCGCGGCAGAGGCCAAGGCCGCAAAACTGGGCGCCGACCTCGAAGCCGCGTGCCTGGCGTCGATCGCCGAGATGTCCGGCACCGACCAGGAACTGGCCGAGACTTTGCACCGATTGGTGAAGGAGAACACCGACCTGGGTGCCAAGACCTGGTACGGCATGCCGGCGTATACGGACTCCGACGGCAAGGTGGTGGTCTTTTTCCAGAGCGCCGCCAAATTCAAGGTGCGCTATGCCACCATCGGCTTCCAGCCGGACGCCAACCTCGACGACGGAAACCTCTGGCCCACCTCATTCGCGGTGACCAAGCTCACCGCCGAGGACCAGAGGCGACTCGTCGAGCTGTTGGAGAAGGCCGTCGCCTAACGGACACCCGACCGCCTGCCCCACCCGCGTCAACCGGAGCTTCACGCCGAATACCTGGCGGCGATTCACAACGTTGCAAAAGGTGCCCGGCCATCCGCCATAATCGAGATATGACTAGCAACGATGCACTCGACGCCGCCCGGACCGCAATTCTCAGCGGACGGACGTCCCTGGGGATCGAGCTGGGGTCGACCCGCATCAAGGCCTGCCTGATCGGCGAGGACCCGGCTGACGTCCTCTCCGTCGGCAGCCACGAGTGGGAGAACCAGTTCGTCGATCGGGTCTGGACGTACTCGTTGGCAGACGTGTGGACGGGCATCCAGGCCGCTCACGCTGCCCTCGTCGCCGATGTCGAAAAGCAGTACGGGGTTCGCCTGGAAAGCTACAGTGCTGTCGGCGTTTCGGCGATGATGCACGGCTATCTAGCGTTCGACGCCGCCGGCGAGCAGCTGGTTCCGTTCCGCACCTGGCGCAACACCACCACAGGTCCCGCGGCGACCGAGCTGACCGAGCTGTTCGGAGTGAACATTCCGCTGCGCTGGTCGATCGCGCACCTGCACCAGGCGGTCGTCGACCACGAGCCGCACGTGGCGCAGCTCGACTTCATCACGACCCTCGCCGGCTACGTGCACTGGCAGCTCACCGGCCGCAAGGTCCTGGGCGTCGGCGATGCCTCGGGCATGTTCCCCATCGACGCCGCCACCACGGACTACGACGCCGAGCTCCTCGCCCGATACGACGGTCTGGTCGCCGAGTCCGCTCCCGACCTCAACCTGGCCGCACTCCTGCCCACCGTGCTGGTGGCCGGCCAGCCGGCAGGCGAGCTCACGGCGGCGGGCGCGGCCCTTCTCGACCCGACCGGTGCCCTGCGGCCAGGCGCCGTGCTGTGCCCGCCCGAGGGCGACGCCGGCACGGGCATGGTCGCGACCTGTTCCGTCGCCCCGCGCACCGGTAACGTCAGCGCCGGCACCAGCATCTTCGCGATGGTTGTGCTCGAGCGCCCCCTCAAAAAGGTGCACCACGAACTCGACCTGGTCACCACCCCGGCCGGCGATCCCGTCGCGATGGTGCACTGCAACAACGGGGCAAGCGAGCTCGCCGCGTGGGCCGGGATGTTCGGCCGCTTCGCCGCGGCCAGCGGTAACCCCGTTGCCAGCGACGCGGTATTCGACGCCCTGTTCCGTGAGGCGCTCGACGGTGACGCGGATGCCGGCGGCCTGTTGGCCTACAACCACCTGGCCGGCGAGCCCATCGCCGGCCTCACCGAGGGGCGGCCGCTCTTCGTGCGCACCCCCGACAGCCGGCTCACCCTCGCCAACTTCATGCGCGCGCAGCTCTACGGAGTGTTCGGCACGCTCAGCCTCGGCATGCGCGTTCTCGCCGAGGAGGGCGTCGAACTCGACGCGATGTTCGCGCACGGTGGGCTCTTCCGCACCGCCGGTGTCGCCCAGCGATTCCTCGCCGGCGCCTTGGATGCCCCGGTCTCGGTCGCCGAGACGGCATCGGAGGGCGGCGCCTGGGGCATCGCGGTCCTGGCGTCCTACACGGCGGCCACAGCATCCGGCGTCGACCTCGACCTGGACGGGTACCTGCGTGAGCGAGTGTTCGTGGGGCAAGAATTCGAGACCGTCGCCCCCGACCCTGTCGACGTCGCCGGCTTCGCCGACTACCTGGACCGCTACCACGCGGGTCTTGCCGTCGAACGGGCTGCCGTCGACACGCTCTAAGCCGAGCTCCACCGCACACGTCCCAATTGCGATGCGGCTGCACGAATTGCCGCAGCCTGAATCGTCCCAGTGAGCTGTGGCATTGGGCATAGGCTCTGGCCATGCTTCGCATCCGAAAGACGCGGTGGAAGGTCGCCTACATTGCCGCCGGTCTGACCGTCTTGGCACTCAACAGCGCGGCCTTTCCGCACACCGTCACGAATCCGATTTTTGCGGTGGAGGGCATCCTGCTGTACCTGCTCCTCTATTTCGGTGGTGTGCGGTCCTTCCGTGGTGCAGACGAGCCGGTTGAGCCGCCACGCGCCTGGTGGCGGATGACCTCGCGACCACGGGCCGGCTTCGTGGTCGGATCGTTGCTGGTCCTGAGCGTCGCCAACTGGATGTTCTCGGTCGCCACGGGGGCGACCGACGTGGCACTCGCAGGCGTGCTCGGTGTGATCGCTGATGCGTTGCTGGCTTTCCTGTACTTCAGGTCCTCGGTCCGGCTGCACCGAGTGCTCCCTCGCATCGTGCCCCAGCGAACCGTCCAGGACCCGCCGCAGTGGAAACCCATCAGGCGTTGACCGGTGCGCCCGCGATGAGTCGGACGGCCATGGCCTCCGCCGACGGTGCCCTTCCGCTTCGGCCCCGCCGAGTGCTGGTTGCCGGGGTGCCCGGTACGGGCAAAACCACCCTCGCCGCGCGGATCGCCGTGATCACCGGGGGCGCACACACGGAGATCGACGCGCTGTTCCACGGCCCGAAGTGGGTGCCCCGGCCGGAATTCGCCGATGATGTGCGCGGTTTCATCGCCGCGGAGTCATGGACGACCGAATGGCAGTACAGCGCCGCCCGCGAGGTGCTTGCCGAACGTGCCGATCTGCTCGTGTGGCTCGATCTGCCGTTCTGCGCGTCACGCTTCCCCGGGTGATCCGCCGTACCATCCGCCGCCGGGTTCGCCGCGAGGAGTTGTGGAACGGCAACGTCGAGCCACCCATCCGCACGCTGCTCAGTGACCGTGAGCACATCGTGCGGTGGGCGATCTCGACCCGGCGGAAATACGACGAACGGGTGCCGGCGCTGGAACTTGCGCACCCCCACCTCGTCGTCGTGAGGCTGCGATCGCAGCGTGAGGTCGAGCGGTGGCTGGGCGGGGCTCTCGCTGACGCGGTGCGCTAGCGGGGCACCGCCGGTGCGGTGGGCCGGTTAGTCCGGCGGCTCAACGTGCTCGCCGAACGGCGGAAGGTTGATGTCTTCCTCGTTGACCTCCACGTCCCCGAAATCGTCCGGTCCGCCCGTGCCCGGCGCCACCTTCACCTTCTCCGCGACGTCCGGGTCGACAGCCGCCAGCGGTGACTCGTCCTGTTTGGCTTGCGTGTCCGTTTCACTCGCCGGACGTCCAGGAATACCGCCCGGCGCGAAAGCTTGCCCGTCCTGGTGGTCTCGGCAGTATCGTGTCTCCTGTGAGCAGCCGCCGCAATCCCGGGTCGCAGTCGTCCCTGCGTGAGGCCAACCGCGCCCGCATCCTCGACGCGATCACCCACCACGGCGCCCTCACCCAGGTGGAACTGGCCGCGGTCACCGGGCTGTCGCCGGCCACGGTGTCCAACATCGTCAAGGAGCAGGCCGCCGCCGGGGTGCTGGCGACCACGCCCACGTCCCGCAGCGGCCGTCGCGCGGTGCGAGTCACCCTCGCCAGGGAACTGGGCCTGGTGGTGGGCCTGCACGTGGCGAACCGGCAACTGCGGCTGGCGCTGGCCGACGCCGGCCACCAGGTGCTGGCCGAGCGGATGCTGCCGCTGGCCCGCGACCACCGCGCCGACAGCGAACTCGACAGGGTGATGCTGCTCATCCGGGACATGGCCGAGTCGGTGGGCGCCGGCCTCGACGAGGTGCTCGCGGTGGGGGTGGGTCTGGCCGCGCCTGTCGACCCGCGTACCGGCCTCATCGCCACCGCCGGCTTGCTGCGCGGCTGGGACGGGGTGCCCGTCGCCGAAGAACTCGAGTCGCGGCTGCACCGGCCGGTGTTCGTCGACAACGAGGCCAACCTCGGTGCACTCGCGGAGTACCGCATCGGCGCGGCCCAGGGCGTCCGGCAGGCGGCCTATCTGCGTCTGTCGCACGGCGTGGGCGCCGGCCTGATCGTGGATGGCCGGGTCTATCGCGGCGGTAGCGGCAAGGCCGGAGAGATCGGTCACGTCACCCTCGACGAGCAGGGCCTGGTCTGCCGATGCGGCAACCGCGGCTGCCTGGAGACCCTGGTGGGAGCCTCGGCGCTGGCCGCGAAGTTCCCCGGCAGCCACGGCGAGGTCAAGCTGCGCGACGTCGTGCTGCGCGCCGAGGCGGGCGAGGCCCTGGCGCGCCGGGTGATCGCCGATGCCGGCCGGCACCTGGGTATCGCGCTCGCGGGTCTGAGCAACCTCGTCGACCCGCACCGCATCGTGGTCGGCGGTGAGCTGGCCGAAGCCGGCGAGATGCTGCTCAGCCCCCTGCGGCACGCTCTGGAACGCTCCACCCTGGCCACTGCAGCCGGGGTGCCCGAGGTAGTCAAGGGCGAGCTGGGGGAGCGGGCCGAGTTGCTCGGCGCGGTGCTCTTCGCCATCGATCGCGCCCAGATCACGGCGGGCCGCACCGACGGCCCGATCCGCACCGTGGCGGCCGCCCCGGCCCCCGATATCCTGCCGGGGATCGGTGGCATCCTGCCCGGTCTGGCCCCGCAAATATCGCCCGAAAGGGGCGGTCTGGCCTCTTGAGTTCAAGCCTTGACGGCATTTGGCACCGGGGCCATGCTCGTTACACCGCCAACGAGGGTGGTCACAGTAGGAGGCACATCATGAGAAAACCCAGGAAGAGGTTCGCGCTCCTGTCGATCGCATTGATCGCTACCGCGGGTGCTCTGACCGCGTGCACCACCGGCGACGACGGCGGCAGCGACGACGGCGGCGGGTCCGGCGACGCCATCAAGATCGGCCTGCTCCTCCCCGAATCCCAGACGGCCCGGTACGAGAAATTCGACCGCCCGCTGTTCGAAGAACATCTGGCGACCCTGGGCGACTACGAAGTCGTCTATGCCAACGCCGACCAGGATGCCTCGAAGCAGCAACAGCAGGCTGAATCCGCCCTCACCGAGGGCATCGAGGTCATGGTTCTCGACCCCGTCGACGGTGCGGCGGCAGCCAGCATCGTCGCGAACGCCGCCGCGCAGGACGTTCCGGTGATCGCCTACGACAGGTTCATCGAGGGTGGCCAGATCGCTTACTACATCTCCTTCGACAACGAACAGGTCGGTGTTCTCCAGGGTGAGGCCCTCGTGGAGCGGCTCCAGGCCGACGGTACGACCACCGGCATCATCATGATCAACGGGTCGCCCACCGACGGCAACGCGACGCTGTTCAAGGAAGGCGCCCACTCGGTCATCGACGCGAGCGGCATCCCGATCCTGGCCGAGTTCGACACGCCGGACTGGAGTGCCGAGGAGGCTCAGACCTTCGCGGCCGGCCAGATCGGTCAGTTCAGTGACCAGATCTCGGGCGTCTACGCGGCCAACGACGGTACGGCAGGCGGCGCCATCGCGGCACTGCGGGCCGCCGGAGTCGACCCGATCCCCCCGGTCACCGGTCAGGACGCCGAGCTCACCGGCATCCAGCGCATCGTCGCCGGCGACCAATTCATGACGGTCTACAAGGCGATCAAACTGGAAGCGGAGTTGGCTGCCGAGGTGGCCGACCAGCTGGCCCGCGGCGAAACGCCGGAGGGAGACACCGAGATTGACGGCATCCCCGCGACCCTGCTCACCCCGGTCGTCGTCACCGTCGACAACATTGCCGACACCGTGATCGCCGACGATTTCTACACCGTCGACGAGATCTGCACCGCTGAATACGCGGACGCCTGCGCGGCCGCCGGCCTGCAGTAAGGCGGTGCCCCAGACGCCGACCGGGAGTCCTACCCACGATTCGACTCCCGGTCGGCCCACCGGCTCCAACAGCCAGCGGCTGCAAACAGAGGAATCACAATGACCGTGCTTTCCCCCGAACCCGTGCAGGGCGCACCCACCAGCGAACTCGTGCTCTCCATGCGCGGGATCGACAAGAACTTCGGCGCCGTGCAAGCCCTCACCGCCATCGACCTGGACATCTACTCCGGTGAGGTGGTCGCGCTGGTCGGCGACAACGGTGCCGGCAAGTCCACCCTGATCAAGATCCTCGCCGGCGTGCACCCCAAGGACGGCGGCACGATCACCGACGGAGACAAATCGGTCACGATCAACAACCCGGCTGAATCCGGCGCGTTGGGCATCGCCACCGTCTACCAGGACCTGGCCCTGTGCGACAACCTCGACGTGGTCGCCAACCTGTTCCTCGGCCACGAACTCGGCCGGGGCACCATCAACGAGGTCGAGATGGAGAAGCGCTCCTGGGAGCTGTTGCGGCAACTGTCGGCACGCATCCCCTCGGTGCGTATCCCGGTGGCGTCGTTGTCTGGCGGTCAGCGCCAGACCGTGGCCATCGCCCGTTCGCTGATCGGCGACCCGCGCATCGTGATCCTCGACGAGCCCACCGCGGCGTTGGGTGTGGCCCAGACCGCCGAGGTGCTCAACCTCATCGAGCGGCTGCGTGAACGCGGCCTGGCCGTGGTGCTGATCAGCCACAACATGGCGGATGTGCAGGCCGTCGCCGACCGCATCGTGGTGCTGCGTCTGGGCCGCAACAACGGTGAATTCAAGGTGGCCGATGTCACCTACGAAGACATCATCGCGGCCATCACCGGCGCCTCCGATAACGCCGTCACCCGGCGCGCCCAAGCCCGGGTCGGCTCTCCGGAGGCCGCGGATGACGCTGTTCCATCCCCTGACGTTGCACCCCCTGATGTTGCACCCCCAGAGGAGGCCCGGCCATGACGACCCCGACATCGCCCCCACAGTCCAGCCCGCCCGAACCGGCGGCGCCGCCCACCGAAACCGTGCGCCTCGCCGCGGTGGCCGCCGACCTGCAGGACGAGCGCCTCATCCAGCAGCACGGCATCGGCGGTGCGGTGCGCGCCTTCGGTCGGCGGGTACGTTCCGGTGACATCGGTTCGTTGCCCGTTGTGATCGGCCTGATCGTGATCTGGGTGGCGTTCTCCCTGCTCAACCCAAACTTCCTCTCCAGCACCAACCTGGTCAACCTCACCCTGCAGTGCGCGGCCGTCGGCACCATCTCCATCGGCATCGTGCTGGTGCTGCTGCTGGGCGAGATCGACCTGTCGGTCGGGTCGGTCAGCGGCCTGTCCGCGGCCATCCTCGCGGTCGGTTTTGTCAACCTGGGCTGGCCGCTGCCGGTCGCCCTGCTGGCCTCGTTGCTGTCCGGTGTGGTCATCGGCCTGCTGTACGGGTTCCTGTATACCCGGTTCGGGGTACCCAGCTTTGTGATCACCCTGGCCGGGTTGCTCGGCTTCCTCGGGCTGCAGCTGTGGGTGCTCGGCTCCACGGGGTCGATCAACATCCCGTTCGATTCCTGGATCGTGCAGTTCGCCCAGCAGTGGTTCCTGCCCGACTGGCTCTCCTACGTGCTGGTGATACTGACGGCACTGGCCTATGCGGCGCAACTGCTCGTCACCGCGAACCGGCGGGCGGCGGCGGGGCTCTCGGCCGTGCCGGCCACCTCGATCGTGGTGCGCAGCGTGTTCCTGCTGCTGGTGCTCGCCGTGCCCACCTGGTACCTCAACCAGACCCGCGGTGTCGGCGCGACATTCGTGCTGTTCCTGGTGCTCGTCGTGGTGATGAACTTCTTCCTCACCCGCACCCGCTGGGGCCGGTCGGTGTACGCGGTCGGCGGCAATGTGGAGGCTGCCCGGCGGTCCGGCATCAACGTCACCAAGGTCTACCTCACGGTTTTTGTGCTGTGCTCCACCTTCGCGGCCCTGGGCGGCATCCTCGCCGCGGGCCGGCTGGCGGCAGCCAACCAGGGCTCGGGCGGCGGCGACACCAACCTCAACGCCATCGCCGCCGCGGTGATCGGCGGCGCCAGCCTCTTCGGCGGCCGCGGCAGCGCGTTCTCAGCGCTGTTGGGCATCCTGGTGATCCAGTCGATCTCCAGCGGCCTGACCCTACTCAACCTGGACTCGTCGATCCGGTACATGATCACCGGCGCGGTGCTGCTGCTTGCGGTCATCGTCGACTCCCTGTCGCGCCGAACCCGGGCGTCGCACGGTAGAGCCTGACCGCCTCCCGCCCGGGGCCGGGCGGAGGCGGCAGAGGAAGGCGGCGGTTCTCGCCCCACCCCGGCAGCGCAGCCGGCGAGGCAGGATCGCCGCCTTCGCGGTGCCGGGATGCGGCACCATCGCCGGGAGCACCTCATTCAAGTGGCGGTGATCCCCTTCGCTGACTTGCCGCAAAGTTCCTCCTTCAGAGCAGGCACAGGGGGTTTTGCAGCAACTCGGCCGGTCAGTCGGGTCGGCGGGGCGGGAACCTAGGTCGCCAGGGTCGCGGCCTCGCGCAGGAGATCGGCGGCAGTGTCATCGCCGTGCGCGGCCAGGGCCACCACGTCGCCGATCACCACGACGGCGGGGGATCGCACCCCGGCGTGGGCCGCGAGCGCGGCGATGCTGTCCAGCCGGCCGAGGGTCGTGCGCTGGTCGTGGGCGAAACCGCGCTCCACGATCGCCACGGGCATGTCGGTGCGCATCCCGAGCCTGGTGAGGCCGGCAACCAGCTGCTGCAGGGTGCCGATTCCCATCAGGACCACGATGGTGCCGCCCAGGCCCACCAGGTGGGTCAGTTCGGTGTCGTTGATCGGCGCGTGCCCGGAGATCACCGTGAACATCCGGGTGATCTCGCGGTGGGTGACGGGGATGCCCGCGGCGGCCGGCACGGCGATGGCGCTGGTCACCCCAGAGATCACGGTCACCGGTACACCGGCGGCGCGGCAGGCGATGACTTCTTCGCCACCCCGACCGAAGACGAACGGGTCGCCGCCTTTCAGGCGCACCACGGTGAGGCCGGCCAGGGCGGATGCCACCATCATCCGCTCAGCATCGCGCTGGGGGATCGCGTGGTGACCGGGAGCCTTGCCCACGTCGATCTGCTCGGCGCCGGGCGCCCAGACGTCGAGCCTGTCGGTGGGGCCGAGCCGGTCGTAGTAGACGATGTCGGCCGCGTTCAGTGCCGCGAGCGCACCGACCGTGAGCAGGCTTTCCAGGCCGGGGCCGCCGCCGACGAGCGTGACCGACCCGATGGGCGCGGTCGACGCCGCGGTTTCCCGGCTCAGCCAGGTGCGGTGCCGCGCGCACGCCGCAGCGATCACGGCGTCGGTGGGCGGAGTGGTCTCCACGACGGCGACCAGGTCGACGGCGGCGATGAGCGCATTCCAGGCGCCGACCGACCGGGGAAACACCGGGGTGTGCACCCCGGGGGCCGGTCGGACGGCCGGCGACTGCGGGCCGGGTCCGGCCAGGTGGTACACGGTCGCGCCCGAGGCCAGGTACCGCGCGAGGACACGGCGTGCCGCGTGGGCCCCGCCGACGACGAGGACCCGTTTCCCCGAGAAGTCGAGGCCGGCGGACACGGGCTACTCCACGCCGGTCGCCGAGGAAACCGGGATGTCGATGTCGTCCCGGCGAACCGGGATGGTGAGGCCGGCCAGGTGGACGGGGCCGGCGGCGCTGGTGCCGTCGCGTTCTTCAGGGCGGGCCGGACGCGGCTGGCCGCGTTCGATCACCTGAAGGAGCGACGGGTCGGGGGTGTCGGAGTTCACGAACGGCCGGAACCGGCGCAGGCGCTCGGGATCGGCCAGCGTGGCGGCCCACTCGTCTTCGTACACGTCGATGTGGGCGGCCATGGCCGCTTCAAGGTCATCGGCGATGCCCAGGGAATCGCTGCAGACGACGTCGCGGACGTGGTCGAAACCACCCTCGATGTCTTCCTGCCAGCGGGCGGTGCGCTGCACGCGGTCGGCGGTGCGGATGTAGTACATCAGGTAGCGGTCGATGTACTTGATCAGGGTTTCCTCGTCGAGGTCCTTGGCGAGCAGCACGGCGTGAACGGGCTGGAAGCCGCCGTTACCGCCGACGTAGAGGTTCCAGCCCAGCTCGGTGGCGATGACGCCGATGTCCTTGGCGCGGGCCTCGGCGCACTCGCGGGCGCAGCCGGAGACACCGATCTTGAACTTGTGCGGCGAGCGCAGGCCGCGGTAGCGGTTCTCCAGCGTGATCGCCAGCGCCACGGAATCCTGCACTCCGAAGCGGCACCAGGCCGACCCCACACACGACTTTGCCGTGCGCAGGCTCTTGCCGTAGGCCTGGCCGGACTCGAAACCGGCATCCACCAGGGTGCGCCAGATGTCGGGCAGCTGGTCGAGCCGGGCGCCGAACAGGGCGATCCGCTGACCACCGGTGATCTTGGTGTACAGGTTGAATTCGGCGGCGACCTCGCCGATCGCGATGAGCTTCTCCGGGGTGATTTCGCCACCGGGAATGCGGGGGATAACCGAGTAGCTGCCGTCCTTCTGCATGTTGCCGAGGGCACGGTCGTTGGTGTCCTGCAGGCCGCCACGGCCGGCATCCAGGATGTACGCGGAGGACTGCGAGGCCAGGATCGAGGCGATGGTGGGCTTGCAGACATCGCAGCCGAGGCCGGTGCCGAAGCGTTCCATGATCTGGTCGAACGAGGTGAGCTGCAGTACCCGCACCGACTCGAACAGTTCGCTGCGGCTGATCGAGATGTGCTCGCAGAGCGCCTTCGAGATTTCAAGGCCGGCGGCGGTCAGTTCGGTTTCGAGAACCTTCTTGAGCAGCGGCACGCACGAGCCGCACTGGGTGCCGGCCCGGGTGCAGGCCTTGAGTGCGCCGAGCTCGGTGACGGGGTCGCCGTGGTCGCCACGGATGGCCGCGCGCACGGTGCCGAACGACACGTCGTTGCAGGAGCACAGCTGGGCGTCGTCGGGCATGTCGGAGCTGGACGGCAGCTCGGCGCCGGAGGCGGACAGGTACGCGCCGGGTTCGGCGGGCAGTTCGCGGCCGAGCAGCGGGCGCAGCGACAGGTACGGGGAGGCGTCGCCGACGAAGATGCCGCCGAGCAGGGTCTTGGCGTCGCTGGACACGACGACCTTCTGGTACAGGCCACGCGCGGGGTCGGCGTAGACGACCTCGAGGGCCCGCTCGCCGGTGCCGAAGGCGTCACCAAAGCTGGCCACCTCCACACCGGAGAGCTTGAGCTTGGTGGCGTCGTCGATGCCGGGGAACAGGGCCTGGCCGCCGTTGAGCCTGTCGGCCACGACCTCGGCCATCGCGTTCGCGGGAGCGACGAGTCCGATGCAGCGGCCGTCGTAGCTGGCGACCTCGCCGATGGCCCAGATGCCGGGCACGGAGCTGGAGCAGTCGTCGCCGATCACGATGCCGCCGCGCGGGCCGATCTCCAGGCCCGCCGCGCGGGCGAGTTCGTCGCGGGCACGGATGCCGATGGACCAGACAATCAGGTCGGCGTTGATCTGCCGATCGTCGTCGAGGGTCAACCCGAGTACCTGGCCGGTCTCGGCGACGAGGATCTCGGTGGGGCGGTGGCCGAGTTCGAGGTGGATGCCCTGGCCGTGGATGAGACGGCCGAGGGCCATGCCGGCACCCTGGTCGAGCTGGGTGGGCATCAGCCAGGTGGCGCCATCCACGATCGTGGTGTTGGCGCCGAGGCGCTGCACACCGCCGGCGGCCTCGAGCCCCAGTAGGCCGCCGCCGATCACGGTGACGTTCGCGGGCCGGCCGAACTTCGCCTTCAGGCGTGCGGTCTCGCTGACGAGGAAGTCCACGTCTTCGATGGTGCGGTACACGACACCCTTGTCGCCACCGGGCACCGGCGGAACGAAGGCGCTCGAACCCGTCGCGAACACCAGGTCGTCGTAGGCCAGGGCGTCACCGTTGTCGAGGGTGACGGTCCGGGCCGCGGGGTCCACGGCGGTGACGCGGCTGCCGCCGCGGTAGCGCACGGTCTCGGACTGCCAGAACACCGGGTCGCCCAGGGTGAGGTCCTCCGGACCGTTCAGGCGGTGCGAGAGGGAGACCCTGTCGTAGGGCAGGTGGATTTCCTCGCCGATGACGGTGATGTCGACGGGCCGGGCGGAATCGCCGTCCGCGACAGTGCGGGCGACCATGGCCTCGGTGAACCGGTGCGCGGCGGGGCCGCCTCCGATCACGATGACGCGGCGCACGCCGTCCGATTCGCTGGTCGTCGGCAGGGGAGTGTTCAGTGTCATTACGGCATCTCTCGGGTAAATCAGGCCGCATAATCCCGACGGCGTCGTCCGCCGTCGCGCCGACCTCATGGCGTCCCTCAAGTAAGTCACATCCGCGCGCGCTAAAAGAGGGTACTTGGTCCCGAAGATCACGACCCCGGCTTGGGTAATCTGAGGGGGTGCCGAACGCATCCACTGGCCCGGCGCCGGAATCGAGGACATCATGCTGACCACTGAAAGCACCACCGCGCCGCGGAGCGCCGACGCCACCACCGGATGGGCGACAGTCTGCGAACTCTCCCAGCTCGAACCCCTGTGGGCAGAAGCGGCCATCGTCGACGGCGAGCAGCTCGCGTTGGTGCGGATGCCCGACGGAACCGTGTACGCCGTCTCGAACCGGGACCCCGCGACCGGCTCGTTCGTGATGTGCCGGGGAATCGTCGGCTCGCACGGGGACCGGGTGACGTTGGCCTCGCCGCTGCACAAGCAGGTCTATGACCTGGCCACCGGCGAGTGCTTCACCTCCGCCGACTTCACGCTGCCCACCTTCGAGACCAGGGTCGAATCCGGCTCGGTGCAGGTGCGGCTGGCCCCGGACGCCTCGGCCCGCGCCGCGGCGTGATGAGCGACGCACTCCAGCGCGACACAGCGCCGCTCCTGCTCCTCGCCTCGCACGGCTCCCGGGATCCCGCTGCCCAGCGCGCGGTGCTGGCCCTCGTCGACGCGGTGACTCGTGCGCTGACCACAATCAGCCCGGCCACCCCGGTTGCGGCCGGTTTCATCGATGTGCAGCAGCCGGATGTGCCACAGTGCCTCGCCGAGGCCGGCCCCGGCCGGTCCGCCGTCATCGTGCCGCTGCTGGTGTCCGCCGGGTACCACGTGAAGTTCGACCTCGCCAACGCCGTGGCCCAGGCCCAACCGCGTCAGGTCGGCGTGACCGCGGCGCTCGGACCCGACAGCCGGCTGACCGACATCCTCGCCGACCGGCTGGCCCAGAGTGGCCTGCGCGCGGAAGACCGCGTGATCCTCGCCGCCGCGGGATCGAGCGATGCGGACGCCGTGGCCGACTGCCGCACAGCGGGCGAGCAACTAGCCGCCCTGCTGGGCCGACCGGTCACCGTCGCCTTCATCGCCGCCGCGACGCCGAGTCTGGTGGATGCCGTGGCCGCCGCGCGCAGTGAGTCACCGGATGCCCGCCTGGTCGTCGCGAGCTATCTGCTGGCACCGGGCACCTTCGCCAGGTGGTCGCAGGACGCCGGCGCGGACGTGGTCAGCGCGACCCTCCTCGTCGAGGGCGAGGAGCCCCCGGCCGCACTCGTCGACGTGGTGGTGGACCGGTACCTGAGTGGCGTGCGCACGCTCTGACGCCGGGCGCGTCGGCAGCCGGAGGGCTTAGACCTCGAGGCCGTCGCGGATGATCGTCTGCCCGGTCGGCCATTTGCTGAACGGCGCCGCCACCGGGAGCACCATCGCGGGGCCGGTGAAGGTCTCCGGGCGCATCCGGGTGTCGATCATGCGGGTCACCTGTCCGGGCGACTGCCGCCAGCCGCCACCGGCGTAATAGGCGACGAGCTCGGGAGCGCAGGTGAGGTAGCCGAACGGCAGCCCCTGGCCGGTCAGGGCCGTGGCGGCCTCGGCGAGCAGCCGGCGGCCGAGGCCGGTGCCTTGGTAGTCGGGATCGACGCCGACCAGTCCCACATCGCCGACCAGCTGCGACCCGCCGGACTCGAGGCGCAGCATCCGCCGCACGAAGCCGAGGTGGGCGACCGGCCGGCCGTCGTGGTAACCGATCACGCGGGCCTCCGGGCGGGCGCCCATCCAGCTGCGGGTGCCGGTGAAGGTGGCGTGGTCCTCGGGGTAGTAGCGCGCGAACAGGGCCGCCAGGGCGGTGTGGTCGTCGGCCGAGAGATCGGCCTCCCAGCGCAGGGTCCATTCGATGTCAGCCATCCGGTCAGCCTAACCGCCGGCGCACGACCAGCCGCTGGAGGACCAGCCGCTGGAGTACCGGCTCAGCCGGCCGCCGCCGCGTGCTCGGCCTGCACCTGCGCCGCCCGGGCGCGCAGCGCCTCGACGACGGTACGCACGGCCAGGCGCTCGGCTCGGTCGGGCCGCATCAGCGCCACGATCTGCCGTTCGGCGTCGAGTCCCCGTAGTGGCTTGAGCACCATCCGGCCGGGCTGGTCGCCGCTGGAGGTGTATCGGGGGACGAGGGCGATGCCGAGCCCGGCCATGATGAACGATTCGATCAGCCGCATGTCCGCGAACCGTTGGGTGACCCGGGCGCGGCTGCCGGTCTGCAGTTCGATATCGTGCAGGATGCGTCCGAACGGGTAGCCGAGGGGCACGCCGATCCAGGTCTCACCGACCACGTCGCTCGCGCCCAGCGACACCCGACCGGCCAGTCTGTGTCCGGTCGGCAGGCCGACGTCGAGGGGTTCGGTCATCAGGGGCACCGAGGTGAGGCCGCGCCCGCCCCAGGTGTGCTGCCCGCGCATGCTGTGGGCGAGCACGATGTCGTATTCGCTCGTGAGCGCGGGAAAGTCGCTGAGCTCCGGGTCCATGTCGGTGCAATGCACCGCCAGGCCGTCGTGGTCGGCCAGGTCCTGCAGTGCGCCCGGCAGCAGCATCTGTCCGGCGGTGGGGAACGTGACCAGGCTCACGTCGCCGGTGGCCCGGTTGCGGAAGGTGTCCCAGACGGCTGTGGCGCGCTCCAGCGCCACCGCGATATCCGTCGCGCTCGCGGCCAGCGCGCGGCCGGCGTCGGTGAGCACAAGCCCGCGCCCGCTGCGTTCGGTGAGGGGCAGGCCGGCCTCGCGCTCGAGGACCTTCAGCTGCTGCGAGACCGCAGACGGGGTGCGGTGGGTGGCCCGCGCAACGGCGGTCACGCTGCCGCGTTCGGCGAGCTCGCGGAGCAGTTCGAGGCGCTGAACATCCATGAAGCCAGACTACATAGTCCTTGCTAAACAATGTGATTGTGCTGAATGGTTGTTGGTGGTCAGATAAAGACGTCGGTTACCGGGCAGCAGCCCGCGTGGCCCGGCCATCCACTTCCCTCGAAAGGCACGACCGTGTTCGTTTTCATGCTCCTCATCTCCCTTGTTGCCGTAGGCGCCGTCGTCGGCACCGTCGTTGCCGTGAACAAGGATGGCTACGGTCGTGTTCCCGTGCGGAAGTTCGTTCGCAGCTTCTGATCACCCCGACCGGCGCACGCCCGTATCGTGCACCGGGCGCGCGGGCGCGTGTTGGCCTAAAGTAGCCCTGTGATGGATACCCGCAGAAAACTCATCGACTACATCTCGGCCGACGCCGTCTTCCACGGTGACTTCACCCTCACCAGTGGCAAGAAGGCCACGTACTACGTGGATCTCCGCAAGGTCAGCCTCGACCACAGGGTCGCCCCGCTGATCGGCCAGGTCATGATCGATCTCATCAAGGACATTCCGGATGTCGTGGCCGTCGGCGGCATGACCATGGGCGCCGACCCCGTCGCCACCGCGATCCTGCACCAGGGTGCCGCCCGCGGGCTGGCCTACGACGCCTTCGTCGTTCGCAAGGAACCTAAGGACCACGGCCGTGGCCGCCAGGTCGAGGGCCCAGACCTCGCCGGCAAGCGGGTCATCGTCCTCGAAGACACCTCCACCACCGGTGGCTCACCGCTCGCCGCCATCGAGGCGCTGCTCAAGGTGGGCGCCATCATCGCCGGCGTCGCCGTGGTCGTGGACCGCAGCACCGGGGCCCGCGAAATCATCGAAGAGGCCGGCTACCCGTACTACGCGGCCATCGGACTCGAGGACCTGGGACTGAGCTGATGCCCGAGCAGCAGGGCGGCAACGACGACAAGGACCTCGGCCTGGACTGGCTCGCGGCTCAGCTGAACGCCGACGACAGCGAGGCTGCCGCCGAGCCCGCCGCCGAGGCCGCCGCCGGCACCAAGGCGGATGCGGGGCCCGACTCTCCCCCGACCGTCGCCCTCCCCGTCACGCCCGTTGTCGTTCCGCCGGTTGCACCGCCCGCCGCACCGCCAGCAGACCCGCCCGCCGCACCGCCGGGGCCCGCTGCGCAGGTTCCATCCCCGGATTCTGCGTCGGCCGACGGTGACACCGCGCCTGCCGCCACCACCCCGGCGCCGTCCGGCGGTTTCCGCTGGGGCCTCACCCCGACCTTCGAGCCCGATCCGGCCGTTGACGCCGCGCGACGCACCCCGCCGGCTCAGGCCGCTCCCGCGACTCCGGTCATCCCCGCCGCGGCGCCGCCTGTTGCACCGGCGCCGGCC
>NZ_SOFX01000038.1:0-230740 GCF_004402745.1 Cryobacterium sp. TMN-39-2
TGCAGCGGATGCCGACGCCGCTGCCGCCGGCCGTCGCGCGCCCGCCGGCGCCCGCGGCCAGCGTTTCGAGCCCGTGCATTTCGTCGACGAGGCCCCCGTCGTCCAGCCCAGCCCGTGGACCCCGCAGCCGCTGCCCAAGCCCCTGCACCTGTCGCCGGGCTCGATCGCCCAGGCCGCGATGGCGTCGGTGGATGCCGCCGCCCAACTGCGCCAGGCCGCCGCCGAAGCCGAACTGCAGCGTCGCGCGCTGGCCATGGCCGAGGCGATCGCCCCGTCCGAGGTCACCCCGATCACCCGCCCGGTGGTCGCCCGTGGCACCGCCCCCGCCGCCAAGACCGCCCCGCAAGCGGCGCCGAGCCGGTTCGCCAAGATGGGCATCATCGGTGACACCGAACCCGGCATGACCGACCTTGACGCGGTGCTCCGCCGCCGCCGCGCCGTCGGCTGACGGTTCGAAAGCGCCGCACTCGCGTGATATTGTAAATACGCAGTCTGGGGCTATGGCGCAGTTGGTAGCGCGTCTCGTTCGCAATGAGAAGGTCAGGAGTTCGAATCTCCTTAGCTCCACCACTGAAACAGAAGGACCGCGGCCCCCGGGCTGCGGTCCTTCTGTGTTGGTGTCAACATCCGCGGCAGTGTGCCGCGCCGGTAGAATTGGGCACTGCCGGGACCGGCCGAGCCGCAGGGGCCCGGCGGTTCCTGTGTCTGAGACGACCGGAGACGACCATGACAGCCCAGCAGGACCAGCCGGCAACAGTGCCGCCCGCGGCCGTCGTCGAGGGTGTCTTCGAACTCGCCAGGGACGGTCGCACCGGCCCGCTGGGCGAGATGCTCGACGCCGGCGTGCCGTTGGACCTCGTCAACGGTCGCGGCGACAGCCTGCTGATTGTGGCCGCATACGGGCAGCACCGCGAGACCGTCCAGGAGCTGCTGCGCCGCGGTGCCGACACCGCCATCGTGAACGGCATGGGTCAGACGGCCCTGGCCTGCGCCGTGTTCCGGAACAACGAGCCGATCCTCGTCGACCTGCTGACAGCGGGCGCCGACCCGGATCTCGGCAGCCATTCGGGCATCCAGATCGCCGACCAGTTCGCACTGCCGCGGATGCGCGCGGTCATCGAAGCGCACACCGGCGCCTGACTCGGCCCCCACGCTCCCGCAACTCACCGCGCCCCTCGCCTGGGGAGGCGCCGCCGCTGTCGGTCGTCGTTGCTACCGTGACGGTCAACGACACGAGAGCGGAAGCCGGGCAACGGGATGAATGAGGAAGCGACACCGGCGGGAACCACCGTGCGGTTCCGCTGCGGGCACGGCGCGGATGCGGCCGAGGCGCGCGTCACCGTGCAGCGGCAGTGCCCGCTGTGCATGCTGCTCGCGGAGACCCGGCGCTCCCGGGACCAGCTGCTGCGCCGGGTGGCCCCGAACGGACGGGCCGCCCTGGCGCGGGAAACCCGCATCGGGGCAAGCTACGAGTGGATCTGCAGCCGCGGGCACTCCCGGTACCAGGCCAGCGTGCGGGAGACCCTGACCGGCCCTGGCTGCCCCAACTGCGCCCGGAATGCGCGGGCCCCGGCGGCCCGGTTCGAGGGCGGCGTGCCGTTCATGAAGCCCGGCCTGAAGACTCGCACCTCGCAGGCCGAACAGAGGCTGCGGATGCTGCTGGGTGATCGCATCGCTCTGCCGCACCGGGTGAACGCGATTCGGATCAACCGCACCTTCTACGGCAAGCCGGAGGTGTGGCCGGACATCATCATCCCCGCCGTCAAGGTCGCGATCGAGTACGACTCACCCGGCCGCGACAAGACCGCGCACCGCGGCCTCAAAGAGGTCTCCGACCGGGAGAAGGACGCGGCCCTGGAGGAGGTGGGCTGGGCGGTGATCCGGGTGCGTGCCGACGGCCTGGAGTCGCTCGGCCCGCACAGCATCGTCACGGCGGGGGTGACTGCCGCCCTCGTCGACGAGATCCTCACTATGGTCGCAGAGATCCGTGGGGCGGCGGCCGTGGCGGCGCTGCTGAACCGCGACCCGGGCGACTAGCCCAGACCGGTCTGGGCGGCCCAGTAGCCGTCGAGCTCCTCGATGAGGCGGGTGGTCTCTTGCGCCTCATTGGTCTTGGTCACCTCCAAGCGGTTCGACCCGGGGTCCGCCGTCACCGTGAAGTCAACGAAATCGCCGAGGACCGCGATTTTCGTACTCGTCGTCTTCCAGAGCCCCCCGGCGATGACGGCGTCAACGATCGCCCGCCCCGCCTCCTCGTCGTAATTCATCGGCTTGAAGTCCAAGGTGCCATGAGGCCGAGAGCCGAATGAGATCTGGTGGTCGGCGGCTCGTGCGGCGTTTGAGGCGAGGATGGATTCGGCGGTGGTGAACTGGGCAGCCAACGTGCCGTCACCGTTCAGGTAGACCGACACCTGGGCGTGACTGACCAGGGTCTCAGAGATGAACGAGGGGAGGGGTGTCGCTTCGATCATTGCCGCCACCGAGCGGAAGAGTGCGGGGTCGGAGACCTCGACGCTGAGCACCCAGTCCGTGCGGGAGTAAGAGGCCACTCCGGGGGTGGAGTCCAGCACGGTGAAAAAAGCGTCCATCTGGGGAGTCTCAGCGGTGATCGAGTAGGGAACGCCCTCTTCGGTAGCGACGCTGAACTCGATCGCCGAGTACTCCGGATTGGACGCCAAGAGCTGAACCTGGGCGACCATCGGGTCAACACTCGGTTCGTCAGTGACGGTCACCGCGAGTCTCGTGCACAGATCCAGCCTCAGTGAAGTGACCGCTGGATCACGAAGGAGCCTGTCGAATTCGGCGATCAGCGACTCAGAGGTATCGCACCGGTCAGAGTCCGTGCTGAGTGAGAAAGTGGTGTCGTGGTTGTCGTCCCCACTGTCAGACAGGACGCTGAGCGCGAAATCTTCGGTGCCCCCGTACTCCTGGAACATCGTCACGAGGTCGGCCTCCGGCCCCCACACCTGGCGGCCTGATCCATACGCGGACGCCGAGGACACCCGGCTGTCAGAGTACGCCGTGAGTGCAAAGTCGACCAGGGTGGCGGTTTCATCCCGCGTCCCCCCGATTTCGAAGCTCACCTTCCCGTACGTCAGGGTCATGCCCACCTCGTCGCCCCCGTGCGAGGACAGGTAGTCCGTCGCGGCCTCGCTCAGGTCACGAACCTGGGCGGGGGTGGCGGATTCACGGATGGTGCCCGCAACCTCCGGATCACACATCAGGGAGCACCCGGTCAGGGCCATCTCCGTGCTGTCGACGATCTGGCTCCTGCCGAGCCAACCCTCGGCCGCGATGCCCTGCGAGGAGCATCCGGTGAGGCCGGCGGCGGTGAGCGCCACCAGAGCGACCGTGGTTGTGAGTGTGGTGCGATTTCGAGTGCGGATGGAGCCCCCTTGTTCATGCGCGCGAGTCAACGGTATCGCCAGCGAGCGCAGTCCGCTGACACCCTTATGGGAAGTCAACCGAGTGGTTAGAGTGGCCGGAGAAGAGGCTCACGGTCGAGCGGGGGCGGCACGTGGGCACCCGGATCAAAGGAGCCCATTCGTGCTGCACACCGACATACCCACCCGAGACGACGTCGACACCCTCGCAACGGTGCGCAAACATCCGTGCGTCTCGATCTACCTCAGCACCAGCCCGCTGCCCCAGGAGTCCGAAAAGGCCAGGATGGAGCTGAAAAACCGGCTGACGGAGGCCGTACAACAGCTGCGCGATGCCGGCACCGACAAGGGACCCATCGAGGAACTGCAGGAAACCCTCGACGACCTCATCCAGGACTCGGATTTCTGGCGGTCACTGTCGTACAGCCTGGCGATCTTCGCCACCCCGGACAGCGTGCGGACCTTCCGGCTGCCAAACCGGCTCGGCGGGGCGCTGGAGGTCTCGGACCGGTTCTACCTCAAGCCGCTGCTGCGCGCGGTCACGTTCCCGCAGGCCGCTTTTGTGCTCGCCCTCGCGCAGAACTCCGTACGGTTGCTGGAGATCAGCGCGGAAAGCCCGGTCTACGCGGTTTCGGTGCCCGGGCTGCCCAGCGACGTCGCCGACGCGGTCGGCTTGCCCTCGATCAACGGCCGCACCCAGGACAGCCACATCATGGGCGGCCGCATCCAGGGCGCCGAAGGGCAGAAGGTGCGGATGCGCCAATACGCGCGGGCGATCGACCGGGCTCTGCGGCCGGTGCTCAGCGGCGTGGACCTGCCATTGATCCTCGCCGCCGCCGAACCCCTGGCCGGCATCTACCGCTCGGTGAACAGCTACCCCAACCTCACCGAGGCGATCATCCCCGGCAACCCCGAAGAGACCCCGGACGAGGAGCTGGGGCGGGCGGCGCGCGGCATCCTGGACGAGCTCTACGCGGCGGAGCTGGACGGACTCAAAGACCGCATGGCCCGCCGGGCCGCGCACGGCCGGGCCGTCACCGACCTCAGCGACGTGGCGCGAGCCGCCACCTACGGCGCGGTCGACACCCTGTTCGTGGACATCGACCAGAGCGTGCCGGGGCTGGTCGACGAGGAAACCGGGGCGGTCACCCTGAGCGCGGAGGACGACGCCATCACCTACGGTGTCGTCGACGAGATCCTGCGGCGGGCGCTGCTGTCGGGGGCGGAGATCTTCGCGGTGCGGGCCGATGACATGCCCGGCGGCGGTGCTGTCGCCGCGGGGGTGCGTTTCATGGTCTGACGCACACGAAACCGGTGCCGCCTGCAGGCAGGCGACACCGGTGAGGTTCGTGCGCCGGGCGCGTTGCGCCCGGCCGGAGACGAGTTAGCGCTTGC
This sequence comes from Cryobacterium sp. TMN-39-2, assembly GCF_004402745.1. NCBI lineage: Bacteria > Bacillati > Actinomycetota > Actinomycetes > Micrococcales > Microbacteriaceae > Cryobacterium > Cryobacterium sp. TMN-39-2. The sequence goes on from NZ_SOFX01000038.1 coordinate 4,779, forward strand.
GGGCTTTTTCGGTCTCAGCGGACTTGAGCTGCTTGTCGGCGCGCTTTTCCTTCAGGGACTTGCCGGCGACCTTCTTGGTCGCATCCTTCTTGGGTGATTTGTCAGCCATGTGTACTCCTTCGACCTGAACCTGGGCGGCACGGATGTTCTGACCCTACGCGGGTTCGACACAAAGGGCATCTTGAGACGAGGGCGTGCCTGAACGCCGCCCCCGACACGGCCCGATTGGGGGCCTCTGCGGGGCCTGTGCCTTTGGAGGGTGTCGACGTAGGCTGTCTGCGATGAGGCTCCTCGTCGCTGGGACGAGAAGTCGTACGGAGAGCCGGGAGATCATGAGCGCACAGGAAACGTACAAAGCAGTGCTATTCGGTCCGAACGTGATCGGGTCCGGCACCGAGATTGAACTGCATTTCGCCAACGGGGGATACCAGGACGTGGTGGTGCTCGAAGCCGTCGAAAACGGCCAGACGATCACCCGCACCTACCGCAAGGGCCGGGAGACCGAGGAACCCATCCCGTACCGATTCGTCGACGAAGACGTGTCTGATGAGACCGCGGTGGGGGATGTGCCCAACTAGCCGTTCGGACCTGCACACCGGGGGCAGCGCGGGAAGCGCTGCCGCCGGTGTGCAGGGCTAGATGCGGGCGCCCGGCTTGGAGCTGCGGCTCAGCCGCACGGGCAGTGCCATCAGCGGACCCACGAAACGACGTTGCAGGCTGCGGCCGGGGCCCCACACGTACTGCACGATCAGCTGAGCCAGGATGGCGCTGGCCGCCAGGGCGACCGCGATCGCACCGGCGGTGAGCAGGTTGAGCAGCCCGTTGATATCGCCGTCGGCCATCTGCAGCAGCCCGCGGAACAACGCCAGGCCCGGCACCAGGGGAACCAGGGCGCAGACGACGATCACCAGGGGAGGGGTGCGCACGAGGCGTGCGCCGACGGCCGCCAGGAGCCCGGCACCCATCGCCGCCGCGCCGGAGGACCAGACCAGGCCGAACCCGGCATTGCTGGCGGCCAGGTAAACCGCCTCGGCCACGGCGCCGAGCAGGCAGACGACCCAGAACGCCCGCCACGGCACCTGGGTACCCAGGGCGAAGCCCGCCACGATGACCACCGCGGCGACCAACTGGATTGCCACGACACCCAGGGAGGCGGGCACATCCGCGCTGATCCCCAGGTCGAGCCCGAACCGGGCCAGGACCAGCGAGGAGCCGGCCACACCGGCGACCAGACCACCGGTGATGAGGAGGGCCTCGATGAGCCGCGCCGTGCCGGTGAGGTAGAACCCCGACAGGGTGTCGTGCACCGCGCCGAAGGTGGTCACCCCGGCCAGGAGCATGATGATGGTGGCGACCACGACGAGGGACGGACTGGCGCCGGGATCGATCAGGGGCACGATTGCGGCGAAGATCGGACCGATGGCCCCGCCGACGACGGTTTGGTAGAACAACGGCACCCGCCGTTTGTCGAGCGCGGTGGTGAGGAAGTCGATCACGAATCCGGCGACGAACGCGGCAATGATCACGACCGGGCTGCCACCGAAGAGCGCGGCGGCGCCGGCGCCGACGAGGCTCCAGCCGATCCGACGGTACAGCAGCGTCACCTGCGGCTTCGACGAGACGATCGTGGCCAGGCGTTTGCGGGCCTCCGGCACATCCGTGGGCTCTTCGATCAGGTCGGCGATGAGCTCCGACGTGGCGGTGAGCTTGGCGTAGTTGAGGGTGCGGTACTTGACGTCACGGCTGCGGGAGATGGATTCGTGGGTGGACTGGTCTTCGTGGGTGAGCGTGATGATCGTGTGGGTGATGTTCGCCTCGGTGCCGCGCAGCCCGTACGCGCGAGTCAGCGCGAGCATGGCCGCCGTGGCGTCTTCCGCTCCGGCGCCGGAGGCGAAGATCACCTCGGCCAGCCGCATGGTGAGGTCGAGCACCGACCGGGTGTACGCGGCGATGTCGATGACCGGGACCGCGACGGTGGAGGTGCTCGGCGCATCCTCGTAGGCGCGCACGGCGGCGATGCCCGTGGCATCGGCGCGCAGGATCGGGATGCTGGTGGTGACCGGGCGGGGGGTGGTGGGGTGCGGCGCCCGGTAGGGCTGCTTGGGGATGGGTGCGGTCGTCGCGGCGACGGGCACCGGTTTGGTGTTCGTGGGGGGAGAGGAGGGGGGCACGGCAGTCAACTGGACAACTTCAACACTTCGAGGATCGGTGATGCGGGGAGGGAACGTGCGCGGCTGCTCAGTCATCGAGCGGGCCGAGCCAGGCGGTGGCAACGGTGGCGTGGGCGGAATCGGCGGTGGAGGGGTGGAACAGCCCGGCCAGCACGTCCCGGTACAGCCGGCCGAGTTCGTCGCCGGTGAAGTAGCTGGCGCCGCCGTTCACCCGCAGCATCAGGTCCACGACCTCCTTGGCGCTCTCCACACTGCGGTGCTTGAGGCCGGCCAGCCTGGCGAACCAGAACGGGCCGTGGTCGACGAGGGTGTCGACGTCGCGGGCCAGCGTCTGAATCTGCGGGTATAGGGCATCCAGCAGCAGGGCCGCCTCGGCGATGCGGCGGCGGACGTCCGGATCCTGCGCGAGAGCTCGACCGTCGTTCTTGGCCGAGCGGCGCCGTTTCGCGGCCGCAACCCCGAGTTCCAGCGCCCGCTGGGCGATGCCGGTGTACACGCTGGAGAGCAGAATCTCGAAGGTGGCGAAGATACCGAAAATCAGCGGGTCGTTGACCGGTCCGGGCGGGAGGGTGCGCACCACCCGGTCGGCAGGGGCGGAGGCCCCGTCCAGCAGGGTGGTCTGGCTCTGGCTGCCGCGCATGCCGAGGGTGTCCCAGTCGTCCTTCCGGGTGATGCCGGGGTCGGCGCGGTCGAGGAACGCCCACACGATCAGCGGCCGGGCCGGATCGGAGCTGTCCAGGCCCATGGTGCCCAGCTGGGTCCAGACCGGGGAGAGGGAGGTGAAGATTTTGGTGCCGGTGAACCTGTAGCCACCGCCTTGCTGCGGTGCGGCATCCGTCGACGAGCCGAACAGCACCAGGTCGTTGCCGGGTTCGCTGACCCCGAAGCCGAAGATCGCGCCCTGCGCGGCCTCGGTGAGGACGAACTCGAGGGCGGTGTCGCCCCTGTCGTGCATGGCCTTGGCGACACCGGTCCAGACCAGGTGCATGTTCACCGCGAGGGCGGTGGCCGGGGCGTGCGCGGCCAGCCGGGACTGCTCGGCAGCCAGCTGCGGCAGGGTGAGGCCCAGGCCGCCGAAGCGGGTGGGCACCAGGGCACGCAGGTAGCCGGCGGCGGCGAGTTCGGCGACGTCGTCGAACGGGAAGGTGTTGGCGGCGTCGTGCGCTGCGGCACGGGAGCGGATGCGGCCGAGGAGGGCGTCGTCGAGCACCGCGCCGGAGGCGGGGGAGGTCGGTGCGGGGCGGGAAGATTCGGTCACACCTGCAAGCCTACGTAGCCTTTTCCTTTCGCGTGGCCAGACGCACGATGAGAAACACGATCCCGCCGGCCACCGCCAGGATGGCGAGCCAGGGCAGGGCGAATCCGACGCCGACGAGGAGGGCGCCGAGCGCCGTCACCAGGGTGTTCCAGCCGGCCACGACGCCGGTCCAGAAATTATCGGGGGCGCCGGGGGCGACGGTGCCGGTGGAGTACAGCTCGAGGCCGATGGTGGAGTACTCGATCTGGTCGGTGAGGTAGTCGCGCTGGGACTGCATGCCCTCCAGCTCGGCCTGGCGGGATGAGAGTTCGCTCTCGATGGCGATCAGGTCGGTGGTGGTCGTCGCCTGCGACATGAGGGCCAGCAGCCTGTCGACGGAGGTGCGCAGCGCCGTGATCCGGGCGTCCAGATCCTGGCTCTGCTGGGTGACGTCGGAGGAATTCAGGGACACGTAGTTCACGGTGCCGAGGGCCCGGAGCGCGTCGAGGGTGCGGTCGAGGTCGCCGACGGGGATGCGCAGCGACAGGTTCGCGCTGGCGGACTGGTTCTCCGTTTCGGGGGTTTCGGTGCGGCTGTCGACGCGGCCGCCGGCCTCTTCGACGATCATCGCGGCGTTCTCGGCCGACCGGATCGGGTCGGCCACGGTGAGCGACACCGATCCCGTCGTGATCACCGAGCGATCGGCGGTGGTGGCCTCGCCCGCGGCATCCTCCGCGACATCCCCTGCGACGACCTCGCCCGGCGCGGGCAGCTGGCCGGGTACGGTGCCGGAATCCATCGACTCGGAGCGGTAGCCGGAGTCGCTGGCGCTCTGCGAACCGAGGGAGGTGCAGCCGGCCAGGAGCAACCCGATGATGGCCAGGCCGCCGGTCACGCCGACCCATGTTCTCAGGCGGCGGGGCCGCCGTGCCTGGACGCCCTGCGCCACACCCTGGGTCTCCGTGCTGTTGCTCATGGGCCAACTGTAGGGTCGGGCCGTATCCGCTATCTGGATGGTTTCTGGGAGTCGGATCACAATCGAGTCTCGACCTTGGGCCGCGTCGTACGCTCGAAGTGGCGCCGGTTTCTGCGGCGCCGTTGTACGAAAAGACTGTTCAGTTCTCGCTCTAGGAGGAACCATGGGATTCGCAGACGACGCCAAAGACGCCCTCGCGGCCACCGGCCAGAAGATTGGACGCGCGGCGGAAGACACCAAGGGGCGCGTCTCAGACAAGCTCGACGAAGCCAAGGCCGACGCCGAGGTGAAGAAGGCCGAGGCCGAGGTCAAGCACGCCGAGGCCGAGCGGGACTCCACCAAGGCCAAGAACGACTACAAGGAAGGCCTGCGCTAGCCGCGGCCGCCGGGGGCGGCGCCGTGGCCGCGGGCCGCGGACGCTGGGCGGCGCTGACGGATGCGCTCCGTCGGCGCCGCGCTCCGCACCTGTTCATCCAGACGGACACCGGCACCGGACCCGTCGTGATCCTGGTGCACGGCATCGCGTCCACCGCGGTGACCTTCCGCAAAGTCGTGCCGATGCTGGCCCCCGGGCACCGGGTCATCGCCGTGGACATCCTCGGCCACGGCGCCTCGCCGGCACCGCCGGACTGCGAGTACACCCTCGACGACCATGTCGCGGCGCTCGCCGCGACCATCCGGGCGCTGAACCTGCGGGAGCCCTTCGTGCTGGTCGGGCATTCGCTCGGCAGCTTGATCGCCACCCGGTACGCCGCCGAGCACCGCTGGTACACCCGACCAGGCCTGCGGGTCTCCCGCCTGGTGCTCGTCGGGCCGCCGATTTATCTCTCGCCCGCCGACATCGGCGACCCGTGGGTGCGCGCCAGGGTCACCGCGTACCTCCGCGCCTACGAGTTCCTGCGGTCGAACAAGGACTTCACCCTCGCCAACGCGGCGGTGCTCGGCCGGCTGCTGCCCAAGGGCATCCTGGAACTCACCGAGGACACCTGGACCCCGTTCGTGAAGTCGCTGGAGCACTGCATCGAATCGCAGACCATGGTGAGCGACATCGCCGGCCTGCGCATCCCCGTCGACCTGATCTACGGAGCGCTGGACGCCTTCGTGGCGCCGGGCAGCCTGCGGGTGGTGGAGCGGATGCGGCACGTCACCACCCACCGCGTGGAGGCCAACGATCACATCGTGCGCCGCCGCATCGCGAAGGTGCTGGTGAGGGTGATCGACGGTTTCGGTGCACCCGCGGCGGAACCGGCAGCAACCAGAGTGACGCGCTGACCTGCGGCCTCCCGGCAACGCCGAAGCGCGTGGTTAGGCTTGACATATGGATACACGAACACTGGGCAGAACCGGCCGTACCGTCTCCGTCATCGGACTGGGCACCTGGCAGCTGGGCGCCGACTGGGGCGACGTCACCGAGGCCGACGCCACCGCCGTGCTCGCCGCCTCCGTTGAGGCCGGCGTCACCTTCTTCGACACCGCGGACGTCTATGGCGACGGCCGGAGCGAGCAGATCATCGGGCACTTCCTCGAGCACGGCGCCCCCGGCGTTGACATCACCGTGGCCACCAAGATGGGCCGTCGGGCCGAGCAGCTGCCGGAGAACTACGTGCTCGCGAACTTCCGCGAGTGGACCGAGCGGTCCCGCCGAAACCTCGGCACCGAGACCCTCGACCTGGTGCAGCTGCACTGTCCGCCGAGCGCGGTCGTCGAATCCGGCGAGGTTTACGACGCCCTGGACACCCTCGTCGACGAGGGCGTGATCGCCAACTACGGCGTGAGCGTGGAAACCTGCGAGCAGGCGCTCGCAGCCATCGCCCGGCCCGGCATCGCCACCGTGCAGATCATCCTCAACGCGTTCAGGCTCAAGCCTCTCGACGAGGTTGTGCCGGCCGCCCGCGCCGCCGGGGTGGGCATCATCGCCCGGGTGCCGCTGGCCAGCGGGCTGCTCACCGGCAAGTACACCCGGGAGACCACCTTCGCCGAGAACGACCACCGCAACTACAACCGCGACGGCAGCGCCTTCGACGTGGGCGAGACCTTCTCCGGCGTCGACTACGAGACCGGCCTGATCGCCGCGACCGAGTTCGCCGCGCTGGTGCCGGAGGGCCTCACGCCCGCTCAGGCCGCGCTGGCCTGGGTGGCGCAGATCGACGGGGTGTCCTCGGTGATCCCCGGTGCCCGGTCGGTGGCGCAGGCGCAGGGCAATGCGGCCGCCGGCGCCGTGCCGCAGCTGCCCGACGAGTTCATGGTCGGCGTGCAGTCCATCTACGACCGCCTCCTTCGCGAGTCCATCCACGAGCGCTGGTAGGTCCCGTCTGCGAACTGTGAGCTAAGCACCTTCCCACGCGCTGGGAGGGTGCTTTTCTCACAGTTCGCGGGCTTAGCCGAGGTCGTCGGGGTCTTTGCCGGTGCGTTCGCCCGCGTCCAGGGCCGCGATGGTGGCGTGGTCGGCGGCATCCAGGGTGAAATCGAAGACGTCGAGGTTCTCGCGGATGCGCGACGGGGTCACCGATTTGGGGATCACCACGTCGCCGAGGTCGAGGTGCCAGCGCAGCACCACCTGCGCGGCGGACTTGCCGTGCCTGGCGCCGATGGCGTCGAGGGTGTTGTTGCCGATCGCGCGACCGCGGGCCAACGGCGACCAGTCTTCGGTGAGGATGCCGTGCGCGGCGTTGTACGCGCGCACCTCGGTCTGCTGCAGCCACGGATGCAGCTCCACCTGATTGACGGCCGGCACGATGTCGGTCTCGGCCAACAATCGGTCCAGGTGGTGGGTGTGGAAGTTCGACACCCCGATCGAGCGGGCGCGACCGTCGGCCTTGATCGTCTCCAGGGCGCGGTAGGTGTCGACGTAGCGGTCCTGCCGCGGCGCCGGCCAGTGGATCAGGTACAGGTCGACGTAGTCCAGGCCGAGCTTGGCCAGGCTTTCATCGAACGCGCGCAGGGTCTCGTCGTAGCCGTGCCGGTCGTTCCAGACCTTGGTGGTGACGAAGACCTCGGCGCGGGGGAGGGCGGCGCGGGCCAGTCCCTCGCCGACGCCGCGTTCGTTCTCGTACAACGCCGCGGTGTCGACGTGCCGGTATCCCGCTTCCAATGCGATCTGCACGGTGCCCGCCGCGAGGGCATCCGGGATCTTGTAGACCCCGAGCCCGAGTTGGGGGATGGTGTGGCCGTCGTTCAGCAGAAGCGTGTGGTCCATGCCTTTCATTAAACCCCGTGGCCCGCCCGGCCCGCCCCTCGCGAATTGTGAGCCGAGCCTCGAAAGTCTCGGAAACGTGGTGCTGGCTCACGGTTCGCGGGCCGGCGAGGCCTAGTCTCGGGGGATGGAACCCGCACTGCACGGTAGGACGGCGCTCGTGACCGGGGTGTCGCGGCGCAAGGGCATCGGCTACGCGGTGGCGGTGCGGCTTGCCGAGCTGGGCGCCAGCGTCTTCGTGCAACACTTCGCCCCGCACGACGACGCGCAGCCCTGGGGTGGTGATGACCTCGACGCGGTGCGGGCCGGTATCCGTTCGGCGCTGACCGAGGGCGCCGTGTTCGGTGACGTGAGCGCCGACCTGGCCGAGCCGGATGCCGCGACGCTGGTCATGCGCGCGGCCGTCGGCCTCACCGGGCGGGTCGACATCCTCGTGGCCAACCACGCCCGCAGCGGCGGCGACGGCTCCATCTTCGATATGACCGCCGCGATGCTCGACGGGCACTGGCAGGTCAACGCTCGCTCCACGCTGCTGCTCACCCGTGCCTTCGCCGAGCAGTTCGGCCTCGCGGCCCGCCCGGATGCGGCCGGCTCGGATGCGGCCGGCCCGGTCGGTGCGGTGCAGACGCCGCGGCGTCCCGGCGAACGCGGCGATCCGGCCGCCGCCGCCATCGACGAGTTCGCCACGGGGCGGGTGATCTGGCTGACCTCCGGTCAGATCCACGGGCCGATGCCAGGCGAAGTCGCGTACGCGGCCAGCAAGGCGGTTCTGGCCGGGCTCACTCCCACCGTGGCCAGCGAGCTGCTGGACCGCGGCATCCTGCTCAACACCGTCAATCCCGGTCCGGTGAACACCGGCTATCTCGATCCGGAGACCACCGACCGTCCCCTGGACGGCATGCTCGAGTACCTGCGCACCCTCCCGTTCGGCCGGTTCGGCGAGCCAACCGATCCCGCCCGCCTGATCGCGTGGTTGTGCACCACGGAGGCCCGCTGGCTGGTCGGCCAGGTTCTCACCAGCGATGGCGGTTTCAGCCTCGCGAACTGAGACAAAAGCCCCAGGAACTCGAGTTTTTAGGGCTCAAATCACAGTTCGCGAGGGAGGGAGATGGAGTCAGGAAACCTGGATGCTGATCGGTTCGGTGTCGGGGATCGGGCTCGCGTCGCGTCCGCGCAGGTCAGGGTGCCAGCGGCGGCCGAGCGCGGGGATGATCGTACCCAGCGCCGCGAACCCGGCGGCCACGTAGATGGCCGCAGCCGCCCCGGAGTGGTCGATCGCGAACCCGGCCAGGGCCGAGCCGAGTGCCGCGCCGATGAGCTGGCCGGTGCCGATCCAGCCGTACGCCTCGGCGGTGTCGCTGAACTTCACGCTCGCCGAGACGATGCCGAACAGCACCGCGAACGCGGGCGCGATGCCGATGCCGGCCAGGACGAGGGCCCCGGAGAGCCACCAGAAGTTCATCCACAGGCTGGCCAGGGCCAGGCCGCAGGTGACGATGAGCATCCGCGATGCCAGCGCCCACGGTCCGATCGGCAGGTGGCCCAGGGCGAGACCGCCGATGAGCGACCCGATGGCGAAGATGCCGAGCACCCAGCCGGCGTTGGCGCTGCCGTGGCCGAAAACGGCCACCACCCCCGCCTCCAGGGCGGAGCAGGCCGCGAGGAGCATGAAGCCGACGATGGTGCTCAGCAGCACCGCCGGCTTCTTGAGCACAACGCCGAGCTTGCGCCGGCTGCGGGGGATGCGCACCCGTCCGACCTCGGGCAGGACCACGAACCAGATGCCTCCGGCCACGAGGAAGAACGCGGCCAGCAGGATGCCCGCTGTGCTGCTGACCTGGATGGACACGAAGGTGGCGATGACGGGGCCGAGCACCCAGATGATCTCCTGCGCGGAAGCGTCCAGGGAGAACAGCGGCGTGAGCTGGCGGGAGTTGACCACCTTGGGATAGATGGTGCGCACGGCGGGTTGGATGGGTGGCATCGACAGCCCGGCGATGAAGCCGACGATCATCAGCCCCACCACGGGCAGTGGCACCAGGGCCATCGTGACGATCGCGGCGGTGCAGATCACCATGGTGGTGATCAGGACCGGGCGCATGCCCAGGCGGCCCATCAGCCGGGACGTGAGCGGGCCGGCGATGCCCTGGCCGATGCTCATGGCGGCCAGAACCAGGCCGGCGGCGGCGTAGGAGTCGAAGAGTTTTTCGATGTGGATGAGGAACGCTAGCGAGAGCATCCCGAACGGGAATCGGGCGGTGAGCTGGGCTGCGATGAGTCGGGCCACGCCGGGGGTTTTCAGAAGGGTCCAGTAGCTGCTCACAACCGTCTAGTCTATGGCCGAGGCGAGCTTCCCAGCGCAGCGGGGGTACCCGCCCGGCTAACGTGAACGGGTGCACACATTGATTTCGGCGGCCGATCTGGCTGCGTTCCTCGTCGTCGGCCCGGCTCCACGCATCCTCGACGTGCGGTGGAAGCTCGGCGGCCCTCCAGGCCGTGCCGAGTTCCGCCGTGGGCACCTGCCCGGCGCCGTGTACGTGGACCTGGACTCCGAGTTGGCGGGACACGGCGAGCCGGCCGACGGCCGGCATCCGCTGCCCGCACCGGCCGACCTGCAGGCCGCCGCGCGCGGCTGGGGTCTGAACGACGGCGACACCGTCGTGGTGTACGACGACCTGGGCAACATGTCGGCCGCCCGCGCCTGGTGGCTGCTGCGCCACGCCGGGGTGCGTGACGTGCGTCTGCTCGACGGCGGCCTGGCCGCCTGGCGCGCCGCCGGGCTACCGGTGGTGGAGGGGGAGGAGCCGGTGCCGGCCGGTTCGGTGACACTGACCCTCGGCGCCCTGCCCGTGCTCGACGCCGATGCCGCGGCCGCGCTCGCGCAGGACGGCGTGCTGCTGGACGCCCGGGCCGCCGAACGCTACCGGGGCGACATCGAACCGATCGACCCGCGCGCCGGCCACATCCCGGGCGCGGTGAGCGCTCCGACGGGCGCCAACCTGGATGCTGAGGGGCGGTTTCTGCCGGCGGCGGAGCTGCGGGCCCGGTTCGAGGCGCTCGGGGTGCCCGGCCGGGAGGCTGGCGGTGGACCGGAGACGCCCGGCTACGACGTGGGCGTGTACTGCGGCTCCGGCGTGACGGCCGCGCACGAGGCGGTGGCGCTCACCCTCGCCGGGTTCACCCCGGCGCTCTACCCCGGCTCCTGGTCGCAGTGGTCGAACCTGCCCGGCCGGCCGGTTGCGACCGGGGACGCGCCCGGTGAGGCATCCGCCCGCGGGTAGATCCCTCTCGCCGGTTCGGCAGCGTCGCGGCCCGGTTTGGTCCTGGCGGCCCGCAGTACCTCCGGCGGCACGTGTTACACCGCGTGCCGCCGGGGCTCACGCGTGCCGCCGGCGCAGGCGCGTGCCGCGAGGGCTAGCGCATGCCGCCGGTGCTGGCGCGTGCCGCGAGGGCTGGCGCGTGCCGGGGCTGTCCCGCCGCGCGGCTAGGCGATCTGGGTCGCGGTACCGCTCACCACGATGCCGCCGGCGACGGGCACGTCCACGAGCAGCAGGCTCGGCCGGTTCACGTGCCGGCCCTGGTGGATGACCACCCGCGCCGGCGGTATCACCAGCCCGAGCTCGCGCAGGTAGCCGCCCACCGCGGCGGCGGCCGAGCCGGTGGCCGGGTCTTCGCTGAGAGTGCCGACCGGGAACAGGTTGCGTGCCTCGAACTCGCCGACGCCCAGAACCGACAGGGTGGTGACGGTGCCCGCCCAGCCCTGGGCATCCATCAGACGGCGCATGGCCGCCGGGTCGAAGGTGAAGGCGTCGAACCCGGCCTGATCGGCGAAGACCAGCACCGGATGCCAGTTGCCCGCGAAGGCCTGCAACGGCGGGTACTCCGGGTGCAGCGCCGCAACCGAGACGCCGAGCAGCCCGAGTAGTTCGGTCAGCACCTCGGGCGCGATGGCCCGCACGTCGGGCTCAACGCTGGTGAAGGATGCGGACAGGCCGGCATCCGTGGTGCGGGTCTCGATGATGATGGTGCCGACGCTGGTGTCGAACGTGAACGGGCCGACACCGTCCCGGCCGGCCAGCGCCACGGCCGTGGCGATGGTGGCGTGCCCGCAGAACGGCACCTCGGCGACGGGGGAGAAGTAGCGCAGCCGGCTTCTGCGCGGATCACTGTCCACCCCCGGCACCGTGATGAACGCGGTTTCGGCGTAGCCGACCTCGGCGGCGGCGGCCTGCATCGCCGCGTCGTCGAGGCCGCTCGCGTCGAGCACGATGCCGGCTGGATTTCCCCCGACCGCCGCATCGGTGAGGGTCGGATCGGTGAAGGCGGCGAAACGCAGCACGGGCACGGTCATGGGTTCATACTGCCAGCGCCGGTGACTGCTCAGGTCGAGGCTGTCATACTTAGGTAATGCTTACCTCAGCGGCTCCGGGGACGGGCGCGCCCGCCCGCGGCTCGGTCGTGCCCGCGGCCGGGAACGAGCTGCGGGTGCCCCGCCGCCGTCAGCTCGTCGGACTGGGCATTGCCGTGCTCCTGTTGGCACTCGCCGTGGCCGCCTCCCTGGTGGTGGGCAGCCGGTCGATCCCGCTGGGCACCGTGCTCGAGGCGCTGCTGCGCCCCGACCTCGGCATCACCGACCACACCGTGGTGCTCGACCTGCGGGTGCCACGCACCGCCATCGGCCTGCTCGCCGGCCTCGCACTGGGCCTGGCCGGCGCCCTCATGCAGGGCATCACCCGCAACCCGCTCGCCGACCCCGGTCTGCTCGGCGTCAACGCCGGCGCCTCGCTCTTCGTCGTCGCCGGAATCGCCTGGTTCGGCGTCACCTCGGCGCTCGGCTACGTCTGGTTCGCCTTCGCCGGCGCGTTCGTGGCCGCCGTGATCGTCTACGTGGTCGGCTCGCTCGGCCGCGAGGGCGCCACCCCGGTCAAACTCGCGCTGGCCGGCACCGCGCTCACAGCCTCACTCACCTCGCTGATCACCATCGTGCTGCTCAGCGACCCGGCCGCCTTCGACAAGTACCGGTTCTGGTCGGCCGGCTCCCTCGTGGCCCGCGACCTCGGCTCCACCCTGCAGTTGGCCCCGTTCATCGGCCTCGGGGTGCTGCTCTGCCTGCTGGCCGGGCGGATGCTCAACGCGCTCGCCCTGGGCGACGACCTGGCCCGCGGGCTCGGCCAGAACCTCGTGGCGGCCCGCATCGTCTGCGCCGTCGCCGTGGTGCTGCTTTGCGGCTCCGCCACCGCCATGGCCGGACCGATCGTGTTCGTGGGCCTGGCCGTGCCGCACATCGCCCGCCGTTTCACCGGCCCGGACTACCGCTGGATCCTGCTCTACTCCGCGGTGCTCGGCCCGGTGCTGTTGCTAGCCGCCGATGTTCTCGGCCGGGTCATCGCCCGGCCCGGCGAGATCGAGGCCGGCCTGGTGGTCGCGTTCCTCGGCGCCCCGATGCTCATCGCCCTGGTGCGCCGCGTGAAGCTGGCCGGCCTGTGAGCGCCACCGTGACGACATCCACCCGGGCCGTAGCGGATGCCGCCCCGCTCGCGCTGGCCCGCACCCTGCGGCACCGCCGGGAACGCCGCATCGTGCTGGTCCTGGCCGTGCTGGTACTGCTGGTCGCCGCGATGAGCCTGATGGTGGGCGCATACAACCTCAGCGTGCCCGACCTGCTGCGCACCCTGGTGGGTCAGGGGTCCAGCAGCGAGAACTTCATAGTGTTCAAGCTGCGGCTGCCTCGGCTGACCCTGGCGGTCCTCGTCGGCGTGGCCTTCGCGATCTCCGGCGGGCTGTTCCAGACGGTTCTGCGCAACCCCCTGGCCAGCCCCGACATCATCGGCGTCACCGGTGGTGCCAGCGCCGCGGCCGTGTTCGGCATGCTCGTGCTGGGCCTGGGCAGTGTCGCCACCTCGTTCATGGCCTTCGCCGGCGCCATGGTCGTGGCCGCCGCCATCTACCTGCTCGCCTGGCGCGGCGGCGTCGTCGGCTACAGGTTCGTGCTCATCGGTGTGGGCGTCGCATTCATGGTGCAGGGCCTGCTCGGCTACCTGCTCTCCCGAGCCGACCTCCGCAACGCGCAGGACGCCCTCACCTGGCTGGTCGGCAGCGTCAGCGGCGCCCGCTGGTCCGAGATCGCGGTCCTCGCCGGGTTCCTGGCCGTGCTGCTGCCGGCCATCGGGCTGCTCGCCGGGCGGATGCGGATGCTGCAGCTGGGCGACGACACCGCCAGCAGCCTCGGCGTGCGCGCCGAACGCTCCCGGCTGGCCCTGCTCGTAACGGCCGTGGCCCTCGCGGCCCTCGCCACCGCGTTCGTGGGTCCGCTCGCGTTCATCGCCTTCGTCTCGGCACCCATCGCCCGACGCGTCGTCGGCACCGGCAGTCTGGCCCTGCTACCGGCGGCCCTGATCGGCGTGCTGATCACCACCGTCGCGGACTTCACCGCCCAGCACCTGCTGCCGGGGTCACTCGAACTGCCGGCCGGCATCATCACCGGCGCGATCGGCGCCCCCTACCTGCTCTGGCTGCTCGCCACCCAGAACCGAATCGGAAAGGGCGCCTGATGCCCCAGCCCACCGGCCAGACCACCGCTCAGCCCGCCGCCGAGTCCGCCGCATCCGCTCGCCACGCCCTCACCGCCACCGGCCTCAGCCTCGGCTACGACGGCACCCGCATCGTCGACAACCTCGACCTCGCCATCGAACCCGGCGCGATCACCGTGATCGTCGGCGCCAACGCGTCCGGCAAGTCCACGCTGCTGCGCGGCCTCGCCCGGCTGCTGCCGCCGCAGGCCGGCACCGTCACCCTCGACGGCCGGAACATCGCCGGCCTGCCCAGCCGTCAGGTCGCCACCGTCGTGGGCCTGCTGCCCCAGCAGCCCATCGCCCCGGAGGGCATCGGCGTGGCCGACCTCGTCGGCCGCGGCCGGTACCCGCACCAGGGCTGGTTCCGGCACTGGTCGAGCACCGACGACGCCATCGTCGCCCAGGCCATGGCCGCCACCCAGACCCTCGAGCTGGCCTCCCGGCGCATGGAGGAACTCTCCGGCGGCCAGCGTCAACGCGTCTGGATCGCCATGGCGCTCGCGCAGAAACCCGACATCCTGCTGCTGGACGAACCCACCACCTTCCTCGACGTCACCCACCAGGTGGAGGTGCTCGACCTGCTGCACGAGCTCAACCACGAGCAGGGCACCACGGTGGTGATGGTGCTGCACGATCTGAACCTGGCCGCCCGATACGCCGACAGGCTTGTCGTCATGCGGCACGGGCGCATCATCGCCGAGGGCCCCCCGGCCGAGGTGCTCACCGAGGCGGTCGTGCTCGAGGCTTTCGGGCTCACCGCCCGCGTCATCGCCGACCCGGTCTGCGGCTCACCCCTGGTCGTGCCCATCGGACGGTTCCACGGAAGCCCCTGACCCGCTATATTAGGTGAGGCTACCCTAAACATCGGCGGTCGTTTCCGCCCCTCAGAACCGGAGTTACCTGTGCCCAGACGTCTGACCACCGTGCTCGCCGCCACCGCGGCCATCGCCGCCCTCACGCTCAGCGGATGCTCCGCCTCCGACTCCGACGGCGACGCCGGCTCGGATGCCGCGGCCGGCGGCGCGTTCCCCGTCACCATCGAGCACGCCTTCGGTGAGACCACCATCGACGCCGAGCCCACCCGGGTGGTCACCTGGGGCTGGGGCAGCGCCGACGACGCCATCGCCCTCGGCGTCGTGCCCGTCGCCATCCCCTTCCAGGCCTACGGCGGCGACGAGAACGGTGTGCTGCCGTGGATCGCGGAAGCCCTGGACGAGCAGGGCGCAGACGTGCCCACCGTGCTCTCCGACTCCACCGAACCCCCCTACGAGGAGATCGCGGCCGCCGCGCCCGACGTGATCCTCGCCGCGTACTCCGGTGTCACCGAGGAGCAGTACGAACTGCTCAGCGACATCGCCCCCGTCGTGGCCTACCCCGACGAGCCCTGGTCCACCGACTGGCGCGAGCTGATCGAGATCACCGGCACGGCCCTGGGCAAGTCCGACGAGGCCACCACCCTGCTCGCCGACATCGACGACACGATCGCCGAGAAGGCCGCGGCGCATCCGGAGTTCGACGGCAAGACCGTCGCCCTGACCTCCGACACCGCCGGCGTGTTCTACGTCTACACGGATGCTGACCCGCGCGTGACCTTCGCCACCGAGCTTGGCTTTGAGAGCGCCCCCAGCGTCGCCGAACTCGCCAATGGCGAGTCCGACTTCTTCTACACGATCAGCTACGAGCAGCTCGACAAGCTCACCAGCGACGTGATCGTCAACTTCGCCGCCACCCAGGAGGAATCCGACGCGTTCCTGAACGCCGGCTACGCGCAGGTCATGCCGCAGGTGCAGAACAATGCAGTGGCGTCGCCGGTCGGCGCGGCCTTCGTCGCCTCGGTCTCCCCGCCCACCGGTCTCTCGCTCACCTGGGGCATCGACGACTACGTCGCGCAGCTCTCGGTGGCCGCGTTGGCCGCCGACGCCGCGAAGTAATCGCGGCCTGAAGCGAGGGCGACCGGGAGCGAGGGCAGCCTGGAGCACGGGCTGCCCTGAGCACGGTAACCTTGACATGCCTCCGTTTCGACTGATTTCGAAGCCGAGATCGTACGAGCCGTACCCCAGCGCAGGGGTGTTTCAGGTTCACTCCAGTCGTACAATCCGCGGAGCGCTCAGTCGACTCGATCCTGTGAAGCGTCGAGACCCAGGAAAAGGTTGTGCCATGCGCGCTAGATACGTATTCCCCGCCCTCGCTGCCGTGGCGGCTCTGACGCTCACCGGATGCGTCGACAATTCGACTCCGGCGGAGTCAGGGTCGCCCGAGAGCAGTGCCGCTGCGATCACGAAAGACGACGCGGCAGCGGCACTGGTCCCGGCTGAGGTGGCTGATCGTGGCACCCTGCTCATCGGAACCGAACCGACCTACGCGCCGAATGAGTTCAAGAACGAGGCCGGCGACCCGATCGGCTGGGACATCGAGCTCGCCGCCGGCGTCGCCGCCAAGCTCGGCCTGGCGCCGACGTTCCAGGTCGCGAAGTTCGACAACATCATCCCGAGCGTGGCCGGCGGCAAGGCCGACATCGGAGCATCCTCGTTCACCTACACCCCGGAGCGCGCGGAGCAGGTCGACTTCGTCAACTACTACAACGCCGGCATCCAGTGGGCGTCGGTGACGGGCACCGACGTTGACCCTGACAACGCCTGCGGCCTGAAGGTCGCCGTGCAGACCGCCACCTTCGAGGACACCGACGAGGTGCCCGCCAAGAGCGACGCCTGCGTGGCCGCCGGCAAGCCCCCGATCGACAAGCTCAAGTTCGACACCCAGGCCGACGTCGCCAACGCTGTCGTGCTCGGCCAGGCCGACGCACTCAGCGCCGACTCCCCGGTCACCCTGTACGCGATCGCCCAGACCGGCGACAAGTTGCAGCCGGCCGGCGACACCTTCGACGAGGCCCCGTACGGCATGGTCGTCGCCAAGGGCTCCGAACTCACCGCCGCCGTGCAGGCCGCCCTGCAGTCCATGGTCGACGACGGCAGCTACACGGCCATCCTCGATGCCTGGGGTGTCACGGACGGTGGCGTGGACGAGATCACGATCAACGCAGCCGCGAACGGCTGATCCCCTAAGTTCTCGCTGACCTGGGGCATCGACGACTCCGCTGGAGTGCCACTGCGCAGGACCCACTAGCCTTGACAGGCGTCGTTTGGGCTGTTCCCGAACCGATATCGCCAGGCCGTTCCCCCAGCGCAGGGGTGTATTAGGCTCACAGCAGTCGTACCGTCCACTGCCATTCAGTCGATCCGACACCTCGACGCCCCAATGAAGAAGGTCGTGCCATGCGCGCTAGATACGTACTTCCCGCCCTCGCCGCCGCCGCCGCGCTGATGCTGACCGGCTGCGTTGACAACTCGACGCCCGCGACCAGCGGCTCCGACGCAAGCAGCGCTCCCACGCTCGAGGTCGACGACGCGGCCGCAGCCCTGGTGCCCGCCGAGGTCGCCGACACCGGCACCCTCGTCATCGGCACCGACCCGACCTACGCGCCGAACGAGTTCAAGAACGAGGCCGGCGAGCCGATCGGCTGGGGTGTGGAAATCGCCAGTGGCATCGCCGCCAAGCTCGGCCTCGAGCCGGAGTTCCAGGTCGCCAAGTTCGACAACATCATCCCGAGCGTCACCGGCGGCAAGGCCGACATCGGTTCGTCCTCGTTCACCGACACCGTCGAGCGGCAGCAGCAGGTCGACTTCGTCAACTACTACACCGCGGGCATCCAGTGGGCCTCTGCGGCGGGTACGGATGTCGACCCCAACAACGCCTGCGGCCTGAAGGTCGCCGTGCAGGCCACCACCTTCGAGGACACCGACGAGGTGCCCGCCAAGAGCGACGCCTGCGTGGCCGCCGGCAAGCCCCCGATCGACAAGCTCAAGTTCGACACCCAGGATGCCGCGACCAACGCGGTCGTGCTCGGCCAGGCCGACGCGCTCAGCGCCGACTCCCCGGTCACCCTGTACGCGATCGCCCAGACCGACGGCAAGCTGCAGCTGGCCGGCGAGACCTTCGATGTGGCCCCATACGGCATGGTCGTGGCCAAGGGCTCCGAGCTCACCGTGGCCGTGCAGGCCGCGCTGCAGTCCATGGTCGACGACGGCAGCTACCAGGCGATCCTCGACGAGTGGGGCGTTGCCGACGGCGGCATCGACGAAATCACAATCAACGCAGGCGCGAACGGATAACCCATGAGTACCACGCACCCGTCCGGCCCGGCGGCGGGCTCGACCCCGCCGCCGCGAGACGCCGTATCCACCTCGGAGCCGATCAAGGCCATCCGGCTGCGACACCCGTGGCGTGTGGTGTTCGCCGTGTTGCTTATGGCGATCTTCGCTCTGTTCGTCATCGACGCGGCCTTCCGCCCGGCGTACGACTGGCCGGCGGTGGGCAAGTACCTCTTCGACCGGCGTATCTCGATGGCCGCCCTGGTGACGATCCAGCTGACGGTGTTCTCGATGGTGATCGCGATCATCCTCGGCGTGATCCTGGCCGTGATGCGGCTCTCACCCAACCCGGTGGTCAAGAGCGTGGCCTGGTTCTACCTGTGGATCTTCCGCGGCACCCCGGTTTACGTGCAGCTGACCATCTGGGGCCTGATCTCGTTGATCTACACGAGCATCGATATCGGCATTCCCTTCATGGACCCCTGGGTCTCGTTCAGCACCAACGCAGCACTGAACACCTTCACCCTGGCCATCATCGGGCTGGCGTTGAACGAAGCCGCGTACATGGCCGAGATCGTGCGCGCCGGCCTGCTCTCGGTCGACAAGGGCCAGGAAGAGGCCTCGATCGCCCTCGGTATGAGCTGGTCGCAGACGATGACCAGGGTCATCCTGCCGCAGTCGATGCGGGTGATCATTCCGCCGACCGGCAACGAGGTGATCTCGATGCTGAAGACCACCTCCCTGGTCACCGCGGTGCCGTTCAGTCTGGAGCTGTTCACGAGGTCGCGAGACATCTCGGCGGAGACCTTCAACCCGATCCCGCTGCTGATCGTCGCATCGATCTGGTACCTGTTCTTCACCTCGATCCTCATGGTCGGCCAGTACTTCCTCGAGAAGCGCTTCTCCCGCGGCGTGGGTGACCGGCAGACCGACAAGAGCGACCCGACGCCCAGCACGGGTGCGATCACCGGTGTGGTGCCCGTGATCGGGTCGGGCCAGCCCACCGTGGTGCTGCCGCCGAAGACGGATGCGCCGGGCACGACCGGCGACGGAGGAGCACGATGAGCGCGACGACAGTGGGGCCCGCGACAACCGTTGACGTGCCGATGGTGCTGGCGGAGCAAGTCACCAAGAGCTTCGGCTCGAATGAGGTGCTCAAGGGCATCACCCTCGAGGTCAAGCGCGGCGAGGTGATGTGCCTGGTCGGGCCGAGTGGTTCGGGCAAGTCCACGTTCCTGCGCTGCATCAACCACCTCGAGGTGCTTTCGGCCGGGCGGCTGAGCGTGGACGGGGAGCTGATCGGCTACCGCGAGTCCAACGGCAAGCTTTACGAGATGGCGCCCAAGGAAGCCTCGAAGCAGCGCCGGGACATCGGCATGGTGTTCCAGCGGTTCAACCTGTTCCCGCACATGACCGCGCTGCAGAACGTGATGGAAGCGCCGCTGCGGGTAAAGGGACTGCCCAAGGCAAAGGTGGAGTCGACCGCCCGCGACCTGCTGGCCCGGGTGGGCCTGGCCGACCGCGCCGACTACTACCCCGCGCACCTCTCCGGTGGCCAGCAGCAGCGGGTGGCGATCGCCAGGGCGCTGGCGATGGAGCCCAAGCTGATGCTCTTCGACGAGCCCACCAGCGCGCTGGACCCGGAGCTCGTCGGCGAGGTGCTCGACGTGATGAAGGGCCTGGCCAAGGAGGGCATGACCATGATCGTGGTGACCCACGAGATGGGCTTTGCCCGCGAGGTCGCCGACTCCCTGGTCTTCATGGACGCCGGTGTTGTGGTCGAGTCCGGTCTCCCGTCGGAGGTCCTGGCCAACCCGCGGCACGCCCGCACCCAGGCGTTCCTCTCCAAGGTGCTCTAGCCCTCCCCGAACCGTGAGAAAGGCCCCAGAATCTCCACGATTCTGGGGCCTTTGTCACAGGTCGCGGGCTAAAAAGCGTAGGGGCCGAAGCGGGTGATGGCCACGACGAGAGCGAGGATGCCGAGGATCACGCTGGGCATGGTCTCCTTGGCGCCGTCGCCGGCACGCACATGCCAAACCACGGCACCGATCATGATCACGGTCAGGCCGGCCGCGGCGATCGGCACCAGGATCGGGGCGATGCCGGTGACCGCGGGCAGGATCAGGCCGAGGCCGCCGAGCAGCTCGGCGAGACCGACGAGCTTGACGCCGGCATCCGAGTAGTCGTTGGTCCACGCCATGCCGTTGGCGGCCAGCTTGGCACGCGGTTGTGCGACCTTCATGAGGCCGGCGCCGATGAAGGCGACGGCGATGAGGACGGTGATGATCCAGATGGCGATATTCATGGGAACTCCAGGGTTGGCGTCGGGCCGGAAGCGCCGAACGACGGTTGTTGCGGGGGAAGTAGTTGCTGTGTCAAATAAACTAGCGTGAACTACTTTCGACGTCAAGTAAATCTGGGTAGAGTGGGCGGATGGACGAACCGGAATGGTTGAACGCTGAGGAGCTGACCGCGTGGAAGGCCCTGGCAGAGGTGCTCTTCCTGCTGCCCGCGGCTTTGGAATCGCAGCTCCAGCGGGATGCTGACCTCGCGATGGCGGACTACATGGTGCTGGTGATGCTCTCGGAACGGGACGACCACTGCATGCGCATGAGCGAGCTCGCGGCATCGGCCAGCACCTCGCAATCGCGGCTGTCGCGCATCGTGGCTCGCCTGGAGGCGGCGGGGTTTGTCACCCGCGAGATGGCGCCGGATGACCGCCGCGCCGTGCTGGCCACCCTGACGGAGTCGGGTCTGGCAAAACTCGTGGCGGCCGCGCCCGGCCACGTGGCCCAGGTGCGCCGCCTGGTCTTCGACCGGCTGACGCCCGCCCAGGTGCTTTCGCTCACCGACATCGCCCGAGCCCTCGCCCACCCCGACGACCACGCGGCTTGCGACGGCCCGCCTCGCTGAATGAGCCTGTCTGTGGAACGCCCCGCCTCGCTGATCGAGCTTGTCGAGATCCCGTGAGCTGGAGTCTGAACGCAGGTATTGTCACCAGGTCTCGACAAGCTCGACCGGCGGTGGGGTGCGACTGCGAGACGGCGTTAGGAGGCGAGGACCTTCTGGATGCGCTGGAGGGAGACCGACTCTGCCGCGCGCAGCTCCTGGGCGAAGAGACTGATGCGCAACTCCTCGATCATCCATCTCGCCCGAACCAGGTTGGCCGCTGAGTCGGCGGGCAACGGGATGCGTCCGCCTGCGTCCGCGAAGCGGGCCGTGGCGGACTGCACCTCGTTCATCCAGACCCTGTCGCGGTTGGGGTTGTCCAGCAGCTTGTCGATGCGCGCGCTGATGCCGCCGAGGTAGCGCGGCAGGTGCCGCAGCTGGGCCAGGCCGGTTGCGCTGACAAAACCGGGGTAGACCAGCCCGTTCAGCTGCTCGCGGGCATCCGTGAGCGCGGCAAGCAGGGCCATGCTGGTGGAGGCCTTGAGCGCTTTGTCCGCGGCGCGGGACGCCGTGAGGATGCGGGCGACGAGCCCGACGGTCTCGAACATCGAGTCCATCACCACGCCGGAGACCCTGTCGCGGATGGTGTCGAACTCGGCCTTCATGAAGACCTGGCCGTCGGGCCGCACCCTGTAGAGCACGTCGTCGACGGCGGCCGCGAGGCAGTCGTCGAACAGGGCCTGGGTGGAGCGGTAGGGGCTGGTGGCCAGCGAGAGCTTCTCGCCGCCCTTGAGGTGCTGCTGCACGTACGCCACCGGCGACGCGGTCGCCAGCAGCAGCAGCCGGCGCACCCCGCCGGGCAGGGTGCGGGCCTGCTCCTCGGCGGTGCTCATCATGCGGATGCTCACTGACGTGCCGTCGTCGATCAGGGTGGGGTAGCCGCGGATGGTGTTGTCACCCTGCTTGGTGTCGATGAACCGGGGCAGTTCGATGAAGTCCCAGGTGGTGAGGCCGCTGCGTTCGATGGCGTTCTTGGGTGTGGCGGCCGAGGCCTTGGCCACGGACTCGCGCACCTTGTTGCCCAGGCGCCGCTGGAGCTCGGTGAGGTCCTTGCCGGAGGCGACGGAGCGGCCGCGCTCGTCGACGACCCTGAAGGTCATCCGCAGGTGCGCGGGCACCCTGGAGAGGTCGAAGTCGCGCACCGTGACGGGCACGTAGGTGAGGCGCTGGATGAGGGCGGCGAGGGTTTCGGCGAAGGAGGGGTCGGCGTCCTGGTCGCGATTCGAGGCATGTCCCGGGGTCTCGACAAGCTCGACCGACGATCGAACCACGCCGGGGGCGGGGGGCAGCTCGGCGAGGAGGCGCACGGCCCAGTCGGCGGCGGGCACCACATTGCGGCGGATGGCCTTGGGCAGCGACTTGATCAGTGAGGTGACCAGGTCGGCGCGGAGGCCCGGCACCTGCCAGTCGAAGCCGGTGGGGGAGACCCGGGCGAGGAGCGCGAGGGGTACCTGCACGGTCACGCCGTCGTCCTCCTCGCCGGGCTCGAACCGGTAACTCAATGCAAAACGCTGGTCACGCTGCTGCCAGGCCGGCGGGAAAAGCGATTCGTCGATCTCCGGCGCATCCTCGGGTACGAGCGCCTCGGCGGTCATGGTGAGCAGGTCCGGCGTCTCGGCGCGGGCGACGCGCCACCAGGTTTCGAAGGTGCGGGTGCTGTGCACGTCGGCGGGGATGCGGCGGTGGTAGAACTCGAAGACGGCCTCGTCGTCGAAGAGGATGTCGCGGCGCCGGGTGCGCTCCTCGAGCTCGGCGAGCTCCTTGCGGAGCGCGGTGTTGGCGCGGTCGAACGCGGTGACCCGCTGGTCGACCCGGTCCAGGTCCCACTCGCCGTCGACGAGGGCGTGCCGGATGAACAGCTCGCGGGCGTAGGCCGGATCCACGCGGGAGAACTGCACGCGGCGGCGCGGCACAATCGGCACCCCGTACAGGGTGACCCGCTCGTAGGCGACCACGGCGCCCTGCTTCTTCTCCCAGTGCGGCTCGGAGTAGCTGCGCTTGCAGAGGTCGCCGGCGAGCTGTTCCGCCCAGGCCGGGTCGACGACGGCGTTCATCCGGGCGAACAGGCGGCTGGTCTCCACCAGCTCGGCGCTCATTACGGCGTTGGGCTGCTTCTTGGCCAGCGCAGAGCCGGGGAACAGCACGAAGCGCTGCTGCCGGGCGCCGATGTAATCCTTTTTCGCCACATCCTTGAGGCCGATGTGCGAGAGCAGGCCGGAGAGCATCGACCGGTGGATACCGTCCGGGTTCACACTGGGGTCGCCGATGTGCAGGCCGAGCGGCTTGGCCAGCTGGCGGAGCTGCTTGTAGACGTCCTGCCACTCGCGCACCCGCAGGTAGTTGAGGTACTCGTTCTTGCACAAACGCCGAAAAGCGCTCGAGCCGAGCTCCTTCTGCTGGTTCTCCAGGTAGTTCCAGAGGTTCAGCAGCGACAGGAAATCGCTGGTGGGGTCCGCGAACCGTGCGTGCTTCTCGTCGGCGGACCCGCGGCGCTCCAGCGGTCGCTCGCGCACGTCCTGGATGGTGAGGCCGGCGACGATGGCCATCACCTCGCGGCTGGTGCCCTGCACCTTGGACTCGATCACCATGCGGCCGAACCGCGGGTCGATGGGAAGCTGGGCGAGCTGCTGGCCCACCCGGGTGAGGGTGTGCGTTCCGGCCGTGACGGCCATCCGCCCGCCCTGCGGCCCACGACCGCCGCGCCCGCGGCCACCATCGCGGCCACTGGAGCGGCCGCCGGCCTGGCTCGGGTCTTCGGTGGGGGTGCCCGTGGGCGCTACGGTGGCCTTGACGGCGCCGAGCTCGGTGAGCAGGTCGAGGCCGTCCTTGATGTTTCGGGAGTCCGGCGGGGTGAGGAACGGGAACTGCGCGATGTCGCCCAGGCCCAGCGAGATCATCTGCAGGATCACCGCGGCGAGGTTGGTGCGCAGGATCTCCGGCTCGGTGTACTCCGGGCGCCGGGTGAAGTCCTCTTCGCTGTACAGCCGGATGGCGATGCCGTCGCTGGTGCGGCCGCTGCGGCCCGACCGCTGATTGGCGGAGGCCTGCGCGATGGCCTCGATCGGCAGCCGCTGCACCTTGGAGCGCACGCTGTACCGGCTGATCCGGGCGGTGCCGGCGTCGATGACGTAGCGGATGCCCGGCACGGTGAGGCTGGTCTCGGCCACGTTGGTGGCCAGCACGATGCGGCGCCGCACGCCGGCCACTGTGGAGGGCTGGAACACCCTGTGCTGGTCGGCGGAGGAGAGCCGGCCGTACAGCGGCAGCACCTCGGTGGGGCTGGTGCGGTCGCGGGAAGCGAACTTGCCCTGCAGGGCATCGGCCGCGTCGCGGATCTCGGTCTCGCCGGAGAGGAACACCAGCACGTCGCCGTTGGACTCCTGCTCGAGCTCGTCGAGCGCGGCGGAGATGCCCTCGATGTAGTCGCGGTCCACGCTGGGCGCGGCATCCGTGATCTCGTCGTCGTCGTCGATCGCGGCCTCGGCCACCAGCGGGCGATAGCGGATCTCGACAGGGTAGGTGCGGCCGGATACCTCGATGATGGGCGCCGGGGTACCGTCGGCGGCCGCGAAATGCTTGGCGAAGCTGGCCGGGTCGATGGTGGCGCTGGTGATGATCAGCTTGAGCTCGGGGCGCTGGGGGAGCAGCTGCTGCAGATAGCCGAGCAGGAAGTCGATGTTGAGGCTGCGCTCGTGCGCCTCGTCGATGATGATGGTGTCGTACTTGCGCAGCATCCGGTCGCGGTGAATCTCGTTGAGCAGGATGCCGTCGGTCATCAGCTTGATGCGGGTGTCCGCGCCGACCCGGTCGGTGAACCGCACCTGGTAGCCGACGAGTTCGCCGACCTCCTGGCCGAGCTCCTCGGCGATGCGCTCGGCGATGGTGCGCGCGGCGAGCCGGCGCGGCTGGGTGTGGCCGATCGACTCCCGGCCCAGCTCCAGGCAGATCTTGGGCAGCTGGGTGGTCTTGCCCGATCCGGTCGACCCCGCCACGATCACGACCTGGTTGTCGCGGATGGCGCGCGCGATGTCGTCGCGGCGCTGGCTGATCGGCAACTCGGGCGGGAAGGTGATTTTCACGGGAATCATTAGCCCTCCATAGTATTGCGTCGCGGAGGTACCCCACTTCGGGTCGAACCGTTGTGGAGCAAACTGCTTTGTGTTACAAAGTAGTCATGGATGACAACAGGACGCCCGCCACCGCCCTCGATGAGCCCCTGGGGGACCCGCGCGAGATGCTCGCGATGCTCGAAGAACAACAGCGGCGGGTGGCGGATTCACAGATTGCGCCCGTCGTCTGGCTGTACTTCATCTGGGGGGTCGCCTGGTTCGTTGGCTTCCTTGCCCTCTGGTCGGGCGATGTGGATGGCAACCCGTGGTTCACGATTCCCGCGGGCGTGGCCACGCCGCTGTTCATCGTGCTGCTGGTGATCTCGATCGTGTCCTCCGCCGTGATCGGCCTGCGCATCAACCGCGGCGTTCGCGGCATGTCCAGCTTCTCCGGCGCCGTCTACGGGCTGTCCTGGTCGGTCTGCGGCACCGCCTTCGGGCTGCTCGGCACCGCCCTGATCAGCCACGGCATGTCCACCGACCTCGCCAACCTGTTCTTCCCGTCAGGCTTCGCGCTGATGTGCGGCACCATTTATCTCGGTGGCGCCGCGCTCTGGCGGGACAAATCGCAGCTGGTCCTCGGTCTGGTCATGCTGGTCGTCGGTGCGGCGGCCCCCTTCGCCGGGTCGCCCGGCAACGACCTGGTCTTCGCGCTCGTCGGTGGTGGCGCCTTCCTCGTCACGGCCGCCGTCATGGCCGCGCGCCTGCGCCGGAACAGCTGATGGACGAACTCGACCCGGTGATCCACGCATCCGCCCGGCTGAAGATCACCGCCACCCTGGCTACCCTCGAGGTGGGCGACCAGATCGCCTTTCCCCGGCTGCAGGAGCTGCTCGGTATGACCGCCGGCAACCTGTCCACCCACCTGCGGAAGCTCGAGGACGCGGGCTATGTTGACGTCGTCAAGTCTCACCAGGGCCGCAGCCCGGTCACCTACCTGGCCCTGTCGCGCACCGGCCGGCGCGCGTTCGAAGACTACCGAGAAGCCCTGCGCGGGCTGTTAGGGGAATCCTCATGAGCGTTCTCGCCCGGCTCGATCACGTGACGCGGCGTTTCGGCGACGTGCTCGCCGTCGACGACGTGAGCCTGGACATCCACTCGGGCAGCATCCTGGGCCTGCTCGGGCCCAATGGCGCCGGCAAATCCACCGTGCTCACCATGCTGCAGGGGCTGCGAAGGCCCAGCAGCGGCACGGTGTCGCTGTTCGGTGGGTCACCGGGCGACTACCGGATGCGCCAGAAGCTCGGTGGCACCCCGCAGGAGACCGCGCTGCCGCCCACGCTGCGGGTGGGTGAGGTGATCGACTTCGTGGGCCGGCACTTCGAGACCCCGCTGTCCACCGCGG
Organism: Cryobacterium sp. TMN-39-2; assembly: GCF_004402745.1. Taxonomy (NCBI): domain Bacteria; kingdom Bacillati; phylum Actinomycetota; class Actinomycetes; order Micrococcales; family Microbacteriaceae; genus Cryobacterium; species Cryobacterium sp. TMN-39-2. The sequence goes on from NZ_SOFX01000038.1 coordinate 31,479, forward strand.
CCGTGGCCGAGGAGTTCGGGTTGGCGGAGCTGCTGAAACGGCAGACCGGCGCCCTGTCCGGCGGCCAGAAGCGCCGGCTCAGTGTGGCCCTCGCGTTTGTGGGGCAGCCGCGCCTGGTGCTGCTGGACGAACCGACCACGGGCCTGGACGTGGATGCCCGCCGCACCCTGTGGGACGCCGTGCGACGTCAGCACGAGCGCGGCGCCACCGTGGTGGTGACCAGCCACTACCTCGAGGAGATCGAGGCGCTCGCCGAACGGGTGGTGGTGATGGGGCACGGCCGGGTGATCGCCGACGACACCGTGACCGCCGTGATCGACCAGGTCTCGCTGCGTCAGGTGCGCCTGGTCACCGACCAGCCAGACCTTGTCAACGGGCTGCCCGGAGTGGTGGGCCACGAGCAGGCCGACGACGGCGCGACCACCTTCTACGCCAGCGACAGCGACCGGCTGATCGTGGAACTCGTGCGCTCCGGCATTCCGTTCTCCGGCCTCACCGTTCGTGGCGCCACCCTCGAAGAGGCGTTCCTCACCCTCACCGGGGCGACGGATGCCCCCACCGCCCAGAAGGAGATGAACCGATGAGCACCCACATCCCCGCTCCGGTCGGCGCCGCTCCCGGCACGCCCGGCCGCACTCCGGTTCTGGGCGGCCGTACGGGCATCCTTGCCCTCACGCTGCTGCACGCCCGGATCATCCTCGTCGAGACGTTCCGCATCCCGGCCGCCCTGATCGGGTCACTCGTGTTTCCCGGGCTGTCGCTGCTGTTCTTCGTGGTGCCGCAACGCGCCATCGCCGACAACCCGGAGTTCGCCACCCAGGCGGTGATCGCGCTGAGCGTGTTCGCCTTGATGTCGAACTCGCTCTTCAGCTTCGGCCTGAACATCTCGGCCAACCGGGAGCAGCCGTGGGACCCGTACCTGCGCACCTTGCCGGTACCGGGCGTCTCCCGCGTGCTCGGGCAGATCTGCTCGACCGGGCTGATGGGCCTTGCGTCGATCCTGCCGGTGATCGCGATCGGCGCTCTGTTCACCGCGGCGGAGGCATCCGTACTGGGCGTTCTCGCGGGGATCGTGGCGCTGGGCATCTCGGCGCTGCCGTTCATGTTCATCGGCATCTCGATCGGCTACTCGATGTCGTCCAAGGCCGCAATCGCCGTGGTGCAGATCGTGATGTTCGGCCTGGCGTTCGCGGGTGGGTTGTTCCTGCCGCCGGACCTCTTCGCGGACTGGCTCGACACCCTGTCGATGTTCCTGCCGTCGCGGCAGGCCCGGGAGTTCGTGATCTGGGCCGTGCAGGGCGGCGAGCTGGAGCCGTGGGTGTGGATCGGCATCCTGGTCTGGACCGCGGGCACCTTCGCCCTGGCCCTGCTGCTCTTCCGCCGCGACGAAGGCCGCCGCTACCACTGAGTCAGTCAGCCCCGGAGAGCGCGCTGATTACGCTCTCGGCGTGCGTGACGTGCGCGGGCAGTGGCGGTTCCCTAGGCTCAGTGGATGACGAATTCCGTACCCACCATCACCCTGAACGACGGCCACACCATCCCGCAGCTCGGCTTCGGGGTCTTCAAGGTCGATCCGACCGAGACCACCCGCATCGTCACCGACGCCCTCGAGGTGGGCTACCGGCACATCGACACCGCCGCCGTCTACGGCAACGAGGAAGGTGTCGGGCAGGCGCTGGCGTCGTCTGGCATCGACCGCTCGGAACTGTTCGTGACCACGAAGCTGTGGAACGACAAGCAGGGCACCCAGTCGGCGCTGGATGCGTTCGATGAGAGCCTGGAGAAGCTCGGCCTGGACTACGTCGACCTGTACCTCATCCACTGGCCGGCACCGGCGAACGACAAGTTCGTGGAGAGCTGGAAGACGCTCGCGAAGATCCGCGAGTCCGGCCGGGCCCGCTCCATCGGCGTCTCGAACTTCCTCGTGCCGCACCTGGAGCGACTGCTCACCGAGACCGACGTCGTGCCGGCGGTCAACCAGATCGAGCTGCACCCCGCCTACCAGCAGACCGAGATCACGGCGTTCGCCCGCGAGCACGGCATCCACATCGAGGCCTGGGGCCCGCTCGGCCAGGGCAAGTACCCGTTGCTCGATGAGGGCGTGGTCACTACCGCGGCCGAGGCGCACGGCAAGACTCCCGCCCAGGTGATCATCCGCTGGCACCTGCAGACCGGCAACATCGTCTTCCCCAAGTCCAACCGCCGCGAGCGGATGGCGGAGAACTTCGACGTCTTCGACTTCGAACTCAGCCACACCGAGCTCGCCACCATCTCGGCGCTCGAGCGCGGCGGCCGCGTCAGCGCGCACCCCAACGAGGTCAACTAGCCTCACCGGGCTCCGCTGACGTGCCGCAAACGGCCCCTTCCGCTCGTCGGAGGGGGCCGTTTGCGGCCTCTCAGCGGATGACCCTGCGCCCACTTGCGAGAAAGTGCCCCTGTGCGGCGTCCGAAGGGGCACTTTGCGGCAACTCGGCACGCACGCGTTGCTTCGCGGGCGGCGGATGCGCACCGGCTCGCGTCTTACGCCGTGTGTCGGCGCGGCTGGCGGCAGCCGGCGTCGGCATTTAGCGTCGGAACATGTCGTACACCCTGAACGTCGTCGCCGTTTCCGGCAGCCTGCACGCTCCCTCGAAGACCACCGCCCTGGTGCGGGCGATCCTCGACGCCCTCGAACGCGAGCTCTCGATCCACGTGCACCTGATCGAGCTGAGCCGGGTCGGCCGCGAGTTCAGCGGGGCGCTTCGCCGGGATGAGCTCTCCGCCGCGGCCGAGGACGACCTGCGACGCATCGAGGGCGCCGACCTGCTCATCGTGGCGTCGCCGGTGTACCGGGCCTCCTTCACCGGACTCTTCAAGCACGTCTTCGACTTCGTCGAGCAGTACTCGCTCGTGGACAAGCCGGTGCTGCTGGCCGCGACCGGTGGCAGCGACCGGCACGCGCTGATCCTCGAGCACCAGTTCCGACCGTTGTTCAGCTTCTTCCAGGCGCTCACCCTGCCGTTGGGGGTGTACGCCAAGGACTCCGACTTCACCGACTACCGGGTGACCAACGCCGAGCTCAACGAGCGCATCGATCAGGCGATCCGCCGCGGGCTACCGCTGGTGCGGGCCAGCCTGCCGGCCAACCTCTCGGCCGATTCGGCCGCCATCGTCTGGTGACGCTCCGGGCGGCCGCGGAATAGACCCGCGCGCAAACGCCTTACATTGGGACGTGCACGGATGCGACCCATCCGGGAGAGAAGTGTCCTGTGTCCCTGATCGATTGGCTCTTTGACGCCCAGCTGCAGATCGGCAGCCAGACCATTCTCTGGCGCGAGATCATCGGCAACGTCTTCGGCATCGCCAGTGCCGTCGGCGGGATGCGCCGCAAGATCTGGGCCTGGCCGGTGGGCATCGTCGGCAACGCCCTGCTGTTCACGGTGTTCCTCGGCGCCGTCTTCGGCACACCCAACCCGGTGAACTTGCTCGGTCAAGCCGGTCGGCAGGTGATGTTCATCATCGTCTCGATCTACGGCTGGGTGCAGTGGTCGCGCAGCCGCTCGGTCGGCACCGTCGCCGTCGCCCCGCACTGGGCCGGCACCCGGGCGCGGGTGGGCCTGGGCATCGGCCTCGTCGCCGGCACGCTGGTGCTCACCCCGATCTTCCGGGCGCTGGGCTCGTTCGAACCGGTCTGGGCCGACGCCTGGATCTTCACCGGCTCGCTGCTGGCCACCTACGGCATGGCCCGCGGTTGGACGGAATTCTGGCTGATCTGGGTGGCCGTGGACATCGTCGGCGTGCCCCTGCTGATCAGCGCCGGCTACTACGCCTCCGCGATCCTGTACCTCTTTTATGGCGCATTCACCATCACCGGCTTCGTGATCTGGACCCGGGTGCAACGCCGCCGCGCGCTCGTGGAGCGGGCCCTGGCCTGATCCCACCCTGCAGCGCCCGCGAGAGCGGCCCTGTGGTTGCCTGGATCGGCTGAGGTAGCCAGAACGCCGCTTTCGCGAGGTCGACCTTCCGCGAAAGCGGCCGTGTGGTTGCCTCGGCCGGGGCGAAGTGACCACGTGGCCGCTTTCGCGAGGTCGTCCTTCGAGCGCACGCGGGTGCTTGGGGGCCGTGGGGACGGTCAGCCGGCGGGGCGGGGCGGGGCGGACGACCGGCGCCGGAGCTGCTTGGGCCGGCCGAGGGCCACCAGGCCCAGCACCGGCGCGATGAGCAGCTGCAGCGCCACGAGGGGACCGAACGAGGCGAACACCACGGTGAGCACCGCCGTCGCGGTGCCCAGGATCAACACGATCACCAAAAAGACGGTGCGTCCGGTGCGGGCGAAGGCGACGGATGCCAGCCCCAGCGGCACCAACCGCAGCCACAGGTCCGCCTGGGATTGGGGCAGCGGCCCGCCGATGACCGAGATCGTGGCAGCCAGCGCGTACAGTGCCGTCCACACCCAGAACAGCCATGGACCGGCGGGCTGCACCGGCTGGTACGGCTCGTCGGCCGCCCAGCCCGGCGGCGTACCCGTGGCAGGTTCCCGGCCGGTCCCGGCCCACGGCCCGCCCGAGCCGAAACTCGAGCCGGAGCCCGCCCCTTCGCCGGTCGGCCGGGGTCCGGCGGATCCGGGGGAGCGGCGCATCCGCTCGGCCTCGACCTCACGCAGCACGGCCCGGGCCTGAGTGAACCTGTCGAACCGGGCGGCCGCGGCGGCCAACTCGGCGGGGGTTGCGGCGGTCAACCGGTCGGGATGCGAGCGCTGGGCCTGGTACCGGAACGCCCGCTCCACCTGCTCCAGCTCGGCATCGACCGCAACCTCGAGGAGTGCCGCCGCCTCGACGGGGGTCATCGTGCGTTCGGTCATGCGCACAGTCCGCTCACGCGGTCGAGTTTATCCCGACCGATCTGCATGCTGTCGAGACGTCGCAACAGCGGTTGCCGAGGGAAGGTCGGTTGCCACATCCGCGAAGCCGGTCTGGTCGCGGTCCAGCACGACAGCGGGAGGCAGGCCGTCGGCGGTGGCGTGCATGCTCTCGGCGCCGCGCACCCGACCGAGGGTCAGGGTCACGGCGGGCTGGACCGGGTGGACCGAGGAGGCGGCCAGAAGGGCCATGAACTGCGGCCCGGGGATGGGACGGCTGAACAGGTAGCCCTGCGCCCCGTCGCACAGGTGTTCCTTGAGGAAGGCAAGCTCATCCACATTTTCGACGCCCTCGGCGATCACGCGCAGTTTGAGGCTGCGGGCCATGTGGATAACGGCGGTCACCAGGGTGGTGTCCCGGCCCTCCGTGGTGATCTGTCGAATGAAGGACTGGTCGATCTTCAGCGCGTCAACCGGGAACTTGCGCAGATAGCTCAGGCTGGAATAGCCGGTCCCGAAATCGTCGACCGCCACACGCACGCCACGCTCACGCAACGATTGGAGTACTTCGGCAGTGGCCTCGACGCGCCTCATGAGGACGCTCTCCGTCAGCTCGATCACGAGCCGACGGGGATCAAGCCCGGTGTCGGCCAGGATCCCCAGAACGCCCGTCAGGAAGCCGTGATCCTGGAACTCCATGGCCGAAACGTTCACGGCTATCGTGATCGGTCCGAGACCGGCATCGGTCCACCGCTGGGCCTCGCTGCACGCCTCTCGCATGACCCATCGTCCAATCGGGATGATGAGACCGCTGTCCTCGGCGATCGGGATGAAGTCGTCCGGGGCGATCGGGCCTCGCGCGGGATGCGTCCAGCGGGTGAGCGCCTCAGCGCCGGTGATTTCTCCCGTACGCACGTCGATCACCGGCTGGTAGTGCAACGACAGCTCATCCTTTGCGATGGCTCTGCGCAGGCCCTCCGCGATGAACTGTCGCTCGACGGCCCGGACGTTCATGGTCGGAGTGAAGAACTGGTAGCCCTGGCGTCCGTTCTCCTTGGCCTGATACATAGCGGTGTCGGCGTTTTTGATCAACGTCTCTGCATCCTGGCCGTCCTCGGGGTAGACGCTGATCCCGATGCTCGTCGTGATGTGGAGGTCCGTCCCGTCGATCGAGTGGGCGGCGGCGATCACGCGCAGCATGCGAGTGGCGCTGATCGCGGCCGCTTCCGCGCTGGAGATGTCGGAGAGCAGAACGACGAACTCATCGCCACCCTGCCGGCTGACCGTGTCGGTGTCGCGGACGCATCCGTCGAGCCGGATCGCGACGGACTGGAGTACCCGGTCACCCGTCGAATGACCGAGCGAGTCGTTGATGTGTTTGAAACCATCGAGGTCGAGAAACAGCACCGCGACGCGACTCTCGTGGCGGGCAGCGATGGCCAGGGCCTGGGTGATCCGTTCGGTGAGCAGGCCCCGGTTCGGGAGTTGGGTCAGGAAGTCATGCTGGGCGGCGCGGGCCATTTCCTGGCTCATGGCGCGGGCAGTCGTGACATCGCGGAACACCACGACGGCGCCGGCCGGGTGGCCCATCCGATCATGAATGACTGCGGCGGATCCCTCGATGGGCATCTCCAGCCCGTCGCGGCGGACGAGGATGCCCAGGCGGGGCAAGACCGAGGGATCCGTCGGCAGCTGGAAGTGGGTGAGCAGCGGTTGGCGGGTGGACGCATCGAGAATCGGGAGAACCTCGTGAAGGGGTCGCCCGGCAGCCTGCGGGAGCGGCCATCCGGTCATCGTCTCGGCGACGAGGTTGAGGAACGTGATGTTCCCCTGCGTGTCCGTGCACACCACGCCCTCACCGATCGATTTGAGCGACACCAGCGCCCGCTCCTTCTCGGTGAAGAGCGCCTCCTCCATCGCGTTGCGCTCGATGGCATAACGCAGGGCACGGAGCAGGCTCTTCGCGTCGATCTCGCCCTTGATCAGATAGTCCTGGGCGCCCTCCTTGAGTGCCAGCGCCGCCAGCGCTTCGTCGTCGAAGCCCGTGAGCACCACGAGCGGCACGCGCGGCGCGGCGGAGCGGACACGTCGGAGGGCGTCCAGGCCCTGGGCGTCGGGGAGCCCGAGGTCGAGGAGGATGACATCGACCCCGTGCGCGGCCAGGTGGGCCTCTGCCTCCCGCGCGGTGCCAACCTGGCTGAGTGAGCGGTCCGAGGGCTTCTCGTTGAACATCTCCCGCAGGAGCCGGGCATCACCGGGATTGTCCTCGATCACGAGGATCCGGGTGAGGTCCGCACCGCTCATTCGGTGTCCCGCTGATTCGGGAGCTTGGCCTTCGTCAGCCAGAAGTCATTGATGCTCTTCACGAGGGTCTCGAAGCGATCCAGCTGCACGGGCTTGCTCAGGTAGCTGTTGGCCTGCAGCTGGTAGCTCGTCACGATGTCGTCCTCCGCCTCTGAGGTGGTGAGGATGATCGTGGGGATCGTTTTCAGATCCGGGTCCGCTTTGATCCAGGCGAGCACTTCCCGTCCGTCCATGCGCGGGAGGTTGAGGTCGAGGAGGATCAAGTCCGGGCGCGGGGCGCCGGCGTAGGCATCCTCGCGCCGGAGAAACGCGAGCGCCTCGACGCCGTCGGCGGCGACGTGGAGCTGGATGGCGACGTTCGCGTCGTGGAGAGCCTCGCGGGTGAGCCGGACGTCGCCAGGGCTGTCCTCCACGAGTAGTACCTGGATATTCATGTGCGGCCTTCTTGTAACAGGGCGGGGGGCCCAGTGGCGCCCCCCGCTGGGAGGTCAAAGCGGAAAGTGGAGCCCTGTCCGGGCTCCGACTCAACTGAAATCGTGCCGCCGTGACGTTCGACGATCTTTTTGCAGATGGCCAGGCCGATGCCGGTGCCGGCGTATTCGTCACGTCCGTGCAGTCGCTGGAACATGCCGAAGATGCGGTCAAAGTACTGGGACTCGATCCCGATCCCGTTGTCGCGCACCGAGAATTCCCACCGGTCCTGGTGGGTTCGCGTGCAACCCAGGTGAATCCGAGCCACGGTGTCGCCCTGCTGGTAGCGGATGCTGTTGCCGATGAGGTTCTGGAAGAGCTGGACGAGTTGGACCTCGTCGGCGACGACCACGGGAAGCGGGTCGGAGGTCACCGTCGCGCCGGATTCCTCGATGGCAGCCTGCAAGTTCACCAGGGCCCGGTCCAGCGCGCGCCCGCTCGGGGTCTCGGTGACGTTGTTGGCCTTGGTGCCCACCCGCGAGTACGCGAGGAGGTCCTGGATGAGTTGCTGCATTCGTGTGGCGCCGTCCACCGCGAACCGGATGAAATCATCCGCGTCGGAATCGAGCTTGCCCACGTACCGGCGCGCCAGGAGCTGGGTGTAGCTGGAGACCATCCGCAGCGGTTCCTGTAGATCGTGGGAGGCCACGTACGCGAAATGCTCCAACTCCTGGTTGGAGCGGCGGAGTTCATCCAGGGTGGTGGCGAGCTGCAGCGCCGCGGCGTTGCGCACGCTGATGTCACGGATGGCGGCGGTGATCAGGATTCCCTCGCTGCTCTCCAACGGGCTGAGCATGATCTCGATCGCGAAGTCGGTGCCGTCCTTGCGGCGTGCGACGAGTTCGATGCCGGTGCCGATCTGCTGTGCCAACGCGTCGGCGGCCGAGCGGGCGCCGTCGGCGATCAGGCGTTCGGCGAAGCCTTCCGGGATGATGTTGGTGACCGGTTGGCCGATCAGCTCGTCCCGCCGGTAGCCCAGCTGCTTTTCCGCCCGAACGTTGAGCAGCACGATGTCGCCGGCCTCGTTGACGACGACCATCGCATCCGGCGCCGCCTCCAGCAGGCCCCGGTAGCGCGCCTCCAGCTGGACCAGCTGCAGCGCCGCGGCGTTGCGCACGCTGATGTCACGGATGGCGGCGGTGATGAGGGTGCCCTCGCTGCTCTCCAAGGGGCTGAGCATGATCTCGATCGCGAAGTCGGTGCCGTCCTTGCGGCGTGCGACGAGTTCGATGCCGGTGCCGATCTGCTGCGCCAGCGCGTCGGCGGCCGAGCGGGTGCCGTCGGCGATCAGGCGTTCGGCGAAGCCTTCCGGGATGATGTTGGTGACCGGTTGGCCGATCAGCTCGTCTCGCCGGTAGCCCAGCTGTTTTTCCGCTTGCACGTTGAGCAGCACGATGTCGCCGGCCTCGTTGACGACGACCATCGCGTCCGGCGCCGCTTCCAGCAGGCCCCGGTAGCGGACCTCCGACGCGCGGCTCTCGGTCAGGTCGTGGCTGAACTCCGCGAACCCTCGCAGTGTGCCGTCGGTGTTCCGCAGGGCAGTGAAGGTGAGGTCGGCGAGGAACTGCGAACCCCCCTGGCGAACGCGCATGCTCTGTTCCCGATGGAGGCCCGTCTGAGCCGCCAGCCGGAGGATCTCCGCGGGCCGGCCGGCCGCGATCGCCGCCTCCGGAAAAAAGCAAGAGAAGTTGCGACCGATGATCTCGTCGGCGGCGTAGCCCGTGTGCCGCTGGGCCCCGGCATTCCAGGTGGCGACTTTGCCCTGCGGGTCGATCAGGTAGATCGCATAGTTGTCGACAGCGTCGACCAACGACCGGTAGTCTGCCTCGCTGTCGGCCAGGGCTCGCTCGGCGAGGCCGGGAGTGGAGACATCGCTGGTGGCTGCCGTTGTCACGCGGACTGAACGGTGCACACAGAGTGCGTGGCCGCGGCCGGAGTCGCCAGGGACTGAAGCGGAACGGTCAGTGCGGTCATGATCGAAGATTACCGCACGCTCCCCAGCCGTCCAACGAAACCGCCCACGCACTTCTGCGTCAACCGAGGCTGCGGCCGGTTGCCGGGTCACAATGGAGCCATGCCGAATCGCCTCGCCGACGCCATCAGCCCGTATCTGCGCTCGCACGCCGAGAACCCGGTCGACTGGCACCCGTGGGGTGCGGCCGCCTTCGCCGAGGCCCGCCGGCGCGACGTGCCGGTCCTGGTGTCGATCGGCTACGCCACTTGCCACTGGTGCCATGTGATGGCCCGCGAGAGCTTCAGCGATCCGGCGCTGGCCGCCTATCTCAACGAGCATTTCGTGAGCGTCAAGGTCGACCGGGAGGAGCATCCGGATGTCGATGCCAGCTACCTCGCCGCGGCCGGCGCGTTCACCCAGAACCTCGGCTGGCCGCTGAATGTGTTCGTCACCCCGGCCGGCCGGCCCTTCTTCGCCGGCACCTATTCGCCGCCCACGCCGATGCCGGGGCATCCGGCGTTCCGTGAGGTGCTCAACGCCGTCACGGATGCCTGGACCAACCGCCGGGACGCCGTCGAAGACAGTGCCGCGGGCCTGGCCGAGGCGCTCGCCCAGGCGGCGCCCGCGGCGGTGGGGGAGATGCCGGACCAGGCCAGAGTCGCCGACACCGTCGCCCGGCTGGCCACGGCGGAGGATCCCGTCTACGGCGGTTTCGGCGGTGCCCCCAAGTTTCCCGCCGCGCCGACCCTGGGCCTGCTGCTCGACCGGGCCGACGGCCGGGAGCTGGCGCTGCGCACCCTCAAGCGGATGGGTGCGTCGCCGCTCCGGGACCCCGTCGAGGGCGGTTTCTTCCGCTACGCCGTCAACCGCGATTGGAGCGACCCGCACTACGAACGGATGCTTTACGACAACGCGCAACTTCTCGAGCTGTACACCCGGGCGTGGATGCTCACCGGTGAACGCTGGGCCCGCATCGTGGCCGAGGGGCTCGTCGGGTTTCTCGGCGCGGTGCTTCAGCTTCCCGACGGCGGTTTCGCCAGCGCCCAGGACTCGGAGAGCACCGTCGACGGGGTGCGGGTGGAGGGCGGCTACTACGCCCTCGACGAAGACGCCCGCCGCGGTCAGGCCCCGCCGGCCCTGGACGCCAAGGTGCTCACCGGCTGGAACGGCCTGGCGATCGGGGCCCTCGCACTGGCCGGGCACGCGTTCGCCGACGCTGCCGCGCTGCACCTGGCCCGACGTGCCGCCGACAGGCTGCTCCAGGCGCACCGCCGCGCCGACGGCGCCCTGGTGCGGGCCTCCATCGACGGTCGCCTCTCGGCCGCGGTCGCGACACTGGAGGACTACGGCATGTTCGCCGGCGGCCTCCTCGAGCTCGCCACCGCCACCGGAGAGGTACGGTACGCGGTCGTGGCCCGGGAACTCATCGACCGGACCATGCCCGGCGACGGTTCGACGGCCGGCCGTGAACCCGGAATGACCTTCGCCGCCCCGGAGGGCGCCGATCCGGTGCTCACGGCGCAGGGACTCGACCTCGCCACCGACCCCTCCGAGGGCGCCTACCCGTCCGGACTCTCGGCCATCGCCAGCGCGGCCTGGCGGCTGCACCTGCTCACCGGCGCCGGCCGCTATCGCGACGCGGCCACGGCCGGGATGGTGCGGCTGGTCGGATCCGGCGACATCAACCCGCTCGCGTTCGGCGCCGCCCTCCGGCTGGTCAACGGGCTCACCACGCCGGTGGAGCAACTCGTCGTCGTCACCCCTGACGGAGCCTCGGAACGGCCCGTCACCGCCACGGCCGGTTCGGCTCTGCTGGACGCGGCCCGGCGTCGCACCGGGGTCGTCGCCGTGGTCACCGAACGGCAGGGCGCCGCCTTCGCCGCCGCCGGTTTCGAGCTGTTCGCCGACCGCACCACCCGCGACGGCCTGCCCACCGCATACCTCTGCCACGACTTCGTCTGCCGCCTGCCCAGCACGGATGCCGCCGCGCTCGGCTGAATCGCCCCATCCGCCGCCCCCGCCCCATGCAACTGGTGCCCGTGCGGACAACTGCGCACGGGGCACAGTTGTCCGGAACGGGAACAGTTGCCGGCCGGGCGAGCACACCGACGAGACCAGGCAGGCCGGTGCCACCCTGGCCACCGCTTCCCGGATGATCACCCACGACGCGTTCGATCGCCGGCACCACGGCCTGACCAAGCCGCCGCCGTCCGCGCCGGTCACGCCCCGGCCGCCCCGGCAACGTACACTAGAGCAACGTCACTATTCCCAGCGGGCCCCTTGCCCGGCCTGGACCGGTGCGTGGATGCCCGGGAGACCCGGGCGCATACTCCGGGGCCTGGCGCATCGATGCCCGCCCTGAGCAGATCGCCCGTCGCTTTTCCCGCACAACCGCTTGGCACCCCGCAGTCAGCCCTGCATCCGTTACCGCTCCACGTATTTTTCTCCAAGGAGGACCATGGCACGCTTTGACCGCACCGATTCCACCCGACACTCTCACATCGCTGCCGGAACTGGCTTCTCTGAGGCCCCGGCGAACCCGGTCGATGAACCGGCTCCGGACACCGCGTCCATTCCCCTCCTCTCGCTGAGCAGCGAACCCGAGCTGGTGCTGCGCACCCTCGACGACCGCACCCGCCGTTTCGACCGCGAAGACGTTGTCGTGCGGAAGGGCGAGATCGCCCTGATCAACGGGCACTTCACTCCGCACGAGTCCAGGGTCAGCGACCTGCTCGCCCTGGCCGACGCCCTTGACACCGCCGGCATCGACTACCTGCTGGTGCGCGGCGACCACGACCGTCCGGTCATCGCCGTGAACCGCAAGCGTCGCAAGAAGATCAGCCGCGTCCTGGCCGAGGCCTTCGCGAACACGCCCTTCTACCTCAAGCCCCTCGACGGCGACCTCGCCCGCCCGGCTCTCGCCGCCGACGGCGCCCTCGCCGCTCTGGGCACCTCCGACGTCTTCAGGGTCTACCAGCCGCGCATCGAACCCATCGGCCGGCTCCGCTACGGTGCCGAGACCGCGTTCCAGCTCGAGCTGTGGCGGTTCGGCGAAGACGAGATCGTCGCTCCCGTCGAGAATGCCCTCATGCGCCGCCGGCTGCCCCGGTCCGAGGCCCGAGAGACCACCGTCGAGCTCTTCGGCCGCACCTGGCGCACCCTGCAGAACATGTTCGACGACCTCGTCAGCGACATCAGCTTCGACATCGACCTGGTCTTCTCCTGGGTTGACGGGTCCTCCAGCGACTTCCAGAAGGCCCGCGCCCTGCGCATGAACGGTTACGTCGCCGGCGCCGGCGACGATTCGGATGCCCGTTTCCGGCAGATCGATGAACTCAAGTACGCATTGCGGAGTGTCTACATGTTCGCGCCGTGGGTGCGCCGCATCTTCATCGCCACCGACTCGCCCGCTCCCGAATGGCTGGTGGACCACCCGCGGGTGACCATCATGAACAGCGAGGACTTCTTCCCCGACGTCTCCGTTCTGCCCACCCACAACTCGCACGCCGTGGAGAGCCAGCTGCACCACATCCCGGGTATCGCCGAGCACTTCATCTACTCGAACGACGACATGTTCTTCGGCCGTCCGGTGGGACCTGAGCTGTTCTACTCACCCGGCGGAATCACCAAGTTCGTCGAGGCGGCGACCCGGATCGGCCTGGGCGACAACGACCCCAGCCGCAGCGGGTTCGAAAACGCCGCGCGGGTGAACCGGGCGCTGCTGCGCGAACGGTTCGGCAAGGTCACCACCCGGCACCTCGAGCACACCCCGGCACCGCTGCGCAAGAGCGTCATGGCCGAGCTCGAGGCCGAGTTCCCCGAGGACTTCCGACGCACCATGGCCAGCCGGTTCCGCTCGGCCACCGACATCTCGGTCACCAACTCGCTGTACCACTACTACGCGCTGGCCACCGGCCGGGCCGTGGAGCAGACCCAGGTTCGGTCGCTGTACGTCGAAACGACGCTCAAGCTGGCGCTGCGCCAGATGAACAAGCTGCTCAAGCGCCGCGACCAGGACATGTTCTGCCTCAACGACGGCAGCTTTCCCGAGATCAGCGACGAGGTGCGCACCGAGGCCGTCACCGACTTCCTCGAGCGCTACTTCCCGATCGTGGCCCCGTGGGAACGCGAAAGCGTCATCGCGGCCAGCCAGCACGGCGAGGACACCCTCATCGAGAGTGCCTTGGGCCTGGGAAACGGCGACGTCAGCGCAGAACCTGGATCGGCCTGGTCATTGGCGGCTCCCGGTATGCGGGCAGACTCCCCGCAGGCATGATCTCGATGCCGGAGGCGGCCAGGCGGCGGGCGCTTTCGGCGGCGTCGATGTAGTCCAGCGGCTCGAAGTCGCCCAGCGGCACCACCGAGTGCAGCACGGTGTCGGCGTAGACGTGCACGAGGTTGAACGCTCGCGCGCCGTCGCGGCCACGGGTGCCGCCGACGGGAACGTTGAGGTCCTGGGTGTAGCAGGTGGCCGACGCCACCGACACCGGGATGCCGGCGAACGTGGCGGTGGACGAGTAGTGCAGGTGCCCGGCCAGGATGCTGCGCACATCCGTGCCGCGCAGCACGTGAGCGAGGCTGGCCTGATCGCGCAGCTCCACCGCCACCGACAGGTCGAGCATGCTCGGCACCGGCGGGTGGTGCATGGCCAGGATGGTGCCGTCCGGCGCGGGGACGCTCAACTGCAGGCTGAGCCACTCGAGCTGATTCTCGGTGATCTCGCCGTAGTGGCTGCCGGGCACCGAGGTGTCCAGGGTGATGATGCGCAGCCCGCCGATGAAGTCGACGTGGTCGATCGGCGCCTGACTGGGTTCCTCACCGAGGAGCTCGGTACGGAAGTTCGCCCGATTGTCGTGGTTCCCCATCACCCAGATGACCCTGGCGCCGAGGCGCTCCGCGGCGGGTTCGACGATGCCGCGCAGCTGCGCGTAGGCGTGCGGCTCACCCTTGTCGGCGAGGTCACCGGTGATGATGATCGCATCGGGTCTGCCGCCGGATGCCTCGACATCCGCGACCAACCGCTGCACGTGTGCGGCACTGTCCACGCTGCCGTAGAGACGATTGCCGTCTGCGAGCAGGTGCGTGTCGCTGAGGTGGAGAAGGAAATAATCCGGCCTGGGGTATTCGGCCGTTCGAACGCTCACGGAGCTTCCATTCGTTTGGTACTTAGGCACTTTACGGGGATTACGCTGCGGATGCTACAAGACCAGTCGATCAGAGAATCATGAACATAGCGTGTCCAACACGCGAAAAGACGGGACCCTGAGGATAAATCCTCAGGGTCCCGTCTCGTGACCTGTCTCAGGGATGCGTGAGCCCGGGCTCCGTGACCGGCAGCACCGCTACGGCGCCCTCGTCGTGCTCATACGGTTCGATGGTGTCGTGGTCCGCGGCCGCCGCCCGGCGCCGCTCCGACTCGAAGTCGCCCTCCAGGCCCGGGTATCCACCGCGGTCGAGTGAGCGATCCGCGCCGCGCGTGGACCGTTCCCGCCTTATCTGCCTACCGAACATATTTCGACGATACGCCGCAGAATCACCATGTCAAGAGGCAACCTGAGCGTGGCTCAGCACCTGACGCACATGTGTTGTGCACCAGGCTTTCACGGTTCACCCATGCTGCCGTGGGAAGCTAGAGAGTGCCCTCGATCTCCCGCCTCACCCCCACCCGTTACATCGGCGCAGCGTTGCTCTGCGTCGTCGCGTTTGTGGCGTTGTACAGCTTTTTCGTGCGGGATGTCGCCGGGCAGGCCATCGATCAGCTGGCCTTCAACGGGGCCGAGGACGGCTCAACGGGCACCACGGTCACCCGGCAGCTGCTCGACCTGATCCCCTCGGTGATGGTCGCCATCGGAGCAATCGTGAGCCTGATCATCGCGACAGTGCGACGCGCCTGGTTCCCGCTCGTGGTCGCCGTGAGCGCCGCGATGGTGGCCGTCGTGACCACTCAGCTGCTCAAGAACGTGATCCTCACCCGCCCGGAGCTCGGTGTGGACGGCTACGTCCCCAACTCATTCCCCTCCGGGCATACAACGGTGGCGGCGGCATCCGCGTTGGTGGTGTTCCTCGTCGCCAGCCCGCACACGCGGTGGCTGGCCGGCACCATCGGGGCGGCATTCGCGGTCGCGGCCGGGGTATCCACGCTGGTGAGCCTGTGGCACCGGCCCAGCGACGTGATCGCGGCGCTGCTCGTCGTGGCGTTCTGGGGCTGCGTCGCCGGGGCCGTGCTCACCCGGTCCGGCGGCCGACAGCGCTCCGCACGCACCCCCACCCCGGCCAGGGTGGGCCTGAAGCTGCAGACCGGGATCGCGGTGCTCGCCGGCATCGTCACCGCGGTGGCCGCGGGTATCGGCGCCACCGGGGCGTTCGGCATCTCGGATGCGCCGGTGGCCTATCTCGGCGCGGTCACCGCGATCGTCGCGGTCGGTTTTGTGCTGGCCATCACCGCCACCCGCCTCTTCGACCGCCTGCCGTAGCGGTCGCGGGCGGGAGCCCGCGGCCGGGAGCCCATCTGCCGCCGCATCCGCCGCGCGCCTCGCCGTGCAGGGGGATGTGCCTACGGCGCGGTGCGTGTAACACTGGGGCATGGCCGTCACGCTGAGAGCGCTCCAGACCGTTGTTCCGCCCACCGTCCTTGTGCAGGAGCAGGTCAGGGACATCTTCGCCGCCCAACCTGGCCTCAGCCGGCTGGCGCAGCGGTTGGTGACCGCATCCTTCAACCTGTCGGGGATCGACACCCGGCATACCGTGATCGAGGAACTCACCCTCGACTCGCAGGCGCCCGAGCCGCAGTTCTTCGACGCCACCACCCAGCGGCTGCTCGTGCCCGGCACCCGGGTGCGCAACGAGCTGTACATCGAGCAGGCCACGAAGCTGTTCGTGGAGGCCGGCCGGCGTGCGCTGGCCGCCTGCCCGGGGCTGGACGCCAGTGACATCACCCACGTCGTGACGGTCTCCTGCACGGGCTTCTACGCGCCGGGCCCTGACTACATGCTGGTGCGCGAGTTGGGCCTGGCGCCGTCCACCCAGCGCTACCACCTCGGATTCATGGGTTGCTACGCGGCCATGCCGGCGCTACGCACCGCGAAGCAGTTCGTGCTGGCCGATCCGTCCGCCGTGGTGCTCGTGGTCAGCGCCGAGCTGTGCTCGCTGCACCTGCGCACCTCCAACGACCCCGACACCATCGTGGCGTCGTCGCTGTTCTCGGATGGCGCGGCCGCCGGCATTGTGAGCAGCCGGGCGCCGGTCGCCGGCGAGACCGCCCTCAACCTGGACCACTTCGAGACCGTGATCACGCCCGTCGGCGAGGGCGACATGGCCTGGAAGATCGGCGACGAGGGCTTCGAGATGGTTTTGAGCTCGTACGTGCCGCACATCATCGACGAACACATCGAGTCGGCCCTGGCGCCGCTGTTCGGCCGGGACGAGTCGCTGACCCTAGCGCTGGCGGCGGGCGTGGTGGCCGAGGCCGACGCCGTGACCGTGCAGGCACAGGAGCAGCAATCGCAGTCGGTGGACGGCGGGGCGAGTCCCGGCCAGGTGCTCACGGCCGCGACCCCTGGTTCGGCTCTGAGCACCGCCATCGCGCACTGGGCGATCCACCCCGGCGGGCGCAGCATCCTCGATAAAACCGAGGCCAAACTCGGCCTCACCGAGGCGCAGCTGGTGCCGTCGCGGGAAACCCTGCGCACCAACGGCAACATGTCCAGCGCCACCATCCTCTTCGTCATGAAGGAGATCCTCGAGGGCGCGGCCACCGCCGACGGGGACAGGGTCTGCGCGATGGCGTTCGGGCCGGGTCTGACCGTGGAGTCAGGCCTGATGACAGTGCAGCGCGGCTGACCCGTGCTCCCGAGGCTCCGCGAACGGGCGGTCGACGCCGTCGAGATCATGGACGATCCGCACTGCGACGCCGAGACGCTGCGGCGCACCTACGCGAACTTCCGGTACGTCAACGCCGTCGTCTCCGGGCTTCGGCACACCTACCGCCGCGACATCCGACCGCGCCTGTCGGCCGGCACCGAGACCAGCCTGCTCGACATCGGCTCCGGCGGCGGCGATGTGGCCCGGTCGCTGGCCCGCTGGGCCGTGCGCGACGGGCTGCGCCTGAGTGTGACCGCGATCGACCCGGATGCCCGCGCGCACGCCTACGCGGCCGGCCGGCCGCCGTTGCCCGGGCTGGAGTTTCGCCGGGCGCTCAGCAGCGACCTCGTCGCAGCGGGAGAGCGGTTCGACATCGTGCTCTCCAACCACGTGCTGCACCACCTCAATGGCGTCGAGCTCGGCGCGTTGCTCGTGGACTCGGAACGGCTCGGCCGCGGCCTGGTCCTGCACGGCGACATCGAGCGCTCCCCGCTGGCCTACCTCGGCTTCGGGCTGGGCACGTGGCCGTTCTTTCGCCGCTCCTACATTCGCGCCGACGGCCTCACCTCGATCCGGCGCAGCTTCACCTGGCGCGAGCTGGCGGCCGTGGCGCCGCCGGGCTGGAGCGTGCACCGGGAGGTGCCGTACCGGCTGATGCTGCGTTGGCAGGCCCCCGCGGTGACCGAACCGCGGCGGGCCGTTTCGACTGATTCGGCCGCACCGGCAGCTGGAAGTCGGGCGCATGCGTGACGTGATCGTGGTCGGCGGCGGCCCGGTGGGCATCCTGCTGGCCTGTCTGCTGGCCGAGCGCGGCGTGGACGTGGAGGTGCTCGAACGGCGCACCGAGCCGTCGATGCTCGCGCGGGCCATCGGCATCCACCCGCCGTCGATGCGGGTCCTGCGCCAGGCCGGGGTGGCCGAGGAGGTGCTGGCCCGGGCAGTTCGCATCGAGACCGGCAGCGTGCAGAGCGGCGGCCGCACGCTGGGGCGGCTGTCGTTCGCGCAGACGACGGGGCGGTTCCCGTTTGTCGTGGCGCTGCCGCAGTACGAAACCGAAGCTGTGCTGCGGGCGCGATTCCGACAGCTGCGGCCGGACGGTCTGCGCTCCGGCGTGGCTGTGGGCATGCTGCACGATCGCGGCTACCACGTGGACCTGATCGCCGAGCCGGGTGCCGACGGGTCCGGGGATACCGGCGACAACGGGCTCGAGATCGTGGGGACGGCGCGGTACGTGGTGGTGGCCGACGGCGCCCGCGGACAGCTGCGCGATGCCGTCGGCATCGCCTCCCGGCCGCTCGGCGGCGGGGACACCTACCTGATGGCCGACTATCCGGACACCGGCGAACACGGCAGCGAGGCCGTTTTATTCTTCGAACGAGGCGGCGTCGTCGAGTCGTTCCCGCTGCCGGGCGGCCGGCGCCGCTGGGTGGCGCTGACGCCGACCCTGATGGAGGATGCCTCGCTCGAGGACCTGACGGCCCTGGTCCTCGGTCGCACCGGGGTGCTGCTGCCGGCCTCCGACGCCGTGCCGAGCTCGTTCTCGGTGCGGCAGCGGCTGGCCGCCACGATGGTGCAGGGCCGGGTGCTGCTGGTGGGGGATGCGGCGCACGAGATCAGCCCGATCGGCGGGCAGGGTATGAACCTGGGGTGGCTCGACGCGGTGGCGTTGGCGCCTGCGCTCACGCACGCGCTCGCGCAGCCGATCGAGGCCCGGGTGACGCTCGCCGGCTACGACCGCCGCCGGCGGCGCAGCGCCCGCATTGCCGCCAGGCAGGCCGGCTTCAACATGGCGATGGGCCGTCCGGCACGCGGACTGCGGCTGCGGCTGCGCAACGTGATCGTGCGGGTCCTGGCGGCACCGCCGTTGAACGGCCTGCTCACGCGGGCGTTCACGATGCGCTGGCTCTAGCCGGCTTCCTGGTCCAAGGATCACGTCCACGTCGTTGGTCGAGCTTGTCGAGACCTGGTGACTCGGTGCCTGGGTCGCGCCCACGGGTTGGTTGGGTCGCGTAGGCCGGGCCCGGCGTGCAGTTGAATAGAGGGGTGACTGCACCTCTGATCGACCTGCTCCGCGCCGA
The DNA here is from genome assembly GCF_004402745.1 of Cryobacterium sp. TMN-39-2. NCBI lineage: Bacteria > Bacillati > Actinomycetota > Actinomycetes > Micrococcales > Microbacteriaceae > Cryobacterium > Cryobacterium sp. TMN-39-2. Next base: position 50,983 of record NZ_SOFX01000038.1, read on the forward strand.
CCTCGCCGCCGCCAACTTCTCGGTGACCGCCCTGACCGGGCTGTGGGGCATCGAAGCGGATGCCGCCCTGCGCCGCAATCAGCGGGTGCCGGCCCTGCGGGCGCTCGCCAAGCTGCGCGCCACCCTCACCGTGCCCGAACCCAATGTGGTGCTCGCCCAGATCTTCGTGCTCGGCCTACCCGTCCAACGGGCCGAGCTCGCGGCGGCCCTGCCGTCCCTCGGCGTGGACGGTGCCGAGCAGCTCGGCCTTGTCGCCGCCCGCCACGACGAGGCCGCCACGCAGCCCGGCCCCGTCGCCGACCGCGTCGCCCCGGCGGAGCCGGCACTCGGCCCGGCACAGGTGGCGCCGCTGGTGGACCTGCGGCCGTACAGCTTCGTGGACGCGCACGGCGCCGGCAGCTGGTGGATCACCTCGGACCTGGGCGAACTGGCGCTGGGGCATCCGCTCGGCGAAGACCACGTGCTCGGCGTCGGCGGTGCGTCACTCACCCTGAGTGCCCTGATGATCCCCACCGCGGTCGACAGCGCGCTGGACCTCGGCACCGGCTGCGGCATCCAGGCCCTGCACGCCGCCAGACACGCCACCCGGGTGGTGGCCACCGACATCTCCGAGCGCGCCCTCGAGCTCGCGGCACTCAACGCCCGGCTGAACGGCGTCGAGAACATCGAGTTCCGGCTCGGCAGCCTGTTCGACCCCGTCGCGGGGGAGCGGTTCGACCACATCATCTCCAACCCGCCGTTCGTCATCACCCCACGGGTGGAGGGTGTGCCCAGCTACGAGTACCGCGACGGCGGCATGGTCGGCGACGCCCTCGTGGAGGCCGTGGTGCGTGGCGCCGCCGACCACCTCACCCCCGGCGGGGTGGCCCAGCTGCTCGGCAACTGGGAGTATCACGACGACGACGCCTTCAACAGGCTCACCGGCTGGCTGGCGAGCCCGGCGGAGACCGCGCTGGACGCCTGGATCATCGAGCGCGAGGTGCAGCCGCCCACGGGCTACGCCGAAACCTGGATCCGCGACGGCGGCACCCGCCCGGACACCCCCGACTTCGACCGGCTCTACGGCGCCTGGCTCGACGACTTCGAGGCCCGCGGGGTGCGTCAGGTGGGCTTCGGCTACATGCTGCTGCGCCGCCCGACGGATGGCCGCCGCCGGGCCGCCGCGCCTGCCCGCCCCCGCCTGCTCCGGCTCGAACGCCTGCCGGAGGCCCTGGGGCACAACCCGGCCGGCATCGGCCACCACCTTGCCGAGTGCCTGGCCGCGCACGACTGGCAAGCCGGGCTGGATGACGACGCGCTGTCCCGCAGCACGCTCACCGTGGCATCCGACGTCACCGAGGAACGGCACTTCTGGCCCGGCCAGGAGGATCCGACGCTGATGACCCTGCACCAGGGCGGCGGCTTCGGCCGATCGGTGCCGCTGGATACCGCCCAGGCCGCCCTGATCGGCGCCTGCGACGGCGAGCTTCCGGTGGGGGCCATCATCGACGCGATCGCCCAGCTGCTCGACGCCGACGCGGCCGCCTTGCGGGCCGAACTGCTGCCCCGGGTGCGCGGCCTGCTCGACGACGGCTTCCTCCAGCCGCCCGCCGCCTAGCCACGGGCGCCCGCCGGCCCCGCCCGCCTAGCCACAGCTGCCCGCCCCAGCGGCGCTAACTGTTGCCGAAGCGGACATTTGCGCCCGGTGTGCCGGGACCAATTGTCCGGAACGGGAACAGTTGCTGCCGAAGGGCCCCACCCGGCGCGCCCGACCGCGGCCGAACCGGGCGGCCACGGCCTGAGGTAGCGTGAGGGGTACCACTTCGAGGGGCCGAGAGGAGTGCGTCACCTGACGCGAACACAGCGATGCAACGTCGGACCTTCCTGATCAGCTCCCTTTCCGGGCTCTCCCTGCTCGCGCTCAGCGGATGCGTGCCGCCCAAGCCCACGCCGACGGGCTCGCCCACTCCCTCCGCCACGCCGGCGCCGTCCCTGGTGCCGCAGCCCCAGGACATGCTGCGCAGCTCCTGGTCCGATGACCCGTTCGCCCGCGGCTCCTACAGCTTCGCGGCGGTCTCCTCAACGCCTCAGCAGCGCGAGGACCTTGCCGAACCCATCCGCGACAGGCTCTTCCTCGCCGGGGAGGCGCTCTCAGACACCGCCCCCGGCACCGTGCAGGGCGCCCGCGGCTCCGGCCAGCGCGCCGCCAGGGCCCTGGCGGACGTCGCCGAACCCGGCGAGCGGGTGGCCGTGATCGGCGCCGGAGCTGCCGGCGTCGCCGCCGCCCGGCTGCTCACCGACGCCGGCTTCACCGTGCTCGTGATCGAGGCCCGCGACAGGCTCGGCGGCCGCATCCACACCGTCGCCAGTGACTCCTGGCCGATGCCCGTCGAACTCGGCCCGTCGTTCATCGTCGCCGGCAACACCAACTCCCTCGACGAGGAGTTCACCGGCCTCGAGGTCTCGCACGCGCCCTTCACGCCGACCCCGGAGGCGCGCACCCCGGCCGGCACCGTCACCCCGGTCTCTCCGGTCGGCGCCGACGCCGTCACCGCGGCGCTGGCCTGGGCCGCCGCGCAGGCCGAAGACACCTCCCTGGCCAAGGCCCTCATCGCCAACGGCTCCGCCACACTGTCGATGGCGGATGGCGAAGCCGGGGTCTCCGACGCCGACTGGCTGGACTACCAGCTCGCCACCTCCACCACCCTGGAGTCCGGTGCCCCGGCCGAGGAGATGTCCGGCTGGTATGCCCCCACCCCGGCGACGACCGCCGCGGACGACATCCGCATCGTGCTCGGAGGCTACGGCGCGCTGCTCGACGAAGACGCGGCCGACCTGGACGTGCTCTTCTCCAGCGTGGTGACCCGGGTGGCGTACACCGACACCTCCGTCAGCCTGCGCCTGGGCACCGGCGAGTCGCTCACCGTGGACCGCGCGATCGTGACCGTGCCGCTGGGCGTGCTCAAGAGCGATGTCATCGAATTCGACCCGCCCCTGCCGTTCGCGCACCGGGGCGCGATCGCCGCGCTCGGGATGGGCGCTCTCGACAAGATCTGGCTGCGCTTCGAGGAGCCGTTCTGGGACACCGACGCCGCCCTGTGGACCACCGTCGGAGACGACACCCTCGACTTCAGGGTCTGGGTGAACATGATGCCGATCACCAACGAGCCGATCCTGGTGGGTTTTGTCAGCGGCGAGCGCGCGTTGGGGCTCGCGAAGTCCGACAACACGGAGTTCACCGACGCCGCGTTGCGCAGCCTCGAGCCGTTCGCGGTCGTCGCCACGGCCACCCCGGCGCCCTGACCGGCCCTTCTGTTTGGGACTCCGGGCGGAGTGATTCGCCGTCGGAACATTAACGAGCAAAGCTCAGAGTTCCGGTGTAAGCTCCACGAAACGTCTAGTCGGTGAAGGGGCCGCCCATCTCAGGGACACCCCCACGGGGAGATCCAGTCGTTTCCCGACTGGACGTGCCGACGGAGTCCGGGTGGGTGCTTTTCGCCGTCGGTCATCGGGTGCGGTCGCGATCCTGGTGTCCCACCTGCACCGCGGCCAATGCCAATTCTGATTGACCGTGTGAAACATGTATATTCTGACAAGTCTTGATTCAGTGTCGCTGCTCGACTTCGACACCAACCTGCCCTGCGAGGGCAGCCACCACCACCGGAGCCTGAGCGGCCACGCCGCCGCCGAGCCCGGCGCTTACATGGTGATCTCCCCGTGCTGCGGTCCCAAGGTGATCCAGTGTTCGCCGCGGGTCTCGGCGATGCAGGCCTCCGGCGTGCTCTACTGCGGTACCTGCGAGTCCGAGCACCTCACCAGCCAGTACACCTTTCTCCCCGTCGAGCAGTAGCGGGTCGAGCGCGGCCGGCCGGTTCTAGTTGGGCACCGATGACGCGCGGTCGCCGCGCGGGCGGGGACGCCAACTGAGCCGCGACGTGGCCACGAGCACTGCCGCGATGCCGAGGAACAGCAGTACGGCGATCAGGCAGTAGAACGCGGTCTCGAGCGGGCCGCTGACCTGGGCCGGGTCGAGGAAGAAGTACGGGTACCAGCCCACGAACGAGCCTCGCACGAACGTGAAGATGCCCCAGGCGATCGGGTACGGCAGGATCCAGCGCAGAAAACGCCAGGACAGCCGGGCCTTGCCGGTGTCGGTCAGCCAGTCCAGCAGCGCCAGGGTGGGGATGTAGAAGTGCAGCACCTGGCTCGGCCAGGGCACCTCGATCGAGTAGTCGCGCGATGACGACTGGATGACGATGGTGAGGAACACGATTCCGGAAACCAGGATGTACGTGGTCACGAGCGCCCGGAACACGTCCAGCCACTGTGGGTCCTTCGGCTGCCGGAACGCCACGATCGCGCCGAGCACGAACGCGATCACCGCCGCGATCGCACTCTGAACCGTGAAATAGGTGAACACGTTGTACGCGGCGAAGGTGGGGAACAGCAACACGTACTCGTAGTTGCCGATCAGCCCCGCAATCCCGGCGACGGCCAACAGCAGCCGGCCGATACCGTAACTGGACCGCATGGACAGGCGTTTGCGCGCGCGGAACGGCTCGCGCGCCTGTGGTTCCTCCCGTTGCGGGGAGGATTCGCGCACCGTCGGTCCCGTCCGGCCGGGACCGGATGCCTGCGCGCCCATACTCCCACGGTACGCCAGAGTGCCGGTCGCCCGCGGCCATCACCGGCATCGCGGTGGGTCGCTACAGGCGGATGCTGAAACTCGCCTCGCCGTGTTCGGCCAGGTCGGTCACCTGCACCGATTCCACGCTCGCCGAACGCGGTCCGGTGTGCAGCCAGGCCAGCATCCGTTCGACCGCGTCGTCGTCACCCTCGATCTCGGCTTCGACGGCGCCGTCGGACCGGTTGCGCACGAAACCGCCCAGGCCGAGGGTGCCGGCCTGCGCCTCGGTGTAATACCGAAACCCCACGCCCTGAACCATCCCGTTGACGATCACTCGCTTGCGACTCACGCTCCCCATTCTGGGCGCACGCCACCGCCCCGACAACCCCGCCCGCCCGTCGGGTCTGCGGTTCGTTCCCATCCCACTGGCTGGGCTTGTCGAGACCGGGGGACATGCGTTGAAAAGTCGGCTCGCGGAGTCTCGACAAGCTCGACCGACGAATAGGGTTGGCTTCTCGAGATCGACCCGCCGGCGGTCAGGCGGAGTCGCGCCAGACTATTTGGGTGTCGAGCAGGATGCCGCCGAGCTCCGGCGCCTCACCGCGCAGCTGGCTGAGCACCGACTCGGCCGCGCGCTGGCCGAGGCCGTTGGCGGGCTGGCGCACCGTGGAGAGCAACGGCTGGCACCGGAGTGCCCAGGCGCTGTCGTCGAAGCCGACGATGCCCACGTCGCCCGGCACGCTGCGGCCGGCCTCACGCAGAGCGTTCAGGGCGCCGGCGGCGATCACGTCGGAGGCCGCGAAGACCCCGTCGATCAGCGGTTCGCGGGCCAGTAGGGCGCGCATGCCGTCGCGGCCGTCGGCGTAGGTGTACAGCGGCACCGGGGCCACCAGCGCGGGGTCGAACCGGTCGCCCAGGGCATCCGTGAAGCCGGCCAGCCGGTCGGCGCCGGAGTCCCGGTCCAGGGCCGCGGCGATCATGCCGATGCGGCGGCGGCCGGTGCCGATCAGGCGCTCGGTGATGGCGCGGGCCGCGGCGCGGTTGTTGATACCCACGTACGGCAGGTCGCGCAGGTCCTGCGGATGCCCGACAAACGCCGCCGGCAGGTCGAGCCGTTCGATTACCCGGGTGATCGGGTCTTGTTCCCGGGCCGACACGACGACGACACCGTCGACGAAGCCACCGCTGAGGTACCGCGCCACCCTCTCGGTGTCGCGCTCGGACTCGATGACCAGGCTGACCATCTGGTAGTCGGCCAGGGAGAGCGCCGAGTTGGCGCCGAGCAGGATCTCGCCGATGTTGGGGTCTTCGAGGAACAAAGAATGCGGTTCGTGCACGATCAGGCCCACGGCCTGGGAGCGTTGCATGACGAGGTTGCGGGCGGCGGTGTTCGGCACGTAGCCGACCTTCGCGATGGCCGCCTCGATGGCCAGACGAGCCTCGGCTGACACGTAGGGTTCGTTGTTCACCACCCGGCTCACGGTGCCGCGAGACACGCCGGCCTCCGCGGCGACGTCGTGGATCGTCGCACGCTTGCGCCGCCCCGGAATTGTCACCATTCGATAACTGTACCCGTCCCCGAGCTTGACATCGTGGGCAGGCTGTACTTACTCTGTGTACGTTCACAGACACTCAACGGGGAGTCATTTGCTCCTCGATCTGTGCACGTTCACAGACGTAGCATGAAGCAGGAGCAGATGACCACGCCAGTAGCCACCCCGGCCGTGACCCGTCAGGTCACCCCGACGACACCGTTCGTGCAGAACGGCATCGCCTACGGCTGTGACTACAACCCCGAGCAATGGGGTCCGGAAGTCTGGGCCGAGGACGTGCTCCTCATGCAGCAGGCCGGCGTCGACCTCGTCGCGATCAACATCTTCGGCTGGTCCGCCCTGGAGCCGGCCCCGGGGGAGTACGACTTCACCCTGCTCGACACCATCGTGGACCTGCTGCACGCCCACGGCATCCGGGTGAACCTGGGTACCGGCACGTCGTCGCCGCCGCCGTGGTTGACCACCCTGCACCCCGAGATCCTGCCGCAGACCGAAGACGGCACCACCCGCTACCCCGGCGGTCGCCAGGCCTGGTGCCCCAGCTCGCCGGTGTTCCGCGAGCACGCGCTGCGCCTGGTGGAACAGGTCGCCAAACGCTTCGGCGACCACCCCGCCGTGGCCCTCTGGCACGTCTCCAACGAACTCGGCTGCCACAACGCGCTCTGCTACGACGACGACACCGCCGCCGCGTTCCGGCTCTGGCTCGAGGCCAAGTACGGCAGCATCGCCGCCCTCAACGCCGCCTGGGGCACCAGCTTCTGGAGCCAGCGTTACACCGACTGGGCCGAGGTGCACACCCCCAGGCTCACCCTCTCCAGCCGCAACCCCGGCCAGGTGCTCGACTTCCAGCGGTTCAGCTCCGACGAGCTGCTGGGTTACTACAAGGCCGAAGAAGCCGTCATCCGCCGGCACAGCAGCCTGCCCGTCACGACGAACTTCATGGTCGCCGCGCACATTCGCAACCTCGACTACTGGTCCTGGGCATCCGCCGTTGACGTGATCGCCAACGACCACTACCTCGACCACCGCCTCGCCGACCCCACCACCGAGCTGGCCTTCGCCGCCGACCTCACCCGCGGCCTGGCCGGCGGCGGCGCGTGGCTGCTGATGGAGCAGGCCACCAGCGCCGTCAACTGGCAGCCGCTGAACCTGGCCAAGACGCCGGGGGAGCTGACCCGCAACTCGCTGGCCCACGTGGCCCGCGGCGCCGAGGCGATCTGCTTCTTCCAGTGGCGCGCCTCCCAGCAGGGCTCGGAGAAGTTCCACTCCGCACTGGTGCCGCACGCCGGCACCGACACCGTGCTCTGGCGTGAGGTCGTTGAGTTGGGCGCCACCCTCGACAGGCTCGACGAGATCATCGGCACGCGCGTCGTCGCGGATGCCGCGATCCTGTTCAGCTGGGAGGCCTGGTGGGCCGGCGACGGCGAATCCCGGCCGTCGCAGTCGGTGACCTACCTCGAGCAGGTGCACGCCGCGTACACCGCGCTGCACAGGCTCGGCGTCACCGTCGACATCGTCTCCCCGGATGCCGACCTGGCCGGCTACAACCTCGTCGTGGTGCCCGCTCTCTACCTGGTCACCGACGCCCAGGCCGACAACCTGGCCGGTTACGTCGCCGCCGGTGGCCACACCCTGGTCACGTTCTACAGCGGCATCGTCGACGAAGACGACAGGGTGCGCCTCGGTGGCTACCCCGGCGCGTTCCGCGACCTGCTCGGCGTGCGCGTCGAAGAGTTCGTGCCGCTCCGCCCCGGCACCACCGTGGGCCTGGGCGCCCCGATCGGTCTGGCGGCCGGTGCCGCCGGGACCCTGTGGACCGAACGCCTGCAGCTGACCGGCGCGGAGGCCGTGGTGCACTACACCGACGGCGCCCTGCCCGGTGTGCCCGCGCTCACCCGCAACCGGCACGGCGCCGGCACCGCCTGGTACCTGGCCACCGCGCCAGACGCCGACACCTACCGCGACGTGCTCCGCACCATCGCCGGGCACGCTCACGTCACCGCGGTCGGTCCGGAGGGCGACGGCCTCATCGAGGTCATCCGCCGCGCCGCGCCCGGCCGCTCCTACCGCTTCATCATCAACCACGGCGACACCGACCTGGAGGTGAGCGCGGCTGGGGTCGAGCTCGTCACCGGCGCCGACATCGCCCGCACCCTGCGCGTACCGGCCGGAGCCGTACGCGTTCTCAGAGAGGACACCGCATCATGAGCGCACCAGCCCTTCCGGCCGCGGATGCCCGGCGTGCGGGTTCCCGCAGCCCGGCGCCCCGGCCCCGCAAGATCAAGGTCTCGCACCCGGGCGCGATCGCGATTTTCATCGTGCCGTTCGCCATCCTGTTCACCCTGTTCTACCTGCTGCCGATCGGCTACGCGATCTACCAGTCGCTGCTCGTGGTGGAGCGCGACGGCACCTTCGGCAAGGCCACCGAGGTGTTCGGCGGCCTGACCCAGTACATCCTGGTGTTCCAGAACGGACCGTTCTGGGAGTCGATCACCCGGGTGCTCGCCTTCGGTGTGGTGCAGGTTCCGGTGATGCTCGGCCTGGCGCTGCTGTTCGCGCTGCTGCTGGACAGCCCGCTGCTGCGCGGCAAGCGCTTCTTCAGGCTCGCCTTCTTCGTGCCGTACGCCGTGCCCGGCGTCATCGCCGCGATCATGTGGGGCTTCCTCTACTCACCCAACCTGTCGCCGTTCACGGCACTGACCAGCAACGTCAGCTTCCTCTCCGCCGACCTGGTGCTCTGGGCCATCGCGAACGTCGTCACCTGGGTCTACGTGGGCTACAACATGCTCATCATCTACTCGGCACTGCTGGCCATCCCCACCGAGATCTACGAGGCCGCCCGCCTCGACGGCGCCGGGCAGTTGCGCATCGCCTGGTCGATCAAGATCCCGCTGATCATGCCCGCGATCGTGCTCACCGGCATCTTCTCCATCATCGGCACCCTGCAGCTGCTCGCCGAGCCGCAGGTGTTCCGGTCCTTCAGCTCCGCGGTGACCAGCACCTTCACCCCGAACCTGATGGTCTACTCCACCTCCTCGATCCCCAACGTGAACCTCGCCGCCGCGTTCAGCGTGGTGCTGGCCCTGGCCACGTTCGTGCTCTCGTTCTCGTTCCTCAAGTTCACCCAGCGGAAGGAAGGCAAATGAGCGCCCTCACCGAGCCCGTCGCCGTCCCGACCAAGCGCGCGATGCGCCGCGCCGAGAACACGCCGAAGGGACCCAAGGAGAGCCCGCTCTCCCGCGTCGGCGCGATGACCGTGATGCTGGTCTTCACGCTCTACTTCCTCATCCCGATCTGGTGGCTGTTCGTCGCCGGCACCAAGAGCAGCTCCCAGTTCACCAGCACCAACCCGCTCTGGTTCGCCGACTTCAACCTGTTCGCCAACATCGGCAACCTGATCGCCTACCGTGACGGCGTCTTCCTCAAGTGGATGCTCAACAGCGCCCTCTACGCCGGCGCCGGCGCCCTGCTGGCCACCCTGTTCGCCGCCATGTGCGGTTACGCCCTGGCGAAGTACCGCTTCCCGGGCCGGGAACTCCTGTTCAACATCGTCCTCGGCGGGGTCCTCGTGCCCGCCACCGCGCTGGCGCTGCCGCTGTTCCTGATCTTCAGCCAGGTCAGCCTCACCAACACCTTCTGGGCGGTGTTCCTGCCCAGCCTGGTCAGCCCGTTCGGCGTGTACCTCACCCGCATCTTCGCCTCGGCCAGCGTGCCGGACGAACTGATCGAGGCCGCCCGCCTGGACGGCGCCGGCGAGGTGCGCACCTTCTTCACCGTCTCGGTGAAGCTGATGTTCCCCGCCCTGGTCACGGTGTTCCTCTTCCAGTTCGTGGCCATCTGGAACAACTTCTTCCTGCCGCTGATCATGCTCCGCGACGAGACCCTGTTCCCGGTCACCCTCGGCCTCTACGCCTGGAACTCCCAGGTCAACCAGATCCCCGAACTCCGCGGCTACGTGCTGATCGGCGCGCTGCTGTCGATCATCCCGCTGATCATCCTGTTCCTGCTGCTGCAGCGCTTCTGGCGCAACGGCCTCGGTGCGGGCAGCGTCAAGTAACCCCCTCGACTCCTTCCGACTGTTCACCCGGCTCAACCCCGCACCATCCGTGTCACCCTGCACCACTCCTTTTCAGCGAACACCCCAACAAAGGAAAACAATGCGAATCACCAAGAGAGCGGCCACCGTTGCCCTGCTCACCGCAGCCACGGTCGCCATGACCGGCTGCTCAGCCTCCGGCACCTCCAGCGACAGCGCCGACGCTGCTGCCTGCGAGCCCGCCGAGGGCAAGGTCGATCTGACCTTCACGTCCTGGATCCCCGGCATCGAAGAGGTCGTCGACGTCTGGAACGAGGCCAACCCCGACATCCAGGTGGCCGTGCAGACCGGCCCGAACGGCAACGGCGGCACCTACGCCAACTTCTTCAACCAGCTCGAAGCCGGCAATGCGCCCGACCTCGGCCAGATTGAATACGACGCGCTGCCCAACTTCCGCGTGCAGGACGGCCTGGTCAACCTCGCATCCTGCGACGGTGTGATGGACGCCAAGGCCGACTTCGTCGACTGGACCTGGGGCCAGGTCAGCTTCAACGAGGACGACGCCGTCTACGCCATCCCGCAGGACTCCGGCCCGATGGCCATGTTCTACCGGGCCGACCTCTTCGAGGCCAACGGCATCGCGATCCCCACCACCTGGGAAGAGTACGCCACCGCCGCCGAGCAGGTGCGGGCCACCGGCGCGTACATCACCAACTTCTCGCAGAGCGACATCAACCAGTTCGCCGGGCTCGTCTGGCAGGCCGGCGGAACCTGGTTCGGCAACGACGGCGAGAACTGGAACGTCGACCTCACCGGGGACGAGTCGATCATGGTGGCCGACTACTGGCAGGACCTGATCGACCGGGACCTCGTCTCGACGCAGCCGCCGTGGACCACCGAGTGGGACAACGCCTACAACACCGGCGCGGCCTGGACCTGGAACTCCGCAGCCTGGGGTGCGAACTCCATCGCCAGCGGTGCGCCCGACACCGCCGGCAAGTGGGCCGTGGCCCAGTCCCCGCAGTGGGAAGCCGGCGATGAGGCCAGCGGCAACTGGGGTGGCTCGTCCACCGCAGTGTTCACCGGCTCAGAGCACCCGTACGAAGCCGCGCAGTTCGCCCTGTGGCTGAACAGCTCGAGCGAGTCGCTGACCATGCTCAACGAGGCAGCCAACCTGTACCCGGCCGCCAAGGCCGGCCTGGACCTGCCCGTGCTCAAGGAAGGCGTGGAGTTCTACGGCAACCAGCCCATCTACGACGAGTTCGCCGCCGCCTCCGGCCAGGTGTCGAGCGACTTCGTCTGGGGTCCGACCATGACCCAGACGTACAACGACGTCTCGGATGGCTTCAAGGCAGCCGTCAGCGGCAACGGCACCCTCGCGGAGGCCCTGACCACCGGTCAGAGCGCCACCGTCGACGCGCTCAAGGCGCAGTCGATCCCCGTCAAGGAGTAGCTGACCCGCTTTGCCCGTTACCCCGTACCGCCCGGTGCCTTCTCGCACCGGGCGGTACGGTCGTGTGTGACGCGTGCGGATGCCTCGGCGTCGTGCCCGACGCACGGGTCGCGGTCCGCAGGTCCGCGTGCGATGTGCTCAAACTCCTCCTTCATCCAACGAAGAAAGCAGTGTCATGATCCACCACCTCCGTGCCGCGGGCACCAGCCTTGTTCTCGACGCTTCCGGCAGCGGCACGCCGGTGATCGTGCACTGGGGCGCCGACCTCGGCGAGCTGCCGGCGGCGGACCTCGCCGCGCTGGCCGCCGCGAGTGTGCCGCCCGTCGGCCCCAGTTCCCTCGACGTGCCGCTCCGCCTCAGCCTGCTGCCCGCCCTCGCCGAGGGCTGGTGCGGCCGGCCCGCGCTCGGCGGGTTCCGCACCGGCACGGGCACCCTCGACCCGGCGCTGGCTCTGGTGGCGGTGCACGAGGGCGGCGACAACACGCTGGTCATCGAGCTGGCGGATGCTGACGCATCCGTCACCGTCTCGACCGAGCTGGAACTCACCGTGCAGGGTGTGCTGCGCCTGCGGCACACCCTCACCAACAGCGGCGCCGGCACCCTCGAACTCGCCGGCCTCGACGCGATCCTGCCGGTACCCGACCGGGCGGCCGAGCTGCTCGACTTCACCGGACTGTGGAGCCACGAACGGCGGCCGCAGCGCAGCATCCTCGGCCAGGGCGTCTGGAGCCGCGAGTCCCGGCACGGCCGGCCCGGCCACGACGACTCCTACCTCACCGTGGCCGGCACCCCCGGTTTCGGCTTCCGCCGTGGTGAGGTGTGGGCGGTGCACCTGGCGCACAGCGGCGACAAGCTGGTCTGGGCCGAACGCAGCACGCTGGGCTACGCCGCCCTCGGCGCGGGTGAACTGCTCGCGCCCGGCGAGCTGAGCCTGGCTGCGGGAGCAAGCTACACCAGCCCGTGGACCGTGGCGGTGTACTCCGACGCGGGCCTGGACGGCCTCAGCGCCCGGCTGCACCCGTGGATCCGATCCTGGTCGACGATCACCGGCCCGCGCCCGGTGCTTCTGAACACCTGGGAGGCCGTGTACTTCGACCACGATCTGCCCACCCTGAGCCGTCTCGTCGACGCCGCCGCGAAGGTCGGCGTGGAACGGTTTGTACTCGACGACGGCTGGTTCTCCGGCCGTACCGACGACCAGCGCGCCCTCGGCGACTGGTTCGTCGACGCCGACAAGTGGCCCGAGGGCCTCCACCCGCTGATCGAGCGGGTGCACGCGGCCGGCCTGGACTTCGGCCTCTGGGTGGAGCCGGAGATGGTCAACCCCGACTCCGACCTGGCCCGGGCGCACCCGGACTGGCTGCTCGGCTCGGCATCCGCCCCCACCTGGCGCGGCCAGCGGGTGCTCGACCTGGCCAACCCGGATGCCTTCGCCTGGTTGCTCGAGCGCCTCACCGCGCTGTTGGCCGAATACCCCATCGCGTACCTCAAGTGGGACCACAACCGGGATCTGCTCGGCGGCTCCGTGCACCGGCAGACCGCCGCGCTGTACCGGCTGATCGACGCCGTGCGCGCCGCGCAGCCGGGCCTGGAGATCGAGTCCTGCGCGTCCGGCGGCGGCCGCATCGACCTGGGCATCCTCGAACGGGTGGACCGGGTCTGGACCAGCGACACCAACGACCCGCTGGAACGCCAGCAGATCCAGCGCTACACGAGCGTGCTGGTGCCGCCGGAATACCTCGGCGGCCACCTCGGCGCCGCCACCGCACACACCACCGGGCGTACCTCGGCGCTGGGCTTCCGGCTGGCCACCGCACTGTTCGGCAGCGCCGGCATCGAGTGGGACCTCACCCAGGCATCCGCCGTCGAGCTCGACCAGATCGCGGCCTGGATCGCGATATACAAGGAGCACCGGGCGCTGCTGCACAGCGGCAACGTCGTGCACGCCGACGGGTCGGACCCGGCGATCGAACTGCACGGCGTGGTGGCCACGGATGGCTCCGCCGCCGTGTTCGCGCAGGTCGCGCTGGCCGCGCCGCGCACCGCGCTACCCGCCCCGATTCGGTTTCCCGGCCTGGACCCCGCCCGACGCTACCGGGTGCGACCGTTGCTCGTAGGACCGGTGCCGCGCACCGTGCAGACCGTGCCGCCGGCGTGGCTGGCTGTCGACGCGGGGGAGCTGGTGCTTACCGGCGCCGTGCTCGCCGAGGTGGGCCTGCCCGCCCCGCTCCTCACCCCCGAGCAGGCGGCCCTGTTCACCCTCGACGCGGTCTGACCGCGCCCTGAGCATCCGCGAAAGCAGCCATGTGGTCGCTTCGTGGGTGTCGTGGCAGCCACATGCCCGCTTTCGCGTGGGGGTGGATGTGCGAGAGCGTGAGGGTGGATCCGCGAGAGCGGTTATGTGGTTGCTTCGAGGGGGTCGTGGCAGCCACACGCCCGCTTTCGCGGAGGATGTGGGGCTGGGCGGCACTAACGTAAGGGGCATGACCGAGCAGACCTCGTCGCCGCGGCGCACAGTGCTGACGGGCGGGATCCTGGTCACCGGGGCCTCCGGCACCGTGGGGCGGGCCGTCGTGGAGGCCCTGGCCGAGGCGGGCGAAACCGTGATCGCCGGCATGCGGGACCCCCGCGCGTGGATCGCCGAGGGCGCCCGGCGCGCCAGCGGCACCGCGGCCGGCCAGAAGCCCGCCGGGCCCGGCACTGCACGGATCGGCACAGCCCGACCCGGCAGTAAGCCGCTGCGGGCGCCCAACCAGAAGCCGGCACGCAACCCGGCCCACAAGCCGGGCGGCCTTCCCACCTCGCCGCCGCCAGGACGCACTGTCGGCGCGGCCGACGCATCCGCGCCCGCAACCGGCACAACCGGCGGCGGCGGGGCCATCGTGCGCGCCTTCGACTTCGCCGACCGCAGCACCTGGGCGCGCGCCCTCGCCGGCGTCGACAGGGTGTTCTTGCTCGTGCCGCCCACGATCGGCACCGTGGGGCGCACCCTCATCCCGTTCATCGACCAGGCGATGGAGGAGAGCGGAGTGCGGCAGATCGTGTTCCTGTCGGCGCCCGGTGTGCGGTTCGACACCCGGTCGCCGCATCACGTGGTGGAGCAGTACCTCAAGCGCACCCGCACGCCGCACACCATCCTGCGGCCGAACGTGCTGATGCAGACCCTGTCCACCCTGTACCGCGACGACATCCGCCTGCGCAGTGAAATCGTGCTGCCGGCCGGCGGGGCCAGGGTCGCGTTCGTCGACGCGGCCGACGTGGGCCGCTGCGCCGCCCGGGTGCTCACCGAACCCGGTCATCTGGGCAAGTCATACTCCCTGGCGGGGGAGGAGTCGCTGAGCTTCCCGCAGGTGGCGGAGAGTCTCACCGAGGTGCTCGGTCGGCCCATCCGGTACACCGCCACGACCGAGGCCGAGTTCGCCGAGCTGGCGGCGAAACAGGGTGTGACCGGACCGGACATCGCTGCGCAGGCGAGTTGGTATCGGGCGGCGCGCCGGCGGCTGACCGCACTGCCGAATCGCGGCATCCGCCGGCTCACCGGTCGGCCGGCGACCACGCTGCGCGGTTTCATCGAGGACCACCGCCAGACCTGGCTCTGAAACGCCAGGACCGCCGGGGCTATGCGGTCGGCGCGCCGTCGACCTTGAGCACCGCGAAGGCCCCATCGAGCTCGACGTCGACGTCCTGACCGTTCTCGAGGGTGATCTCGACCTCGTAGGCGTGGTCGAAGTCGTCACTGCGCTCGACCTCGGTGACGGTGCCGACGGTGCCGGCGGGCAGGGTGGCGAGCGCCGCGGCCGAGGCGGCGTCGCGGTCGGCGTCGGTGAGCGGGGTCATGGTGGCCGAGTCGTCAGTGCCGGTGTCGTCGGTGGCCGAGTCGTCGCTGCCGGTGTCGTCGCTGCGGCCGTCACCGTCGTCAGAGCCGGAGCCGGAGTTCGAGCCGCTGCCGGTTCCCGGCACCGAGGTTGCGCCATCCGCGGGCAGGCCGTCGACCCAGAGCACGGCGAACTTCTCATCCAGTGCCACGTCGATATCGGTCCCATCGGCGAGGGTCACCTCGACCTCGTAGGCGTGCGCGTCGTTGTCGTCGCCGGACTCGGTGTCGGTGACGGTGCCGCTGCCCACGGCATCCAGCGCGGCGGCACTGGCCTTGTCGAGGGCGCTGCCGGTGAGCGGGCCGTCAGATTCGAAAGGGTCGGCGATGGCCAGGCCGGCGCCGCCCACCACGAGAACGGCGGCAACGGCTGCACCGGTGATCCAGATGGTCTTCTTCTTCATGGTGTGTCCCTTGTTCGTGAGTGCCACGGCTGCCGTGGCTGATAAGCCCACTGTGCCAAGCCACCGCTGAAGCCAGGCTGAAGCCCGCTGAAGGCCGCTTCAGAAACGAGGTCAGGCCTCGGCAACAGCGGGCAGGCGCACCTCGAACCGGGCGCCGCCCAGAGCGCTGTCGACGAGGCGCACGGTGCCGCCGTGCGCCTGCACGCTCTCCCGAACGATGGCCAGGCCCAGCCCGGTGCCGCCGGATGCCCGTGCCCGGGATTCGTCCAGCCGCACGAAGCGCTCGAACACGCGGTCGCGCTCGCCGGGCGGCACCCCGTGGCCGTCGTCCTCCACGGTCAGCAGCGCCTGCCCGTCGACCAGGCCGAGCGACAGGCTCACCCGCCCGGAGGCGTGCTGGGCGGCGTTGTCGACGAGGTTCCGCACCACCTGGCCGAGCAGGTTCTGGTCACCGTGCACCCGGGCCGCACCCACCCCGGTGCTGTCGATGCTGAGCGCCATGGTGTCGCGCAGCCGGCGGGCCTCGGCGAGCATCAGGTCGTCCAGGTCCACGGCCGTGCCGGTCGTCGTGGCACTGCGCTCGGACACCCGCGCCAGCAGCAGCATCCCCGCCACCAGCCGCTCCAGCCGGTCGCCCTCGTCGAGAACGGCCTCGGACAGGTCACCGAGGTTGACCCTGTCGGGATGCGCCTGGGCGACCTCGGCGTACTGGCGCAGCGACGCGAGCGGGGAGCGGAGCTCGTGCGAGGCATCCGAGACGAACTGCCGTTGGGCGCGCTGGGAGGTGTCGAGCCTGTCGAGCATGCTGTTCATGGTGTGCGCGAGCCGGCCGATCTCGTCGTCGCGGCCGGGGTCGTTGATGCGGCGCTCGAGGTTGGTGGCGGTGACGGCGTCGACCTCCCGGCGCATCCGTTCGACAGGGGCCAGCGCCCGGCCCACCACGATCCAGGTGAGCAGCGCGACGATCCCGGTCAGCAGCGGCACGGCTCCGGCCAGCAGCACGCCGACCGTGGCGACGGCCTCGTCGACGTTCTCCAGCGAGCGGCCGGCGACGACGGTGGCGTCGTCGTGGTCTTCGGCCACGACCAGGTAGTCGGTGTCTTCGTCTGGTACCCGGATGGTCTGCGCGTCGTCGTCGCCGTCGATGCCCAGCTGCCGGCCCTCGAGCGCCTCGCTGGCGGCGAGGAGCGTGCCGGAGCCGTCGGTGATCTGGAAGAGCACGTCGTCATCGTCGGCGTCGAGGCCGCTCAGACCGCTGCCGGTGTCGAGCTCGGTCTCGATCTGCTCGAGGTCGCGTTCCACGGCCGTGTGCAATTCGTCCAGCAGCACACCGCGGAGCACCAGCGCGAACACGACCGCGCCGCCGACCAGCGTTGCGGCAACGATCGCGGTGGACACCAGGGTGATCCGGCCGCGCAACGACCGGCTGCGGGTCCGCTTAGCCACCGTTGGCCGCCAACCGGTAGCCGGCACCGCGCAGGGTCTCGATCGCGGCCCGGTCGAACGGCCGGTCCACCTTGTTGCGCAGATGCCGCACGTACACCTCCACGATGTTGGGGTCACCCTCGAAGTCGAAGTCCCAGACGTTGTCGAGCACGTCGCGCTTGCTCACGACGGTGCCCCGGTTGCGCATCAGGTATTCGAGCACCGCGAATTCCCGGGCGGTGACGTCAACGGATGCGTCGCCCCGGCTGACCCGGCGGGTGGCGGGGTCGAGGTGCAGGTCGCCGGCGCGCAGCACGGTGGGCCTGGCGCTGGTGCCGCGGCGGATCAGGGCGCGCATCCGGGCCAGCAGCACGGCGGAGGAGAACGGTTTGGTGAGGTAGTCGTCGGCGCCGGTGTCGAGGGCCTCGACCTGGTCCCACTCGCCGTCCTTGGCGGTGAGCATCAGGATCGGGGTCCAGTTCTGCTCGGCCCGCAGGATCTCGCAGACCCTGTAGCCGCTCTGGCCCGGCAGCATGATGTCGAGCAGGATGACCGCATACTCGTTCTCGCGGGCCAGCCAGAGCCCATCCGGACCGGTGCCGGCGATATCGACCGCGAACCCCTCGGCCTCGAGGCCGCGCTTCAACCCGGTCGCGAGCCGCACCTCGTCCTCCACCACCAGCACGCGCATCCGGCCCCCTCGTCAGTAGGTCGGCCGCACGGCCGCCGCTGCCAGTGTGGCCGATGCCGCTGAAGGCAAGCTGAAACCGCCGTGACCGGCCCGGCTACGGCTCCCGGCGCGCCGTGCGCCAGAGTCCGAATGCGAGCGGCACCCCGAGCCACACCACCAGCGACACGGCCAGGCGGGGCCAGTCATCCGCGGTCATCGCCCCCGTCATCAGCACGCTGAGCGTCGTGTTGACGTCGAGCCACTCCGCCGGGCCGCGCAGCGACTCGATCGTGAGGGTCAGCACCGTCCACAGCGTCGGCAGGCCGAGGTAGGCCACGATCGCCACGGGGGTGCTCAGAAACGCGAGCCCGAACGCCACGCCCTGCCACACCAGCAACACGAGTGCGAGCGCGGTTCCGCCCACGAGGCCCCAGTTCAGCGCCCACGACCCGTCGGCGCCCTGCCAGAGGATGCCCGCGAGGTTCAGCGCCGCGCTGACCAGGAGCGTCACCACCATCACGATGAGACCCAGCGAACCTGCTGACACGAGTTTGGCGAGATTCACCCGGGTGCGGCGGGGCTCGAGGGTGAACGTTGAGAGCGCCGTGCGTGCCGACCACTCACTCGTTGCGGCCATCACCCCGATCAGCGGCAGCAGCAGCAACTGCCCCAGCGACGCCGATTCAGCCAGTGACGTCCAGGCGAGGCTCGCCGCATCCGCGGTGAAGAAGGTGAGCGCGATGAACCCCGTGTTCACGAGGGCGATCGCCACGAGCAGCCACAGGCCTGCTCGGGTGTCGAGCTGCTTGCGCAACTCCACGGCGCACAGTCGGAGAAACGGGATGCCACCGACAGCGGGTCGGATGCCCGTCGCCAGACCCGAGGGCGATCGGTCGGTGTCGGAACCGACGGCCTGGTGCGTGCTGCGATACGTGCTCATGCGGATACATCCTCTCGCCCGTCTGAGGCGGTCATGGTGAAGAACAGTTCTTCCAGCCCGGCCTTGGCGGCCGGACGCAGGTCGGTCACGACGATCGCGCAGCCGAGGGCAATCCGCCCGACGTCGGCGACCGTCGCGGATGTGGTGAGCCCGGCGGCCGTGGCCGTCACCTCGAACCCCGCCGTGATCAGCGCCGCACCGAGACGATCATCGTCGAGGCTCTGCACCTGGGTGCCCACCACGGCGAGCAGCTCGGCGGCACTGCCCTGGGCAAGGAGCCGGCCCTGGCCGATGATGATGAGATCGTCGGCCACCGCCTCTACCTCGAGCAGCAGATGGGACGACAGCAGCACGGTGCCGCCGGCGGCGGCGAACGAGGTGAGAAGCCCACGCATCCAGCGAATACCGGCCGGGTCGAGGCCGTTGGCCGGTTCGTCGAGAATGAGCACTTGCGGGCCGCCGAGCAGCGCGCCGGCCAGTCCCAGTCGCTGCCGCATGCCCAGCGAATAGCCGCGGATGCGAGCGCTGCCCTCTGCCGGGGTGAGGCCGACGAGCTCGATCACCTCGTCGACCCGGCGGGCGGGCAGCTGCATCAGCTGTGCGGAGATCGCCAGGGATTCCCGACCCGTGCGACCGTTGTGTTGGGCGGAGGCGTCCAGCAGCACGCCCACATGCCGGCCCGGATTCTCGAGCGCCCGGAACGGCACGCCCAGCACGGTGCTGTTGCCGGAGCTCGGCGCGGCCAGGCCGCACAGCATGCGCATGGTGGTCGATTTGCCGGCACCGTTCGGGCCGAGAAACCCGGTGATGCGGCCGGGCAGGGCGGTGAACGACACCTCGTCGACGGCGACCCGGGTGCGGTAGCGCTTGGTGAGTTTCTCTGCGGTGATCATGGTCTCCATGGTTCCGGCGGGCCGGTGAGCGCGAATCGGACTCGGGTCTCGGCTGCCTCCACCGTTAGTAGGAGAGCACAGAGACGAAGGGGTGAGCGGATGCCGGAGCGGGCCGCCTACTCTGGACACATGACCGCCAGCCTGCGCACCGCGCCAGCCGACCGGGCCGTGCCGCTGCCGGCCGCCCGGCGCCCGGCGCCGATGCCGGCCCCCGGGTTGCGGCCCTGGTCGAGGATCTGGCGCTACCTGGTGGCGGTGGGCCTCGGGCTGCTGCTGATGATCATCAACCTGGCGGACGTGTTGGGGAAGGATCCCAGCACTCTCTCGGACGCCGCGAATGCCGCCATTTTCGGCTTCCTGCTGCTCGATCTCCTGTTCGGCGTGATCGCCGTGGGCCTGTTGCCGCTGCGCCGTCGGCTGCCGGTGCTGACGGCGGTGCTCACGGCCGGCCTGTCGGCGGTGTCCGTGTTCGCGGTGGGACCGGCGGCGCTGGCCATCGTGTCGATGAGCACGCGGCGCCGCTGGAAGCCTGTCGTTGCAGTCGGGTTCACCTGGGTGGCCGCCGGCATGTTCTACGAGCTGGTGTTGCGGCCCAGCGTGCCCGGCGCGACGATCGATGCGGGCCTGACCTGGGCATCCGGTGGGTTGGCCATTGCGATCTACGCGATCTGCGCCACCGCCGGTTTCTACATCGGGGCGCGCCGTGATCTGCTGGCGTCGCTCCGCGAACGCGCCGAGACCGCCGAACGCGAGCAGGCGCTCCGTGAGGACTCCGCGCGGGAAGCCGAGCGCACCCGCATCGCCCGCGAAATGCACGATGTGCTGGCCCACCACATCTCGCTGGTGTCGCTGCACGCCGGCGTGCTCACCTTCCGCACCGATCTGACCCGGCAGGAGACGGTGGATGCGGCCACGATCATCCAGGGCAACGCGCAACTGGCTCTCACCGAACTGCGGCAGATTCTGGGGGTGCTCCGCAGCCGCGACGGCGGCGCGGACGGTGCCGGCTCCGGCATCGCCGAGCCTCCGCAGCCGACGCTCGCGGAGCTGCCCGCTCTGCTGGCCGACTCACGGGAGGGCGGAGTGCAGGTGTCGGTGGATGTGAGCGGGCTGGGTAATCGGGTGGACCCGGTTACCGGTGCTTCCTCGTTGGGTCAGGTCGAGCTTGACGGGCTTTCCGAGTCGGTCTCCCGCGCCGCGTATCGCATCGTTCAGGAGGCGCTCACGAACGCACGCAAACACGCTGCCGGTGCCGCCGTCACCGTGCAGCTCGAGAAACTGGGCGACGAGTTGGTGGTGTCGGTGCGGAACCCGACTGCGCCGGCATCGGTTCTTTCGACCCATGGCGCCGGCATGGGCCTGACCGGCCTGCAGGAGCGTGCCGAGCTCGCCGGGGGCGGCCTCGAGCACGGCACCGACGTCCACGGCCGCTTCGTTCTGACGGCGAGGCTGCCGTGGCAGTGAACATCCGCGTGGTGATCGTTGACGACGACGCTCTCGTTCGGGCGGGCCTGCGCATGATTCTCGGCGGCGACCCATCGATCGAGATCGTCGGTGAAGCCGCCGACGGCCTCGCAGCCCTCGATCTGATCGCGCGGGTGGGCCCGCACGTGGTGCTGATGGACATTCGGATGCCGCGGCTCGACGGCCTCGAAACTACCCGGGCGCTCGCGGCGCGCGGCGATCGCACCCGGGTGATCGTGCTGACGACGTTCGACACCGACGAGCTGGTGCTCACCGCACTGCGGCACGGTGCGGTGGGATTCCTGCTGAAGGACACCCCGCCGGCCGACCTCGTCGATGCGGTGCGCCGGGTCGCAGGCGGCGAGTCGACCCTCTCGCCCAGCGTGACGGCGCAGCTGATCGCCACCGTGACCAGCGGCACCGACGTGCGCCGGCAGCGGGCCGGCACGCTGCTCGACCGGCTGACCGAGAGGGAACTCGAAGTGGCCATCTCGGTCGGGCACGGACTGTCAAATGCGGAGATCGCAGCACGGCTGTTCATGGGGGTCGCGACGGTCAAGACGCACATCGGCCACGTGTTCGCGAAGCTCGAGGCCACGAACCGGGTGCAGGTGGCGCGCACCGTGCACGACGCGGGTCTTACCGGGGAGTAAGCGGGAGAGTCCGCGGCGGCCCAGATGAAATCTGCTGGTCAAAAGGTGGTTACCTGCGGCGAAGCCCAGCCCGGCGCTAGGGTGTTGGCATGACGTCTGCAGAAGAGTCTCTGGTTCACATCGACCATTTCCGGATGGATTTCGCCGGCACCACGGTCATCGAGGACCTCTCCTTCGATGTGCAGCGCGGCGAGACGTTCGGGTTCCTCGGGTCCAACGGCTCCGGCAAGACCACCACGCTGCGGGCGCTGCTGGGCATCTACATCCCGACTGCCGGCATCCTGCATATCGATGGGCGCCCGTTCACGCCGGAGTCCGGCATCCGGCTGGGCTATCTCCCCGAAGAACGTGGACTCTATAAGAAGGAATCCGTTCTCGCCGTGATGACGTACTTCGGCCAGCTCAAGGGTCTGAGTAAAAAAGCCGCGGTGGCCTGGTCGACGAACTATCTCGAGAGGGTGGGGCTGGGGGATAAGGCGAAGGTCCGGGTGGACAAGCTCTCCGGCGGTCAGCAGCAGAAGGTTCAGCTCGGTGTCACGATCATGAACGACCCGGAGCTGCTGATCCTGGACGAGCCCACGAAGGGGTTCGACCCGGTGAACCGGCGACTGCTGATGGACATCATCGAGGACCAGAAGAAGGCCGGTGCCACGGTGCTGATGGTCACTCACCAGATGGAGGAAGTCGAGCGGCTGTGCGACCGGGTGATCCTGTTGAAGGGCGGCCGGGCGGAGGCCTACGGCACAATCCCTGAGGTGCAGAACCAGTACGGCGGCACGATGATCCGAGTCGGCTACTCCGGCGAGATACCCGCATCTGGGCACTACGAGATCAGCCTCCGCGACCGCAACTACGCCGAACTCACCCTCATCGGCACCGTCGATGAGGCCTTGATCTTGCGCGACCTGGTCGATGCCGGCGTTCTGATCCGGAGTTTCACCACGAGCAAGCTCTCGCTCGAGGAGATCTTCGTCAGCGTCTATGGCGACCAGAACGAAATGGCAGGTGCCTGAGATGGGTCAGCACAATCTCCGTACGGTCATCGGGTTCGAAGTGGGCCGTACCCTGGGCAAGAAGAAGTTCTGGGTCATCACCCTGCTGGTGCCGATTGCGATCGGCATCGTGGTGGGCCTGGTGACCCTGGGCAACACGTCGTCGATGAGTAACATCGATGCCCAGTCAGACGCGAAGCTCACCTTCACCTACAGCGACGCATCCGGTTATGTCGACCCGGCCGTGGCGGCAGCCTTGGGCGGTACGCCGGTCACGGATGACGCATCCGCGATCGCCGACGTGAAGGCGGGCGAGGAGGACGCCCATTTTGTGTACCCGGCGGACCCGGCCACAACCCCGACCCAGGTGTATGGGATCGACAAGGGCCTGTTCGGCAACGGCGAGTATGAGGGTGTCGCGACCCAGGTGCTGATCACCAGCGCCCAGGACCAGATCGGGGATCCGGCGCTGACAACGATGGCGCAGGGCGACGTGTCGGTGACCTCCACCACCTACACAGACGGGGAGGAAGCGGCCGGGTTCATGGGCGTGATCCCGCCGCTGATCTTCCTGGCGATGTTCTTCCTGACCTTCACCCTGCTCTCCAACCAGATGCTCACCAGCACCCTGGAAGAGAAGGAGAACCGAGTCACGGAGATGATCCTCACCACCCTGAACCCCACCGCCCTGATCAGCGGGAAGATCATCTCGGTCTTCATCGTCGGCTTCGCGCAGGTGCTGGTATTCCTCGTGCCGGTGGCGGTCGGCTACCTGTTCTTCCGCACCTCGTTGAACCTGCCGGAGGTGGATCTCGCCAGTTTCACCTTTGATCCCGGCCAGATGATCGTCGGCGCGCTGCTGGCCCTGGGCGGTTTCGCCCTGTTCACGGGCACCGCGGTCGCGATCGGGGCGGTGATGCCCAACGCGAAGGATGCCGGCGGCTGGTTCACCGCGCTGATCATCCTGATGATCGTGCCGCTCTACTCGGTATCGCTGGTGCTCTCGGATCCGCACAGCGCCGTCGTGCAGGTGTTCACCTACTTCCCCTATTCGGCGCCGATCACCGCGATGCTCCGCAACGCGTTCGGCTCCCTCGCGGGCTGGGAAGCGGCCATCGTCATCACGGAACTGTTCCTCCTCAGCGCTGTCGTGCTGCAGCTCGCGGTGCGTCTGTTTCGGTACGGGTCCATCGAGTACACGAACAGGGTGTCGT
This sequence comes from Cryobacterium sp. TMN-39-2, assembly GCF_004402745.1. Lineage (NCBI taxonomy): Bacteria > Bacillati > Actinomycetota > Actinomycetes > Micrococcales > Microbacteriaceae > Cryobacterium > Cryobacterium sp. TMN-39-2. The sequence goes on from NZ_SOFX01000038.1 coordinate 75,160, forward strand.
TCAAAACCGTGTTCGCCGGGCGCACGGCCAGGAGCCTCGCTCGGGGCTGAGTTCCTCGTGGCCGCACCACTCAGTTGCGGACTCCCCCCCCTTCGTTGCGCTGACGAAGGCGTGAAGTCCGCACATCAACTCGCGGTCGGCGCGGTGAGGAGCCCCACGAGCACGTCGAGCGCGCTCCCGAGCTCGAGATCCGTCGGGGTGCCGTAGCCGAGCACCAGGCCGTGCTGCCCTCGGGCTAGAACCGCGTAGTCGGCCAGCGACGCGACCCGCACCCCGCGCGCGGCGGCGAGCGTGACGAGAGCGGACGCATCCGCCCCGGTGTGCACCACCACATGCAGCCCGCCGTCGAGGCCGGTGAGCCGCACGCCGGGCAGCGCGCCGAGCCTGCCGATCACCAGGGCGCGGCGGTGGGCGTACTCGCGGCGCACCCTGGTGACATTGCGGGCCAGGCCGCCGCTGTCGAGGTAGCGGGCGAGGGCCGCCTGCTGCACCCCGGAGACCGACGGGCCGAGGTCGTCCCGCACCTCCTGCAGCGCCGCACCGAGGGGTCCGGTGGCCACGATGTAGCCGCAACGGATCCACGGGGTGACGGTCTTGGAGAAGCTGCCGACCAGCGCGACTCGGCCCGACCCGTCGAGGGTGGCGAGGGCGGGCAGCGGCATCGCGTCGAAGCGGAACTCGCTGTCGTAGTCGTCCTCGATGATCACGGCATCCGTGGCCCGCGCCCAGTCGAGCAGATCGAGGCGACCCTGCACCGAGAGGCTGCTGCCCAGGGGGTACTGGTGGCTCGGGGTCACCAGCACCGCGTGCGGCCTCGGCGCGAGGGCGGCGAGCTCGGCCAGGTTGATGCCGTTCTCGTCGGTGTGCACCGGCCGGATGAGGGCGCCCACCCGGCGCAGCACCCGCCGGGCGGTGGGGTAGCCCGGGTCCTCGACGGCGATGTGTGGGGTGAACCTGGGTGCGTCGGCCGGCGCGGCATCCGCGGGGGTGGCGAGAGCGAGTCCGATGCCGGCGAGGGCGTCGCTGGTGCCGGCCGTGACGATCACGTCAGCCGGCTGGCAGGCCAGGCCGCGGGTTCGCCGCACGTGCTCGGCGATCGCGGTGCGCAGCTCGAGGGTGCCGTTCGCGGGCGGTGAGTCACTGCGGCCGGACGCCGACACGGCGGCCCGCCAGGCGGCGGTCCAGGCCGGGTCGACGAGGGTGCGGGTCGACGGATGCCCGGGGGTCAGGTCGAGGAGCGGCCGCGCGCTGGGTAGGCCGGTCAGTGGGGTCGCCGGCGGTTTTGGCGATGGGGTCCCGGTTGGGGGTCGCTCCACCATCACCCGGGTCGCCGAGCCGGGTCGGGCCAACAGGTAGCCCTCGCCGGCGAGCTGGTCGTACGCGGCGACGACGGTGCCGCGCGACACCCGCACCGAGGCGGCGAGGGCGCGCGTCGAGGGTAGGGCCTCATCGTGGCGCAGCGTTCCGTCGAGGATGGCCCGCCGGAGGGCCGTGGCCAGCTGCGCCGCGAGGGGGAGCGCGGCCCCGCGGTCGAGCAGGATCGGCAGCTCGTGTGCGTTCATGATCGGTCCTCGTTCTTGTGGTGCTCCGGGGCGCCGCGGCGCCAACTGGTCTACTCGTCGGCGCGATAGGTGGCTCTGTCGTTGATCCACTGTGTCCCCGATCCTAGTAGCATGCCCCACACCAGCCAGCCCCACGAAGACTCGAAAACCGACTCGTCACCGGCGGGCCTCGCCGCCGTCGCGCTGCCGGGAGCCCGGCCCGACGCCACGTTGCCGGCGCCAGACGTGCCTTCGGCGGACCTGCCCATCACCGACCGCACCCGCGTCACCCGTTCCCCCGAGCGCCAGCGCACCGACCGCGCCGAGCTGTACCGCATCCTGGACGACGCCCTGGTCGCCCACGTGGCGATCGTGCGCGACGGCCTGCCGCTGGTGCTGCCGATGGGTTTCGGCCGCGGCGGCGATGCCATCTATCTGCACGGCTCCACCGGCAGCGGAATCTTCCGAATGATGGCATCCGGCAGCCCGATCTCGGTCACGGTGACCCACCTCGACGGCCTCGTGTACGCCCGGTCCCTGTTCGACAGCTCGATGAACTACCGCAGTGCCGTGGTGTTCGGCACGGCCACGATCGTCGCCGACCCGGCCGAGAAGACCGAGGCGATGCGCATCGTCTCCGAACACCTGATGCCCGGCCGCACGGCCGAGGTACGCCCGATGACAAAGCGCGAACTGGCCGCCACGCTCGTGCTGCGCCTGCCGCTGGACGAGGTCAGCGTGAAGGTGCGCGCGCACGGCGCCTCCGAGGAGCCCGACGACGGCGAGGACCGCTCCGTCTGGGCCGGCGTGCTGCCGCTGCGGATGACCGCCCTGGCGCCGGAGACCTCGCCGCTCACCGCACCGGGCACGCAGGTCTCGGCCTCGGCGACCGCGTACGCCGCCCGCATTGCTGGCGCGGCCGCGGCCGCTGCCGCTGCCGCCCAAGCGGAGCCGGCCGTGGCTGCTCGGATGCCATAGTCGGTGTGCGGCGCCGGCGGCGCGCATCCGGCTCAACTGTGCCCCGTGCGGACAATTGTTACCGGCGCACCGGGTGCAATTGTCCGCACCGGCAACAGTTGCGCGGCGGTGTCAGCTGGCGCCCGCGCCCGGGCCGCTGCGGCGCGGTCGGATTGACGCGCGTCGATCCTCCCTCCATACTGGCTATATCGACATCCGTCTATATCAACCAGGGCTGGGACCACGTATGACCGAGAAGACCGCGACCGAGAAGTCCGCCATCACCGAGCAGGTACGAGAGCGCTACGCCGCGCAGGCCCTGCAGGTCACCGACGTGAGCAACAGCGGCTCCTGCTGCAGCACGCCGCTGGAGACCAGCGCCGTTTTCGGCTCGGTGCTGTACACCGGCGCGGAGTCCACCGAGGTGCCCGACGAGGCGATGCTGGCCAGCATCGGCTGTGGCAACCCGACCGCGGTGGCCGACCTGCGCGAAGGCGAGACGGTGCTCGACCTCGGCTCCGGCGGTGGCATCGACGTGCTGCTCTCCGCCCGCCGGGTGGGCCCCACGGGGTTCGCCTACGGCCTCGACATGACCGACGAGATGCTGGCCCTGGCCCGCGCGAACGCCGCCAAGGCCGGCGCCACGAACGTCGAGTTCCTCAAGGGTTTCATCGAAGAGATCCCGCTGGCGGATGCGGCGGTCAACGTGATCATCTCCAATTGTGTGATCAACCTCTCGGCCGACAAGAACGCCGTCGTGGGCGAGATGTTCCGGGTGCTCACGCCCGGCGGCCGGCTCGGGCTCTCCGATGTGGTCGCCGAGAACCAGCTCAGCGAGAGCGAACGCATCGAGCGCGGCTCCTACGCGGGGTGCATCGCTGGGGCGCTGTCCGACGAGGAGTACCGTGTGGCGCTGGCGGCGGCGGGCTTCACCGACATCAGCGTGGACTTCACCCACGAGGTGGCCCCGCAGATGCACGGTGCCATCATCAAGGCCGTCAAGCCGAGTTAGCCGGCTGGGGGTCTCGGTCCGACATCATGCCGTGGTCTGCCGCCGACCTGATTCCACCTACCCCTTGACGGCACCGCCCAGGCCGGCACCCCGCAGGAACATTCGCTGGAACACCAGGAACAGCAGAATCGGGATGATGCTGGAGATGGCCAGCGCTGCGAGATAGACGCCCAGTTCGATGCTCTGCTGCAGGGCGGGCAACCGCACCGAGAGCGGCTGCACCATCGGGTCAATGAGCACGAGCGAGGGCCAGAGGAAGTCCTTCCAGGCCGCGATGATCGCGAAAACCGACACGACTCCCACGATGGGCTTGGACATGGGCAGCACGATCGACCAGAACAACCGGAAGGAACTCGCGCCGTCCGTTCGTGCGGCCTCGAAGACCTCACGCGGCAGGTTGTCGAAGAAGCGCTTGACGAGCAGCACGTTGAAGGCACTGGCACCGGCTGGGAGCCAGACCGCCCAGAAGGTGTTGATGAGCGAGATTCCCACGAATGGCACGTCGAGCACCGTGAGGTAGAGCGGCACCAGCAGCACGACGCTCGGAACGAAGAGTGTGCCGAGCACCAGGGCGTTCAGCACTCCGGCGTACTTGGGGCGCAGGATCGAGAGAGCATAGCCGGCCGTTGTGGCCACGACGATCTGCACCGCCCACGACCCGGCCGCCACCCACAGTGTGTTGGCGAATTGCACGTCGAGGTGAATCGTGGACCACGCGGTGACTACGTTCTGCCACTCGATGCCATTGGGGAAGATCGCCAAGGGCGTGCGCAGGGTGTCCTGGGTGGGCGTCAGCGCGGCTTTGCCGAGCCAGAGCAGCGGCCCCAGCCCGGATACGGCGAGCACGACGAGAAGCACGGCGTGGCTGGCGCGCATCGTGCGGCGGATGCGCGGCTTGGTCCAGTCGGCGACGGAGATGATACCGCGGTCTTCGGCATCCGCGATCTTTGCCTTGCTCAATTCTGGCTCCAGGATTTGGTGAGGCGGAAGTAGACCACGGAAAGGACGGCGAGGAACATCGCCAACATCAGGCTCAAGGCCGTGGCGGCGCCGTAATCGCCGCCGAGACTGTTCTGGAAGGCGTAACGGTAGATCAGCAGCAGCACGGTGATCGTGGAGTTCGCCGGACCGCCCGCGGTGAAGAGGAAGGGTTCGAGGAACACCTGAGCGGTACCGATCACCTGAAGGATCAGGGTGATGAGCAGGATGCCGCGCAGTTGCGGCAGGGTGATGTGCCAGATCTTCCGCCAGATGGAGGCACCGTCGACCTCGGCGGCGTCGTAGAGTTCGGGGGCCACCCCGGTCAGCGCGGCGAGGTAGATGATGATTGTGCCGCCGGCGCCCGCCCAGGTGGCTTCGAGCACCAGCGACGGCATTGCCGCTGTGATGCTCTGGATCCAGGGCTGCGGGCCGATCCCGACCATGGCGAGAATGCTATTGAAGACACCGGTGGGGCTGGCATCGTAGAAGAACTTCCACAGGAGAACGGCGACCACCGGGGGAACCACGACGGGCAGGTAGGCCAGGGCGCTGAACAGGCCCTTGGCCCGGCGCACTTCACTCATCAGCACGGCAGCGATGAGCGGGATCGGGTAGCCGAACAGCAGGGCAAGCACGGCAAACCAGACAGTGTTCTGCACAGCGGTCAGAAACAGCGGGTCCTGCAACACCTTGACGAAGTTGTCCAGCCCCACAAAAGTCGGCGCCGTGACCAGGTTGGTCTTCTGGAAGCTCATCACGAACGACTGCACGATGGGGTACCAGGAGAAGATCCCGAAGATCAGCAGCATCGGAACAAGGAACAAAAGGTTGCTGAGCCCACCGTTCCGTACCCACGTGCGCGGGTTGGCCGGCCGACGTCGCTGGGGAGTGGCCGCAGCTGGTTGGGGCGGATCCACTACGGAGGGGCGTTCATCCAGTGCGGTCATCGTCGTCTTTCGTGAGCGGGGGTGAGCCGAGGCGGGCTGGGGGAGCGGGGCAGTGCTCGGAAGGAATGGGGGCCGATCCGACCGGCGGGGATGCGACATCCCCGCCGGTTGTTCGGGTCTGACCGGGAAGGGGTCAGTCGGCGTCGACCAGGGGCTGGATCGTCTTGTTGACGGTGTCCAGCAGGGCGTCGATGTCGGCGTTCTTGTCGGTCAGCACGGACTGCACGGCGGTGTCGAGTGCGCCGTACAGTTCCTGGGTGTGCGCGGACGGTTCTCCCACGATGGTGCGGCCGACGTTGCCCTCGGCGAAGAAGGCAACCTGCTCCTGGGGCACGTTGATGTACTCCTTCACCCACTCACGGGACTGGTCCAGGGTCGCCTGATCGAAGACCGGAAGGGCGGGCGTCCCGACGGCCTGGTCGGTCTCGGCGAGCGTCTGAGCGTCCTGCAGGGCAGCGTCCTTGTCGACCAGCTTGTTCAGGTCGTAGAAAGCGATCCACTTCATGGCCGCATCCTTCACGGTGTCGTCGGCCTTCACATTGACGACGTTGAGCGTGCCGCCACCCAGAACGCCGGCATCCTTCGCATCCGTCAGCGGGATCGCGGTGAGCCCGTAGTCGGCCGCATCCATGTTGCTCTCGCGGGTGAGCGAGGTGAACAGGTCAGATCCGCCGGTGTACATGCCGATCTGACCGGCGGCGAACGCCTGGTTGATGGTGCCCCAGTCGTAGAGGAAGTTGCTGCCCATGGAGTTGTCGGTCCAGCGCAGTTCCTTGAGGTACTCGAGGGCTTCCTTCGTGGCCGGGTTGTCGGCCGTCACGGTGACGGAACCGTCCGACGCGACCTCCTCCATGCTGCCACCGCGGGCCACAGTGGCCGCGGTCAGCTGCCAACCGCCCGTGTTGCTCTGGGTCATCTGCATGTAGCCGGCTTGGCCGGTCTTGTCGGCGATGACCTTGGCGTACTCACGTACCTCGTCCCAGGTGGTCGGCGGTGCGTTCGGGTCGAGGCCGGCCTCTTCGAAGAGCGCCCGGTTGTACTGCAGGCCCATTCCGTAGGCTTCGCGCGGCACTCCGAAGATGTTGCCATCGGCATCCTGGGCGTTGCTGAGCACGCTCGGGTTGAAGGTGTCGAAGTAGGGCAGGGCTTCAACCTGTGCGGTCATGTCCGCGAGCTGCCCGTTGGCGATGAGCGTCTTGGCGTCGGTGAGCGGGATGCGGAAGACGTCGGGAAGGGTACCGCCCGCCAGCTGCGCGGCGAAGGTGGGCGCGCTCCACTCGTATTCGACACCCTCGACGTTGATGTCGGGGTTGGCTTTCTCGAACTGGGCTACCTGGGCGTCGAACGCGTCGAACGCGGCCTGCTCGGTTCCGGGGATGAGGCTGACCACTTTGATGGTTGTCGTGCCATCGCTGTCGGCGGCGTTCGCGGTGCAGCCGGAAAGCAGCCCGACTCCCGCGAGCGTGGCCGCCACGAGGGTGACGATCTTTGCTGGTGACTTCATTGTCTGTTCCTTTCGTAATGTGACTGGGGACATGCAGGTAGCTCAGCCCGGGAGGTGCGCCCGGTCGGAGTTTTCGTTGGCGCCGGCGGAAAGCTGGAGCCAGGCTGTGGAGTCGGAGGGGAGCAGTCCGCCGACGAGCGGCTCGCTCGTGAGCAGCACGCGCTCGTGGTCGGGTAGCGCGATGGGCTCCGTCGACAGGTTCGCAAGCAGGAGGAATCTCTTGCCTCGAGTGAAGGTGAGTACGTCGGTTGCAGCGGGAAGCCAGGCGAACCCGCCGTCCCCCAGGTCGGGATCCTCAGCCCGGATGCGCAGGGAGCTTTGGTACAGCCGCAGCATGGACGACGGATCGGACTGCTGGGCTTCGGCGGTCAGGCCGCGCCACTCGGCCGGCTGCGGGAGCCAGGGAGCAATCTGTGCGCTGTCGGGGCTGAATCCGAAGGGTGCGTCGGCACCTGACCACGGCAACGGTACCCGGCAGCCATCGCGGCCGGGATCCACGCCGCGTGAACGGAAATGCATCGGGTCCTGAAGCAGGGTGGCGGGGATGTCCTCAACCTCGGGCAGTCCGAGTTCGTCGCCCTGGTAGATGTAGAGCGAGCCCGGCAGGGCGGCCGTGATCAACGCCGCAGCCCGCGACCGGCGGAGACCGAGAGTCAGGTCGGTGGGTGTGTTGGCCCGCTTGGTGGCGAAGGCGAAAGTCGTGTCCTCGCGCCCGTACCGGGTGACCGGCCGGGTGACATCGTGGTTGGACAGCACCCAGGTGCTCGGTGCGCCGACGGGGGCGTGCGCGGTCAGGGTGGTATCGATCGATTCGCGAAGTTCGGCTGCGTTCCAGGCGCGGGCGAGGAAGTCGAAGTTGAAGGCGGTGTGCAGCTCATCGGGACGTAGATAGCGGGCGAAGCGTTCAACGTCGGGCAGCCAGATCTCGCCGACGAGCACTCGGGTTCCCTCGTACGAGTCCGCGATGGCGCGCCAGCTGCGGTAGATGTCGTGCAATTCGTCGCGGTCGGTGTTCGGGTGTTCCCCGGCCGCGGGGTTCTGCGGAACCTCGGGCAGCGTGTCGTCCTTCACCAGCAAAGCGGCTGAGTCGATGCGCACCCCGGCCACACCCCGGTCGAACCAGAACTTGAGGATGTCCTCGTGCTCGCGGTGAACATCCGGATGGGTCCAGTTGAGGTCGGGCTGTTCGGGAGTGAACAGGTGCAGGTACCACTCGCCGGGGGTGCCGTCGGGGTTCACCGTTCGGGTCCAGGTGTCGCCGGCGAAGTTCGAGGGCCAGCGAGTGGGCGGTTCGCTTTCGTCGGGGCCGTGCCCGGGACGGAACCAGAACCGCTCGCGTTCGGGGGAGCCAGGGCCGGCTGCCAGAGCCGCCTGGAACCAGGGGTGCTGATCGGAGACGTGATTGGGAACGACGTCGATGATGGTGCGGATGCCGAGGGCGAGCGCGTCCTGGATGAGTTCTTCGGCCTCATTCAACGTGCCGAACGACGGGTGGATGTCGCGGTAATCGGAGACATCGTAGCCGCCGTCGGCGAGGGGCGACGGGTACCAGGGATTGAACCAGAGGGCGTCGACACCAAGCTGCTTGAGATAGCCGAGTCGGCTGCGAACGCCGGCGAGATCGCCTGTGCCGTCACCGTTGGCGTCGCTGAAGCTGCGCACGTAGACCTGATAAATGACCGCGCTCCGCCACCAGAGATCGTCGGAGACGACGGTGTTGCGGTCGGGGGATGCGGCGGGAAGCGTCACTGCTCGTACTCGTCTCGATAGGCCGACTCTGCGGCAACCTTGGTTACCGGCGTTGGCAACTACTGAAACGTAGCTTTCTTGACAAGATGATGCAATATTTCTACAAACGGCAAGTCGCTTGCGTGATTCTTGCGCCGATTGCGTATTTCGTCGGAGGTTAGATCGGCGCGTGCGGGCGGCTTGTCGACGCACGCACCACGAGTTCCGGTTCGAAGAAGAACTCCTCAGTGGATGCCGAGTCTCCCTTGATCTGGCGGATCAGCAGCTCCATGATCATGCGGCCCATATGTTCGATCGGCTGGCGGATCGTCGTGAGCGGCGGTTCCACGCAGGACATCAGTGCCGAGTCGTCGAAGCCGATGATCGACACGTCGTCGGGAACGCTCTGACCCGCCCGGCGTACGGCCCGGATCGCCCCGAGTGCCATCGGATCGCTGGCGCACACTATCGCGCTCACACCTGCTCGAAGCAAGCGGGTTGCCCCCGCTTGCCCGGCCTCCAGGGAATACAGGGAATGGACGACCTGATCGTCGTCGAGCTGTCCGCCGGTTCTGGCCATGGCACGCTTCGCCGCGGCCAGTTTGCGCTGAGACGGTACATGGTCCCGCGGGCCCAGGAGCAGGCCGATCCGGGTGTGCCCCAGTTCGGTCAGATGCGCGAATGACTGGTCGATTGCGGCCGTGTCGTCGCAGGAGACCGTGGCGAAACCGAAGTTGTCGATGGGTGCGTTGACGAGCACCGTGGGGAGGTTGAGGTCTCGAAGGCGTCGGTAGTGCTCATGCGAGCCATCCTGTTGCATGTAGGCGCCGCCGACGAAGATCACCCCTGACACCTGTTGCTGCAGGAGAAGTTCGACGTAGTCGGCTTCAGTGATGCCTCCGGCGGTCTGCGTGCATAAGACCGGGGTATACCCGTTCTGGGCGAGGGCGCCTCCGATGATCTCGGCGAAGGCCGGGAAGATGGGGTTCTGCAATTCCGGCAGCACCAGGCCCACGAGGCGGGCGCGCTCGCCGCGAAGCTTGGTGGGACGTTCGTAGCCGAGCACATCGAGGGCGGAGAGCACGGCCTGCCGGGTCGCTACGGACACGCCTGGTTTCTCGTTGAGAACCCGGCTGACGGTGGCCTCGCTGACGCCGACCTTGCGAGCTACTTCGGCGAGTCGTCTGGACATGCGCCCGAGCTTACGCAATTACTTGCAGAAACACCGCATATTTCTCACAGGGCACAGGGTGCTCCTCCGACAGGCGCGCTCAGTCGGAGCCGGGCAGCCCCAGGAACTCGATCGCGGCATCCCGGAACGCCCGGGAGGTCGGCGCATTGAAGTGGTTGCGGCCGGGGATCTCGAAGAACGCGGCCCGCGGGGTCGCCTCGGCCAGGGCGCGGGACGCCTCCAGGATGCGGTCCTCACTGCCGGTGGCGAAGAGCACCCGCTGCTCGGGCGCATTAGCCGCGTGCGGCTGGGGGCCGTCGCGCATCCCCTCGACCAGCGCGATGAGCGCTTCGAGGTCGTTGTCGCGGATGGCGCCGGCCATCTTCAGGTAGGCGGCGGTGAGTTCATCCGTCACCGGCACGCCGTCGCGCACCAGAGCCCGCGCCTGGTCGACCCGGAACCGGGTGAGCGGGTCACCGTCGGGGATGCCGCCGAAGACGGCACGGTTGATGCGAGTGGGCATGAAGCGGGCGGCGTGCCAGCCGACCCGGGCGCCCAGCGAGTAGCCCACGTAGTCGACCTCATCGAGCATGAAGGTGTCGAGCACGGTGAGCACGTCGGTGACGAGCAGGTCCATCGAGTAGCCCTCGGCGGAGTGCGGCTTGTCGCTCTGCCCGTGGCCGCGCTGGTCGATCGCGATCACGTGGTAGCCCTCGCGCACCAGGTCGCGGATCCAGCCGGTGGCGTGGAAGTTCGCCAGCGCGCTGGAGGCGAAGCCGTGCACCGCGAGCACGGTCGGGGCATCGGGGTCGCCGAATTCGTAGGTGGCGATCTGCACGTTGTCGGGGGCGATGACGGTGCGGGCGGGCGGGGCTGGGGGAGTATGCATCGGTTCTATTCGACCACATGGCCGGGCCCGGGTCAGCCGAGTCGGGTGTCGGCGTCACTGGTGATGCGCAGCCACCGGTACCCGTACGGGTCGAGTCGCAGCGTTACCTCGCCGTCGTCGATTGCAGTGACGCCGTTGTGCAGCATGTCCACCAGCCGGGAACCCGGAGCGACGTCGGGCAGCGTGAGGGCGAGCTCCACGGGTGCGTTCGCGAAGTTGTGCACCGCCAGCATCGAGCCGATGTCCGCCCGCACCAGGTGGGCGAACACCCGGTCGTCGCCGTGCTTGAGGATGGTCAGGTCGCCCCAGCCGATCTCGGGGGAGTTGCGGTAAGCCTGAATCAGGGTGCGCATGAAGTGCGCGAGCGAGTCCGGGTCGCGGCGTTGAGCGGCGGCGTTCACCCACTCCGGGCCGAACGCTCCGGTGACAACCGGCGTCACGAGCTGATCGGCGGGCGCTCGCGAGAACCCGGCGTTGGGCCCGTCGGTCCATTGCATCGGTGTGCGCACCGCGTACCGGTCTTTCACCGCCAGGTTCTCGCCCATGCCGATCTCCTCACCGTAGAACAGCACCGGCGCGCCCGGCAGCGAGAACATCAGGCTGTACGCCATACGGATGCGCCGCGCATCGCCGCCCAGCATCGTCGGCAGCCGGCGCCGGATTCCCCGGTCGTACAGCCGCATGTCGGGGTCGGGTGCGAACGCGTCGAACACCTCCTGCCGCTCGGCGTCGCCGAGCTTGTCGAGGGTGAGCTCGTCGTGATTGCGCACGAAATTGCCCCACTGGCAGTCGGCGGGTAGCTCCGGCCGGTCGGCCAGCGCTGTGGCCAGCGGCCGGGAGTCCTCCCGCACCATCGACAAGTAAATGCTCTGCATCACGACGAAGTCGAACTGCATCTGCAGTTCCCGCCGCTCGCCCGCACCGAAGTAGGCGAGCTGCTCTTTGTGGCTGAGATTCACCTCGCCGAGCAACATGGCCTCGCTGTTTCGCCGGGCGAGGAACCCGGAGATATCGGCGAGGTAGTCGTGCGGGTCGGGCAGCGGTTCGTCCGAGGCGTCCGCGTCGGAGTCCTCGCCGCCGGCCTCGGACTTGGCCTCGATAAGGAACGGCACCGCATCCACCCGGAAGCCGGACACGCCCAGCTCGGTCCAAAAACCCACGATGCGGGCGATCTCGTCGCGCACCGGAGGGTGCGCGATGTTGAGGTCGGGCTGGTGCTTATAGAAGTTGTGCAGGTAATACTGCTTGGTCTTCTTGTCGAACTCCCAGATGCTCTTCGCATCATTCGGGAACGCGGAGGGCTGGTCCTTGGTAGGCGGGTCGTCGCGCCACACGTAGTAATCCCGGTACGGCGACTCCGTGCTCGAGCGGGACGCGAGGAACCACGGATGCTGGTCGGACGTGTGGTTGATCACCAGGTCCATCACCACCCGGATGCCGCGGTCGCGGGCGGTGCGGATGACCTCGACGAATTCGCCGAAGTTGCCCAGCCGCGAATCGATCGCGTAGAAATCGGTGATGTCGTAGCCGTCGTCCCGGCCCGGGCTGGAGTTGAGCGGCATCAGCCACAGGCAGGTGATGCCGAGCTCGGCGAGATAGTCGATGCGCTGGGCCAGGCCGCGCATATCGCCGCAGCCGTCGTCGTTGCTGTCGAGGTAGCGTTCGACGTCGAGGCAGTAGATCACCGCGTTCTTCCACCAGCGGTCACTGGTGTCCGAGATCCTCATGCCCCCACCGCCTTCGCCGTGAGCGCACTGGTGAGTTGGGGCAGCACCCGTTCGCCGAACGCATCCAGGAATCTCTGTTGCTTCCGGCCCACGTGGTGCAGGTAGATGTCATCGAAACCCAGGCCGGCCAGCTCGGCCAGCTTGTCGGCGTGCCAACCCAGGTCGCTGTTAATCAGTACGGATGCCCGCAGATCCTCCGCGGCGACGTGCTTGGAGATCTCGTCGAAGTTCTCCGGGGTGTCGATGTCCCACGGCACGGGTGGGTCGAAGGCGTTGGTGCGCCATTGGTCGTGCGCGATGGCGAGGGCTTCTTCGTCAGTGCTCGCCCAGCTCAGGTGAATTTGCAGGGCCCGTCGGCCGGTGCCGCCGGCCTGCTCGTACGCATCCAGCACCCGCCGGAGTTTTTCGGGCGGCTGGGCCACGGTGACCAAGCCGTCGGCCCAGGAGGCCGCCCAGCCGGCGGTCTCCGCCGACACGGCCGCGGCCACCAGCGGCGGCGGGGTGTCCGGCCGGCTCCACACCCGGGCCCTGTCGACGCTGACGTGGTGATCCAGGCTGACCTCCTCGCCGTTCAGCAGAGCCCGCATCACCTTTACGCACTCCTCCAGGCGGGCATTGCGCAGGTCCTTACGCGGCCAGTGTTCGCCGGTGATGTGCTCGTTCACGTTCTCGCCCGAGCCCAGCGCTGCCCAGAACCGGCCGGGGTACATCTGGCCGAGCGTGCCGATCGCCTGCGCGATCACGGCCGGGTGATACCGCTGCCCGGGGGCGTTCACCACCCCGAACGGCAGGTCGGTCGCTTCCAGGGCTGCGCCCAACCACGACCAGGCGAAACCGGACTGGCCCTGCCGCACGCTCCACGGCGCGATGTGATCCGAGCACATCGCCGCGGTGAAGCCCACCTCTTCGGCATGTTTCACCGCGGCCAGCAGTGCGCGCGGGTCGATTTGCTCGTGGGATGCGTGAAATCCGATCACGGCCGTGCCCTTCTCTGGGGAACTGCCCGCGGCGCCGACGGCTCGGGACTGGTTGCACCATGCAAGCAGACCTCGTCGGCCGGTTCAAGCCCCCGGCTTCGTGGCCCGCCCGGAACTCACTGCCACCCAGGGCGAAGTATCCCCGTCGTCGGTTGCCGGCCGAGTTGCCGCATACTGCCCCTTCCGGCCCGCTGAATGGGCACCTTCCGGCACGTCGTGGGTGCCGGTGCGAGGCGGGCGCTACAGGTGGTCGTGCTCGGCGTGCGCGCGGGGCACGACGGGCACCGCCAGTGCCGGGAAGACCGCCGCCACCGCGAACGTCAGCGGGTAGCCGACCACCCCGATCAGGGCGCCCATCAGCGGTCCGACCAGGGACGCGGCGACGAACTGGCCGGTGTTCTGCACTCCGAGGGCCTTGCCCGACCAGCCCGGCCCGGCCATCTCCGCCACCGATGTGAACGCCAGCCCGTTCGGCGCCACGGTGCAGGTGGTCGCGAGCACGAACACCACGGCGGCGGCGCCCCAGTGCGCGGCATCCACCGCGGCCAGCACCAGCAGCACGCTCGCCACACTCACCGCCACCCAGCGCAGCGGTCGCACCCGGCTGCCGACCCTGTCGCTGACCACGCCGATCACGATGCGCCCGATCGCGCCCACGAACTGCGCGGCGCCCACCAGCACGCCCGCGGCGAGGGCATCCCAACCCTGGTCGCTGACCAGCCAGACCAACCCGAATGTCGAGATGGTGAACTGCGGCACCACCAGCAGAACGGATGCCGCGTGGATCCGCCAGAGGAACCCGCTGGACCGGTACGGGTTGCCGGCTCGCACGGACGGGGTGCCGGCGCGCGGGGCCGGCCGGGGCGGGTTGGCCAGGCCGATCGCGCACGCCACGGCCAGCACCGCGGTGAGCGCGAACGGCACGAACAGGGCCGCGCCCACCCCGGCATCCGCAGCGATCACCGGGATGGTCACGGCCGCGACCGTCACGCCCAGCGGCTGCGACATCTGCCGGATGCCCATGGCCAGGCCGCGCTTGTGCTTGGGGAACCAGCCCACCACGATGCGTCCGCTGGCGGAGTTGGTGCTCGCCGACGCCATGCCGCCCAGCAGCAGGAACACGCCCAGCGCGAGGTATCCGTCGGCGAGGATCGCGCCGCCGGCCGCGAGGGCGGTGAGGATCAGGCCGCCGGTGATGACCCATTTCTCGCCGATGCGGTCGGCCAGGGCGCCCCAGAGGATGAGGGTGAGCACCATGCCGAAGGTGGGGATCGCGGCGAGCAGCCCGGCCTGGGCCAGGGAGAGGCCCCGCTCGGTGTGCAGCAGGGGGATGAGGAACGCGGGGGCGCTGACGAAGACGGTGCCCGCCGTCTGTGCGGCAACGCCGAGGGCGAGCACGACCCAGGCGCGGGCGCTGATGGTCGGTGTCGCGGCGGTGGCGGTGGCCATGGGGTCTCCTCGGTGTTCCTGCCATTTTGCCGGATGCCGCGCTCGCCGCTCGCCGCTGCACCGGGCCAACTGTTGCCGAAACGGACTTCTGCACCCGGTGCGCCGGACGCAGATGTCCGCACGGGCAACAGTTGTGCGCGCCGGCGCGGGTTTGCCGCGCGGCGGGCCGGGCGCACGCTCATCCGCTGTGCGCCGCCACCCACAATGGGGGTGCCGCCGGGGCCGGTCCGGTCGCTAACCTCGAACCACCGAACCTGGTGGGTGCCCCGCCCGCACCGCTCCCTGGATGGTCTGCACGCCCCGAAGCGGCGCACATCCGTGTGGTGGTCCCGGCGCGACCGCCCCGCCCACGCGGTCTCCCTGGCGCAGCCGCGTCCGGGCGCGTCCGAAGGAGCAACGTGACCCTGCACCCACCCGCGATGCGCAACCGCATCGCTGCTCAGCTGGTCATCGAACACCTCCTGTCCCGCCAATCCGCGGTGCCGCCGCGCACCAGGGTGGCCCGACTGTTCGGCCAGTCGCCGCTCTGCCCGGAGAGCGTGAGCTGGTACCTGGGCGCGCAGGGCGAGATCACCGTCGGCAAGATGCTCGCCACACTGCCCCCCGACTGGACTGCTTTTCACGCCGTGCCGATCGGTAAGAACGACACCGACATCGACCACATCCTGGTGGGCCCCGGCGGCATCTTCACCATCAACACCAAGCACCACTGCGGCAAACACATCTGGGTGGGCACCCGCACCGTCACCGTCTCCGGCCACAAGAAGGCCTACCTGCCCGCCGCCGAGCACGAGGCCGAACGGGTCACCACGGTGCTGCGTGAGCGGATGCCGCTGGTCGCGCCGGTGCAACCGGTGATCGCTCTCGTCGACCCCAAGCAGATCACCTTCCGCGACAAACCCGTGCAGGTGAAAGTGCTCGATGCCCGCTCCCTGCGCCGGTGGCTGCTCAAGCTGCAGCCGGTGCTCAGCGAGGACGAGATCGCCGAGGCCGTGGTGATCCTGGACAGCCCGGCCACTTGGCGCCAGCATCCGACCCCGGCCCCGGCGGATGTGATGACCCGATTCGCGGCGCTCGACGGGCAGGTGCGTCGGGCCCGGGTGCGCCGGGTGTTCTGGGCCGCCACCGGAACGACGGCGCTGTGCGCGGGCTCGGTGGGCGGAGTGCTGCTCGCGGCGCAGGCCCTGCTGGCCGGCTGAGGCGGCGCGAAACCGCGAATGCGGCGTCAGTCCGGCCGATATCGGATGGTCAGGTCGGCGTGAGCCCGGCCGCTAACGGATACTCGGCCGGCGTCAGTCCGGCTTCCGCCAGGTGCTCACGGCCGTGGCCGCGAGCACACCGACGACGTAGGCGACCAGGTCGAGGGCGTTGAACGTGGTGCCGAGCAGGTACCGCACCGGCGCGAAGAGCTCGGCGAGGCTGCTGGGCACGCCGGTGAGCTGTAAGAGCTCCACGGCCACGCAGATCAGGATCGCGACGGCCGCCACCTGCCGGCTGGGCGTACGGACCGCGATAATCGACACGATCAGGTACACCAGGACCGCATAGAGCGCGTCGCCGACGAAATCGCCGACGATGCCCTCGGTCAAGAAGTGCACGACCAGACCGGTGGGCACTATCAGCACGCCGATCGCGGCCAGCTTCAGCCGGCGGTTGCGGAAGCCCAGGTTCCGGGCACCCTGGGCGGCCTCGGAGTCGCCCATCGCCTGCGGGTGCTCGTCGTCCAGGAATTCCGGCTGCAGGTCACCCCCGTGCGACATGTGGTGCGTCCGATCCATATGCTGACCGTACCGTGTGCCGAAGCGTCGACGAAAGCAGGATGCGTTCGAATGGTTTGCGGGTGGACCGGCAGCAGCCGCACCCCTCGCCTGTGTCGGCGGCCACTGCTACCGTGCTGGCATGACCCCCACCTCTGAGTCGGGCGGCGCCGTCCCGCCCCTGATCGGCTGCGTGTTCGTGGGCACCAGCCTCGACGGCTTCATCGCCCGCGAGAACGGCGACTTCGACTGGCTCGTCGCCGCCGGGGACGCCCTGGGCGAGACCGGCTACGACGAGTTCTTCGCCAGCGTCGACGCCCTCGTCGTAGGCCGTGCCACCTTCGACACCGTGCGCGGCTTCGTCGACTGGCCCTATACCGGCAAGCGGGTGCTCGTGCTCAGCCGCACCCTGCTGCGCAGCTTCGACGCCGAGGACGAGCCGGACACCACCGCACACGCCACGCTCGACGACGTGATCGCCACCCTCGTCGCAGAGGGCCGCCGCCGGGTATACGTCGACGGTGGCCGCACCATCCAGAGCTTTCTGCGGGCCGGGCTGATCCGCGAAATCACCATCACGCGCGCCCCGGTGCTGCTCGGCACGGGCATCCCGCTGTTCGGCCCGCTCGACGGCGACGTGCACCTGCGGCACGTGGGCTCCCGCGAGCTCGGCGCGGGCTTCACCCAGTCCAGCTACGAGGTGCTGCCCAGCAGCTAGCGGATGTCTCGTCGGTCGAGCGTGTCGAGACCTGGTGACCGGATCTGCGGGCCACAGCCTCGCGTGGGGCTGTCGGCTTGTGGGGTCTCGACAAGCTCGACCAACGGGTGGGCGCCTTGAGGTTGGCTTACGGGGTCTCGACGGGCGCGACAGGCTCCACCAGCGGGGGAGTGCCGGTGCGGATCAGCCACTCACGCAGCTCCGCCAGCGGCACAGCCGAGCAATACAGGTGCCCCTGCACCGCGTCGGTGCCGATCTGCGCCAGCAGCTCCTGCTGGTCCAACCGCTCCACACCCTCGGCGATGGTGTCGATGCCCAGCTTCGCGCTCATCTGCACGATGGCCTCCACCACCGTGCGGTCCACCGAGTTGCTCAGCGCACCGGACACAAAACTCGCGTCGAGCTTGACCACCGAGATCGGCAGCGACCGCAGCGTCGCCAGGGACGAGTACCCGGTACCGAAGTCGTCGATCGCCACGCGGATGCCGTGGGCGGCGAGGGCCTTCAGCCGGTCCACCGCCGCGATCGACTCCAGCACCACAGTCTCGGTGAGTTCGAGCACCAGACGTTGGGCGGGCAGCCCGCTGTCGGCCAGGCACCAGAGCACGGAGTCCACGAAGTGATCGCTCTCGAGCTCCCGCGCGGAGATGTTCACGTTCACCGTCATCGGCACGCCCGGCCGGACCTCCGGCCAGGTCACGGCATCCGTGCAGGAGCGCCGCAACACAAACGCGCCGATGCCCAGGATGGCACCGGAAGTTTCGGCCAGCGGGATGAAGTCGCACGGCATCAGCATGCCCCGCTCCGGATGCCGCCACCGCACGAGTGCCTCGGCTCCGGTGCAGTGCAACTCGGGCAGGGACACGATCGGCTGGTAGTGCACCTCGAGCTGGCCGCCACCGGCGGCCCGGCCCAGCTGCCGCTCGAACGACACCAACGCGGACTCATTCTGCAGAAGGCCCGGCTGGAACAGCTGTACCTGGCCCTTGCCGTGGGCCTTGGCGGCGTACATGGCCACGTCGGCCTGGTGTACGAGCTCATCGAGGTTGGCGCCGGGAGCGGCCGTGGCCACCCCCACGCTGGCGCCCACCCGGCAGGGCCGTCCGTCCACGATGATGGGCGCGGCCAGCGACCCCACCATGCGTTGCGCAATCGCCTTGGCGGCGGCAATCGTGGTGCCGGTGAGCACTACCGCGAACTCGTCTCCGCCCAGCCGGGAGCAGATGTCCTGCGGCCGAGTGCAGTTCCGCAGCCGCTCGGCCACCTCGGTGAGCACGGCGTCGCCGGCACGGTGCCCCATGTGGTCGTTGACGTCCTTGAAGTCGTCAAGGTCGAGGAACAACACGTGCAGACCCTCGGTGGTGTCGGTGCGAGCGAGGAGGGCACCGAGCTGGGAGGTGAAAGAGAGCCGGTTATCGAGTCCGGTGAGGGTGTCGTGCTGCGCCTGCGCGGTGAGCTGATGGTGCGAGCGGCTATTGCGCAGTGCCAGGTTCACCTGGTTCACCAGGCTGCGCACCGACAGAATGGTGCCCTCGGGAATCCGCTTCGGCGCCCCGACGAGCAGCCACGCGTCCTCCTCCTGCTCGGTGAGCGACACGCACTCCCAGAGCAAAGGCAGGCCTGCCGCATCGTCGAGCGGGCCGGTACGCATGATTTGCGCGTCGCCGTTGGTCCCGATGGTCCGCAGCACGTCGCCGGGAAATGACGTTGGCGGCGGCACGATGAAGTCTCCGGTGTGGGCTCCGACCAGCAACAGCTCCTCGTGGCGCACGACCTTGACCACCCGTAACCCGGGGGTGGTGGCACCGAGCTCGCCGGCGGTGGTCCAGGAGAGAAGGCGGATGGCGTTGGCGTCGGTCATGCCGAGCAGCCTGGAGCCGGTCTCGGTGAGTGCCTTGTCGCGTTCGATGGCCCAGTCGTTGGCCTGCAGCACGGTGCGCAGCTGTTCCGCTACCAGGATAATGAGCAGCATGATGGAGATAGTGGCGGCCTGGCGAGCCATGTCGGGGGCGGTGGGGTGCCCAGGCGTCAGCGGCCAGAGCACCGTGATGGTGAGCACCGCAACCGTGTAGAGCGCGCCGCGAATCGCGGACCGCCACGACGTGCCGTAGAGGGTGCGCAGCCAGGCGGCGGCGAAAAAGACCGGGGCTGCCGCCAGAGGCACCGGCCCGGCCAGGGCGAACGCCGTGAGAGCGAGGGCATCGAGAACCTCGAGGGCGAACGGCACCCGCTGCCGCATCAGGCTGTATATCCACGAGCTGATCAGTGCAACTGTGGACACGGATGCCAGCAGCAGGTCCAGCCGGCTTGCGGTGACGTTGGGGATGATGCCGGGCAGGCTGAACACCACCGACAGTAGCGCCAACCAGGTGAAGAGCCACCGAGTGCCCTCCAGCACTCCAGCGGGTCGGTCCAGCAGCGCGGATCCGAACGTGGTCATCCTGTGACCGGCTCTGTTCAACGTGGATCGTTCCCCGACTGCGACCATCTGACTGCTTTCTTTGGATCGTGTCGGAGCAGCACCTGGTGGCGGCGGCGACACATACCTTGAACGTACCAGTGAGTCGCTCTCACTCTTGACGGATGACGGTGCCCGAGCCGTGCGGGTTGCGGCACCGCCGTCACTCAATTGCGGACATCCCCCCTTCGTGGGCGCTGCGACGGCGGGAAGTCCGCAAATGAGAATGCAGACGTGGTCAGCGCGCTGCGAGGGTGGTCAGCAGCGCGGCCGGCAGCTCGGGGTCGGGCGCGGTCACGGCGAACAGGGTGCCGTTGTGTCGCTCGACGACGATGCCGGGGCCGCTCGTGAGCACCACGGCCGAGCGGCCGGGCAGGATCCGGTAACCCCAGCCGCCCCACTCGAGCGGACGGATGGTCTCGGCGCGCGCCGAAGCGACCTGGTCGAGCGCGATCTGCTTGATCGGCAGCCGCAACAGGCTCGAAACGACTCGCAGCCCCCGACGGTCCACGCTGACTCGCAGTCGGGCGAAGGTGAGGCAGATGCCGGCCGCCAGCAGCAACGTGAGGACCCCGCCCGTGCCGGCGCCGTCCTCGAGGATGCTGAAGACTGTCAGTCCGACCGCGCCGAGTGCCAGCCCGCCGGCCAGCCAGAGGAACATCGGCACGGTCACGGTGGTGAACCAGGCGCCGGACTCGGTGGCGCCCAGCGGGAC
The DNA here is from genome assembly GCF_004402745.1 of Cryobacterium sp. TMN-39-2. Classification (NCBI taxonomy): domain Bacteria; kingdom Bacillati; phylum Actinomycetota; class Actinomycetes; order Micrococcales; family Microbacteriaceae; genus Cryobacterium; species Cryobacterium sp. TMN-39-2. The sequence continues at coordinate 95,691 of NZ_SOFX01000038.1, forward strand.
CGAAGTCGGGCCGGCGGTTGCCGCCAGCTCGCGGCGGTGCGGGCGGCGCGGTGACAGCGCGAAGGGGATCAGCCCGTAGCCGAGGGCCAGCACCGCGAACAGCGGCCAGGCGCCCGCCTCCGGTTCGGCTGAGCCGGTGGCGATGACTAGGCCGGCGACCACCAACCAGACGCCGGCTGCCAGACCCGCGGCGCAGCCGGCCGCGAGCACCAGGCCACGACGGATGTCGGCCGCGGCGTCGGAAAGGGCGACCAGCCCCGCCAGAGCGGCGAGGAGCGCGATGGTGCCCGTGATGCCGATCATGACCTCGGTGCCGGCGGTCGAGGTGATCTCCGCGCCGTTCCACTGCTTGGGCAGCACGGCCGGCAGCCGGTCGTACCAGAGCGTGGCCGTCAACGAGATGGCGACCACCGGCAGCCAGAGCGTGGCGGCGGCGAACCGTTCTCGCCCGGTGGCGTGCGGGGTGAGCGAGGGTGTGGCCTCGGGGATGGTTCGGGTGGGCATGGTCAGCCTCTCGTCTGGATCAGGGTGAGGACGTCGGGCAGGGCGACCCCCATTTTGCGCGCCTCGGCGAGCAGCGCGTCGACGAGTTCGACGAGGCGCACGGTGCCGGCGCCCGCATCCGCTCGCACAGAGGCGCCACGGCCCTGGCGCATCTCGAGGATCCCGTCGTCGCGCAGCTGGGCGTAGGCGCGCAGCACCGTGTGCATGTTGATGTCGAGCGCGCTGGCCAGCTCCCGGGCCGGCGGCAGCCGGGTGCCCGGCGCGAGCGTGCCGTCGGCGACGCCGGCTCGCACCTGCACGGCGAGCTGCTCGGCAAGCGAGACCGTCGAGGCCGGATCCACACGAAACAACATGTTTGCAATGTTAGTAGAACAATGCCGTTGTGTCGAGGGCTGCGGCGGCTGGCGCACCTCTCAGGAGGTCTCGACAGGCTCGACCGACGAGCAGGCGATCAGGCGATCAGCCGGTCGGACGATCCGACGATCGGCCGACTAGGCGGACAGTGGCGGCTGCGGAGCCGGCGGTTCCTGCTCGGTCTTGAACCCGATCGCCTTGTGGCTGCCGTCGCAGAAGGGCTTGAGCGTCGACACCCCGCAGCGGCACAGCGCCACGGTCTTGCGCCGCGGCGGGATCACCTCGCCCGACGGCGTGAGGATCTCGAAGGTGCCGCGCACCAGCAGCGGACCATTCGGGTACGCGGTGATGCTCACGGGCTCGTCCGCACCGGCAGCGGGCTGATCGGCCCACTGGTCGTCCCACCGAGTGGCGGGCTGCTCGTCGGGCTCGGTCATGCCGGCAGGCTCGCGGAGTCCGCGACGCGCAGCGCCGACGTGCCGGCGGTCCAGGCATCGAGCTGCTGGGTGCCGGCCAGGCCGTCCACGAAGAGGCCGGACGCCGCCCCGAAGAACACGTCCTCGAGCAGCGCGGGTTCGTCGGTGGCCAGGGAACCGGCCAGGTCGCGGGCCGCGATCTGCTCGTGCACAGCATCCGCTTCGACGTGCTCGTCGAAGTAGAAGGTGACGTCCTTGTCGTAGCCGAGCCGACGGAAACCGTTGCCGTAGAGCCGGTTGGGCTGGGACGAGGTCATCTCGAACGCGGCGAGGTGCCCGGCGATGGCGCCGCGCAGCCGGCGGTGGGAGCCGAACATCGTCATCATGTTGCTGGAGGCCAGCGTGATCGCCGGCACCACGTCGACGTAGTGACCGTTGGTGGCGTCCAGGCCCACGCCGCGCATCGTGCGGGCGAACAGCTCAGAGTGCATGCGGTCGAACCGGCCGCCGCCGTACTCGTCGGCCTGAATCTCGACCAGCGCGGCCTTGGCCCGGCTGCGCAGGCGCGGGATCGCCCAGCTGTGCGGGTCGGCCTCCTTGAGCTGGTAGATCGAGCGCAGGATGAGGAACTCGTGCGCCTGCTCGTCGGTGGCCTTCTTCGCCATGTACCGCGAGACGCTCGGCCCGGTGTCTGACCCGGTGAGCTCGAACAGGGCGGCGGCGACACTCTCCACGCCGGGTGCGGGCAGCTCGGGCATCGGGGCGCGTTCGCGCAGGGCCTTCTCAAACTCGAGTTCGATGCCGGCGCAGAGCGCGAGCACCTCGGGGTGCCATTCCCAGTCGTCGTCGACGCCGCGCAGGCCGCTGTAGCGCAGCTCGTAGGCCAGGAACAGGGCGGTCTGCAGGTCATCATTCTGCAGGATGTCGGCGGTTTCGCCCAGGGCTGCGGCGGTGAGCTCGCGCAGCGTTGTGGCGAGGTCAGTCTCGGCCGCAGTAGGAGAAGTTTTCAGGAGTTCAAGCAGGGCGGCGCTCACCGGACCTCGGGACTGGGGGATTCTCACGTGCCATACCTCGCTCTTGTCGACCGGCTCGCACGCCCGAGTGGCGGCGCGGCCAGGGAGTGACCATAGCAGGGGAGGTTGGGAAGGACCCGAGGCTGAAACGGGTTTCGGGGTCCTCCAACGACTCGTCGCCCGTGCTCGTCGCCCGTGCTCGTAGAGACCGCGCGACCCGACCTCGGGAACGTCCCCCTTGCGTCGGTCGAGCTTGTCGAGACCCCGCCGCCGGCTTGACCTCGCCCCAGGGGCGACGCCCATGATGGGGAGACACCCATCAACCCAGAGCCAGGAGCACCATGACCGATGACCTGACCGCCGGCGAATTCCAGGTGATGACCGGACTCACCGCCAAGGCACTCCGGCTCTACGCCGAACGGGGGATTGTGACGCCGGCGTGGGTCGACCCCGGGTCGGGGTACCGCTACTACGCCCGGCAGCAGCTCCAACACGGCGCGACCGTCGATCTCCTGCGCCGCGCCCAGGTGCCGCTGGCTGAACTGCCCTCGGCACCGGACTTCCCCTTCGACCGGTGGCGGCAGACCGTGGCGCTGCGGCGGCACCTGGAGGACTTCTCCCTCGCCGTGGCCGAGAAGATCAGCACTTTCGACACCGACGACTTCATCGCCCACAGCACTCCCGCCGCCGCCCAAGACTGGGTCGGCATCATCGTCGATCTCGACCTCCCCGAGGATGCCGAGGGCCGCGTCGAGACCTTCACCGGGCTGGCCGTGGACATGCCCGCCATCGAGGGGGGCCTGCGCGACGCATTGACTGACCTCGGGGCAGAGCCGGCCACCGTGTGCTGGACCGCGGTGCCCGACACCGGAGTCCGGAACGCCAGCGGGCAGATGCTCCTGGCCCGCTCCGGCGGGGCCGGCCTCGACTCGGCCGCCCTCGCGCGCATCGAGAAGGCCGTGCACGCGAGCACCGGGAGCACGGTCACCGCGGTGGCCGGCACTCTGCCGCGCCGCGTCGAGGTCACGTTCGCCGCTGCATCCGCCACCGAGCCGACCCCGGTCGACGAGGCCGCCGCCGGATACCTGCACCTGCTGGCCTTCGAGGAGCACCGCGCCCGGCACCATCTGACCGCGATCCGGCCCACGGCCCGGCAGGTTGTGCACGGGCCGTCGTTGTTCACCGGCGACGGTGGCGGTGCTCCGATGAGCGTCTTTGACGTGCAGCCGGGGTGAGTGCGGGGGCATCCGTGCCGGCTGGGCCGGCGCAACGGATGCCCGATTCGCGTTATGCGGGCACGGCGCCGCTATGCGCGTGGCGCGCCACCCGCATAGCGGCGCGTGACCCGCATACCTTGGGCCGACCGTGGCCTCGACGAGCTCGACCCCGAGACGAGCGCTAGACCGGCACCACCACGTTGTGCCGCCCGATCGGCAGCATCATCGGGCGGCCCGACGTCGGGTCGACCAGCACCCGGCTCGACAGCCCGAAGACCGCCTGCACGGTCTCCTCGGTGAGGACCTCGTGCGGCTCGCCCACCGCGTGCACCCGGCCATCCGCCAGGGCGATGAGGTGGTCGGCGTACCGGGCGGCGAGGTTGAGGTCGTGCAACACCATCACGATGGTGGTGCCGCGGGCCCGGTTGAGGTCGGTGAGCAGGTCGAGCACCTCCACCTGGTGGCTCACGTCGAGGAACGTCGTCGGCTCGTCGAGCAACAGCAGGTCGGTCTGCTGGGCCAGCGCCATCGCGATCCACACCCGCTGGCGTTGCCCGCCGGAGAGTTCGTCGACGGACCGGTCAGCCAACGACGCGGTGTCGGTGGCATCCAGCGCAGCGGCGACGGCCTCGTCATCGAGAGCGCTCCAGCGGGAGAACATCCGTTGGTGGGGGTTGCGGCCCCGGCCGACCAGGTCGGCCACGGTGATGCCCTCGGGCGCGATCGGCGACTGGGGCAGCAGCCCCATCGTGCGGGCCAGCTCCTTGGCGGGCATCCGGTGCACCTGGGTGCCGTCGAGCAGCACCTGGCCGCCGCGCGGCACGAGCAGCCGCGACATCGAGCGCAGCAGGGTGGACTTGCCGCAGGCGTTCGCGCCCACGATCGCGGTGATCCGGCCGGTCGGCATGACCAGGTCGAGGCCGTCGATCACGGTGCGGTCGCCGTAGCCGAGGGTGAGGTTCTCCACCGTGAGGGTATGAATGAGTGTCACAGGGAGCCTCCGGCGCGGTTGGTGCGGATGATGAGGTAGATCAGGTACGGCGCCCCGAGCACGCCGGTGACGACGCCCACCGGGAACCGGGTGCCGAACGCGTACTGACCGGCGAAGTCGCCCACGAGCACGAGCAGTGCGCCCACCATCCCGGCCGGCACGAGCAGCGAGACGCCCGGCCCCACGATTCGCGACGCGATCGGCCCGGCCAGGAACGCCACGAACGCGATCGGCCCGGCCGCCGCGGTCGCGAACGCGATCAGTCCCACCGCGGCGACGATCAGAATCACCCGAGACCGCTCCACCCGCACCCCCAGAGCGGATGCGGTGTCGTCACCGAGCTGGCTCATCGACAGGTTGCGGGACTGCCCGAGCAACACCGGCGCGAGCACCATCAGCGCGGCCAACACCGGCAGGGTCTGCGCCCAGGTGCTGCCGTTCAGGCTGCCGGTGAGCCAGCGCATGGCCACCTGCAGGTCCCACTCGGCGGCCTGGGAGAGCACGTACGCGGTCATGCTGTCGAGCATCGCGGCCACACCGATACCGATCAAAATCAGCCGGGTGCCGGCCACGCCGCCCTTGTACGCGAGCGCGTAGACGGCCAGCGCCACGGCCAGCCCACACACGATCGCGACCACCGACACCGCGGTCGAACCCAGCCCCAGCACGATGATCGCGAACGCGGCCGCGGCGCTGGCGCCCGAGCTGATACCGATGATGTCGGGGCTGGCCAGGGGGTTGCGCAGCATGGTCTGGAAGGTCACGCCACCCAGCCCGAAACACAGCCCGGCCAGCACGGCCAGGGTCGCCCGCGGCAGCCGCAGCCGGCCCACGGTGAAACCGGCGCCGGGCACGTCCTGACCGAGCATCACGGCGAGCACCTCGGCGGGGGAGTAGATGGTTTGGCCGACCATGAGGCTGACGAGGTAGCCGACGGCGATAGCCAACGCCAGCACGGTGATCACCCGGCGACGACGGATGCCGCGGCGCGCGCGGCTGCGGGCCACCGCATCCGCTGTCGACAGCGGCTTCACGGCAACGGCGGCGCTCACAGCTCACGCACCTTGCGTCGGCGCACGATGTAGATGAAGAACGGGGCGCCGATCAGGGCGGTGATGATGCCAACGTCGATCTCGCTGGGCCGCGCCACGATGCGGCCGAGCACGTCGGCGCCGGTGAGCAGCGCGGCGCCGAGCACCGCGGAGAACGGCAGCAGCCAGCGGTGGTCAACGCCCACCAGCAGCCGGCAGGCGTGCGGCACGACGAGGCCGACGAAACCGATCGGCCCGGCCACGGCCGTGATCGAGCCGCACAGCACGACGGCGCCAAGCGCGGCGGCGGCGCGGGCCACGGCCACGCGTTCGCCCAGCCCCGCGGCGAGGTCGTCGCCGAGCGCGAGCGAGTTCAGCGCCCGGGCGGAAAGGAAGCAGAGCACGAAGCCCACTAGGAGAAACGGTGCCACCTGGCGGATGCTCTCCATCGTGGCGCCGCCGACGCCGCCGATCTGCCAGGACCGCACCCCGCCGGCGATGTCGTTGCGGGGCAGAACCACGGCGGTGACGAATGAGGCCAGCGCCGCGGAGGTGGCCGCACCCGCCAGTGCCAGTTTGAGCGGGGTGGAGCCGCCGCGGCCGAGCGACCCGATCGTATAGACGAACACGGCGGTGATGCCGGCGCCGACGATCGCGACCCAAATCATCGACGAGGCGGAGGTGAGGCCGAAGTAGGCCATGCCGCTGACCACGGCCAGTGCCGCGCCCACGTTCACGCCCAGGATGCCCGGGTCGGCCAGCGGGTTGCGGGTCACGCCCTGCATCACCGCGCCGGACATGCCCAGGGCGGCCCCGGCGACCACGGCCAGCAGGGTGCGGGGGATGCGGGTGGCCACCGCGGCCCGGTCGAAGCCGTCGGTGGCGCCGCCGAGCGCGGCGAGGATGTCGTCCCAGCCCACCGCGCGGGAGCCGATGGTGATCGAGGCCAGCATCAGCAGGGCGAGTACCCCGAGCGCGGCGAGCAACCACAACGACCGCAGCCGCTTCGGGCGTCGCACGGTGGCGACGCTCGAAGCGGCTGATGAAGCAGTGGTTGTCGAGGTCACTTAGCGTTGTCGGCCGCCGCGGCGAGCAGGGCGGCGTAGTCGTCGAGGATGTATGAGATCGACAGCGGGGTGGGGTTCGCGGCGGTGCCCATGGGGCCGTCGCCGGAGAGGTTCACGATGGACTTGTTGGCCACCGCGGGAATCTGCGACAGCAGCGGGTCACCCTCGAGGGTGGCGACCAGGTCGGTGCCGCCGTAGGTGACGATGAGGTCCACGTCGCTGAATGCATCCGACTGCTCGGCGCTCACGGTGAGGGAGTACTTGTCGGTGGCGTCGGAGGCCTCGATGATGCTCGGTGCGCTCTCCATACCGAGGTCGTCGAAGAACATCGTGCGGGTGTCGTGGGTGGTGTAGAAGCTGACCTCGCTGAGGTCGGCCTCGTCCACGTGGGTGAGGAACATCGCGGTCTTGCCCTCGAGCGACGGGTACTTCGCTGCGGTGGCGGCGATCTCGGTCTCGAGCTCGGCGATGAGGTCGTCGCCCTCGGCGGCCATGCCCATGCCGGCGGCGTTCTGCGAGATCATGTCGCGCCAGGAGGTGCCCCAGGCGGTCTCCGGGTAGGCCACGACAGGTGCGATGGCGGTGAGGGTGTCGTAGTCCTCCTGGGTGAGGCCGGAGTACGCGGCCAGGATCACGTCGGGCTTGGTGTCGGCGACGGCTTCGAAGTCGATCCCATCGGTTTCGTCGAACAGCACGGGGGTCTCTGCATCAAGCTCGTCGAGCTTCTCCTTCACCCAGGGCAGCATGCCGTCGGTGTCGTCGTCGCCCCAGGTGGCGGCGGCCATGCCCACCGGCACCACGCCGAGGGCCAGCGGCACCTCTTGGTTGGCCCAGTTGACGGTGGCGACGCGCTCGGGCTTGGCCTCGATGACGGTCTCGCCGAAGGCGTGCTCGATGGTGACCGGCGTGAAGTCGCCGGATGCGGCCTCGGCGGTGTCGGCGGCGGGGGAGGTGGAGCAGCCGGCCAGGCCCAGGGTGAGCACGGCGGCGGCCGAGAAGGCAATGAGAGTGGATGCGCGGGGCATGGTTTTCCTCGTGATCGTGATGCAGGGGTCAGGGACGGACCGGCGGCAGCTGTGATGCCGCACCCGTCGGCCGTGCGCAGAGGTCCAGTCCGGCGCGGTCGTAAGGGTTGCCTAACCTTACCAGTGCGTTCGCATGCAAAAGCAAGTCGCCTCTGCGTCCGTCGACTCGGCCGGCACGGCGCTGTATCAATCACCTGACACACTTGATACTGTATTGACCACTTGGTACAGAAGGGTGCCGCTCATGGGTCTCATCCCGCTCGTCGTCATCATCGCCGCGTTGGCCCTCGTCTGGCTGGCGGTCGCTCGGCTGCGTTCCACCGAGGCGTTCCGGCGCGTCACCGTGCCGGCCGGTTTGGCGCCCAGCCTGCACTTCGCGCGGCGCGCCTTCCGGCGTCGTGCAGCCCTCGCGACCACGGCGGCCGTTATGGTGGGTGCCCTGGCCGTTGCGGTGGACCACGCGATGCCCGCCGGCTACGACTTGGTTTTCCTCCTGGTCCCCGCCCTGATGAGCCTGGCCGGCCTCCTCGTCATCGCCGCGCTGCCCGGGGTGCCGGTGGCGGAATCCGGTAGTCAACGCAGTGCCGACCTCGCGCCGCGGCACCCCTGGAGCTTCGCACCGGCCTGGGCACGGGTGCTGCCGGCCACTGCCGGGGTGCTGTTGCTCGGCGTGATCGTCGCCTTCGGTCTCACGTCGGAGGCGTCGGAGGACGGCCTGTTCCGCGCCATCCGCATCGACAGCGGCGCCTACAGCAGCACCGCGACCCCGTACCCCGGCTGGTACTACGGCGTGCCCGTGCTGCTCGTCACCGTGGCCCTCGCGATCGCGGCCGCGACGGCACTGGCGCGGGTCGCCGCATCCGCCCGCCCCACCCACACGACACTGCGCGAGGCCGACCTGGTGATGCGACTGCTGATCACCCGGGTGATCGTGAAGCTCACCACCGGCACGTTCATCGTTTATCTGGGCGGGCTGATGTTCATGGGCGGCAGGGCGATGAGCGCGGCGAGCGGGCAGTGGTTCGACGGCAGCTACGCCGAGATCGAACCGTGGTTCACGGTGGCGCTGACCCTGTTCTGCGTCGGGCTCATCGTGGTGGGCATCGGTGTGGCTCTGCTGCTGCTGGCCGTATTGGATGCCGTGACGCCGCCGTTCACCGTGCGCCCTGCGCCCAGCACCCTCCAGCCCGCCGGACCGACCACGCGCGCATGATCACCATCGACGAGGCGAGCCCCACCCCGCCGTTCGAGCAGATCAGGCAGCAGCTCGCCGACGAGATCCTCTCCGGCAACCTCGCGCCCGGCGACAAGCTCGCCTCCGTGCGCCAACTGGCCGGCGACCTGCGGCTCGCCCCCGGAACCGTGGCGCGCGCGTACTCGGAGCTGGAATCCGATGGTCTGCTCGTCTCCAACCGCTCGGGAACCCGGGTGCGCGACGTGACGCCCCTGCCCGCCGAGGCCCGAGCGGCCGCGCGTGAGTACATCGCCGCGCTCGGCGGGCTCACTCTGGCCGACGCCATCCGTGCCGTGCGGGTGGAGTGGACCGACCCGGTGCCGCCGCAAAGGCTTGCACCGGCGCATCCGTCTGCGTAGCGTCGAAGGATGAAAATCGGATACAAGCTGATTGCTGAAAGCTTCGGACCTCAGGAACTTGTTCGCCAAGCCGTGCGCGCCGAACAGGCCGGCTTCGATTTTGTGGAGATGAGCGATCACTTCCACCCCTGGGTGGAGGCCCAGGGCCATTCACCCTTCGTCTGGAATGTGCTCAGCTCCATCGCCGCGAAGACCACCACCCTCGAACTCGCCACGGGCGTCACCTGCCCGAGCGTGCGGTACCACCCGGCCATCATCGCGCAGGCCGCCGCCACCCTGGCGCTTCTCTCCGACGGTCGCTTCACCCTCGGCGTCGGCTCGGGCGAGCGCCTCAACGAGCACATCGTGGGCCGGGGATTCCCCGGCATCCACGAGCGGCACGCCACCTTCAACGAGGCGCTGGACATCATCCGCCTGCTCTGGAAGGGCGGCTTCCAAAAATACGACGGCAAGTACCTCAAGCTCGAAGACGCCCGCATCTACGACCTGCCCGACGTGCTGCCCACCCTGGCCGTCGCGGTGAGCGGGCCCAAATCCGTGGCGCTCGCCGCCGAGCACGGCGACGGCCTGTTCGCCACCGAGCCCAAGGCCGACCTGGTCACCGGCTACCGCGAGGCCGGCGGCACCGGCCCGCTCTACGCCGAGGCGCCGCTCGCCTGGGCGCGCACCGAGCAAGAAGCCGTCACGGCCGCCCACCGCACCAATGCCTGGGCGCTGAGCGGCTGGAAGGTGATGAGCGAGCTGCCGAACCCGGTGAACTTCGAGGCCGCGGCCGCCACCGTGCGCGAGGACGACATCCGCGAGCAGTTCGCCTGCGGCCCCGACGTGGAGCGACACCTCGAGGTGATCGGTGAATTCACCGAGGCCGGCTTCGACCACATCGCCCTCATGAACGCCGGCCCCGACCAAGACGGCTTCTTCGACTTCTTCGAAAACGACCTCCGCCCCCGACTGCTCGACGAAAGCACCCGATGACCACACATGCGCCCCAGGCCGTGCTCTTCGACATCGACGGCACCCTGGTCGACTCCAACTACCTGCACGTCGACGCCTGGCATCAGGCCTTCCAGACTCTCGGCGTCGACGTCGAGGCCTGGCTCATCCACCGCCCCATCGGGCAGGATGCCGGTGAGCTGTTGACCTCGCTGGTGGGGGAGAAGGACGAGGCCTGGATCACCCGCGCCAAAGACCTGCACGCCGAGAACTACAAGGCTCTCGCCCCGAGGCTCAGGCTGCTGCCGGAGGCCCGGTCACTGCTCGAAGCCCTGAACGACTAGGGCATCATCGTGGTGCTCGCCACCTCCGCGCCCGAGGATGAGCTGGAAGTCCTGCTTGATCTGATCAACGCCGACGACGCCATCCATGCCACCACCAGCTCCGACGACGTGGATGTGGCCAAGCCCAACCCCGACATCGTGCGAGTGGCTCTCGACCGTGCCGGTGTCGAAGCCCAGGAGGCCGTCTTCGTCGGCGACTCGGAGTGGGACATCAAGGCCGCGTCCAGCGCGGGTGTGCGCTCGTTCGGGGTGCTCACCGGCGGCATCGCCGGAGAGCTGCTCATACAGGCCGGTGCCGAGAGGGTCTTCGCCGGCCCGGCCGACTTCCTCGACCGGCTCGACGAGATGGGCTGGATCGAATAGGCGGGCTGAATCGATCTCGATGTCACGCCCCTCGCCGTTGGTCGAGCTTGTCGAGACCCCGCGGGCCGACCGCGTTCGCAACCAACGGCCGCCCCGGGCCTGACGGCTACGCGCGCCGAAACGTCATTCGCCAGTTCGTCTCCCACGACAGGCCCGCATCGTTCGAAAACGCCTGCTCCCACGTGGGCTGAAGCCCGGTCGCATCCCAGATGAAGCGCACGCGGATGGGCACTCCCTCCAACACGTCCTCCGCCAGGAAGGTTCCGATACCATCCCTGAACGCTCCGCGCACGGGCGTATCGAGTTGCGTGGGGTTACGTCCGTCGAGCCACCAGATGCTCCACTCGCCATCGGCGACGGAGTAGGAGCGCAGCGCCACCGCATGAAAGTCGCCCGACGGATGCCTAAGGAGGTTGTCCTCGAGGTTGCCGTGGCCACCGAGGATTTTGTTCGTGGAGGAGAGCCCCTCGAATGCCGTCCAGGTGTCGGCGCCGACGAAGATCCCGTCCAAGCGTTCGTGGTGAACGGTCCAGTCGCCGATGACGAAGTCGAAGTCGGACGGCGCGGGGTGGGAAGCGGTGGAGGAGATGAGCGGTCCGTTCAATCGGTGGCGCAGAACTCGGGCAGTGCGACTGCACTATCGCCGGCTGCGACGAGCGGATGCTCGATGGAAACAACCCTTCCAGCAGCGATGGTCCGTAGCTATGGCCAGTTGTGTCAAGGACCGCCGGACCGGTTCCGGTCGAGCCATCGACCGTCCCGTTCTCGTGCCGTTCTGGGGGCGCCAGCCCCGGCCAGGCCCGGGCGCGGGTCAGGGCGAGTAGAAGAGCGACACCACGCCGCCGACGAGCAGCGATCCGAGCGCGATCAGCCCGATCGCCTCACCCCAGCCCAGGCGCATCCGCAGTCGTCGCCCGCGCCTAGCCACCCGGCCCGCGGAAGCGGCCGGCTTCAGCCCGACCGCCACCGCACCGGCATCCGTGCCCGTTGCGACCCGCGGCACCGCCGGCAGCCGGTCATCGCGCCAGCGCTCCCAGCGGCCGATCTTGTCGCTCAGGGCCCCCACGGCGTCGTAGAGTCCCTGCCAAGATTCCGGGTCGAGGGTCACCACGTCGCGGCTGCTCACCAAGAGCAGCCAGTCGTCGATGATCTCCACATCGAATCCGCGCACCCGATCGATCAGGCGGGCCATCACATCCGGAGTAAAGAGGTACAGCGCGTCTCGCTCGTACTCCTCCGGGCAGTACAGGGTGAAGTGGTCGTCGAAGTCGCCCTCGAGAGAGAGTCACTGGGCACTGTCGGGCAGTGCCGCCAGGGCGAACTTTCCGGCCTTTCCGGCCTGGGCGCGCAACAGGATGTGCGGCAGGGGCGTGCTCAGCCGCACGGCGCAGAATCCGCCGAACTGGGCGTTGCTGCTGCCCAGAGTGTCAACCCGCAGCTCGTAATTGGCGAACTCGATCGTGCGTTCCGACGCGGGCCGCATCACCCGCGTGAGCGTGAGAACGCCTCGCGAGGCCCACGGTTTCAGGTGCTTGCCGGAGACCGGCCCGGGCAGGTAACTCAGGCCATTGGCGGTGGCAAACCGGGCCAACCGGTAGTGCCGCTTGGGGGTGTCCCGGCGCTTGAACGTGCGCACGAAGAACCGCGCCATCATGATTCCCACGCTCAGCAGCAGAGCGCCGACGACGACCGGCGCGACGACATCGGCGACGGGTGCGCCTTCGCTGACCACCTCCGTTATGCCGTAGGCCAGGGCGAGGGCTCCGATGGGGACGCAGCCGGTACCGATGAACATGCACACCCGCCGCATGAGCATGAGCGGGTTGCGCACCGACGGGTACCGCGTCGCAAACGTCCGGTAGAACTTTCGCACGTCCCCGCGCTTCACCCGGTCGGTGAGCGCTGCGGTGTGCAGGCTCGTCGTGCTGTATTCCGTTGTGTGCATCCGTCCACCCCACGTGTGCTTCGCTCGGCCACAATCGGCCTACCCGAGACTAGCGCTCAGGCAACGGATGCGGCCGCCCGCCTAGTTATCCGCCCTGGTGGAACATCGAGACCACGCCACCGACCATCAGCAGTGCGAAAGCGATCAGCCCGATCCACGTACCCACGCCCAGGCGCATCCGCAGCCGTCGGCCGCGCTTGGCCACCCGCCCGGATCTCGGGGCAGGCTTCAGCTCGACCGCGGCAGTACCGGCATCCGTGCCCGTTGTCACCCGCGGCACCGCGGGCATCCGGTCGTCCCGCCAGCGCTCCCAGCGGCCGATCTTGTCGCTCAGAGCGCCGACCGCGTCGTAGAGTGCCTGCCAGGCGTCCGGCTCGAGGGTCACCACGTCGCGGCTGCTCACCAGGAACAGCCAGTCGTCGATGATCTCTACATCGAAGCCGCGCACCCGATCAATCAGACGTGCCATCACATCCGGCGTAAAGAGGTAGAGCGCATCCCGCTCGTACTTTTCGGGGCAGTACAGGGTGTAGTAGTCGTTGAAGTCTCCCTCGAGGGAGAGTCGTTGGCTGCTGGCGGGCAGGTCCACCAGTGTGAACCGATCGCCCGGACCGTCCTGGGCGCGCAACAGAATGTGCGGTAGGCGCGTGCTCAGCCGCACAGCGCAGAAGCCGCCGAACTGGGCCGTGCCGGTGCCGGCAACTCCATACCGCAGTTCGTGGTTGGCGAACTCGATCGAGCGCTCCGATACCTCCGATACCGGCCGCATCACCCGGGTGAGCGTGAGAAGGCCGCGCGACGCCCACGGTGTCACGTGCGCGCCGGTGATCGGCCCGGGCTCATAACTCAGTCCGTTGTCGGTCGCAAACCGGGAGAGCCGGTAGTGCCGCTTCGGGGTGCCCCGACGCGTCGAAAAGCGCAAAAAGAACCACCCAAAAAACACGCCTCCACCGATCATGACCAGACCAGTGATGACCATAGATAGGTCGCCTACGACTCGGTCAGCCCTCGCGTTGCTCACCACGAGGACCACGCCCACCGCCAGGAGGGGCACGCCCAAAAAGCCCAGCGCGGCACCGATGAACAGGACCGCCCGCTGCACCTTCAGGAACCGGTTTCGCACCGACGGGTACCGCTCCGCGAACGGCCGGTAGAACGCTCGCACGTCCTTGCGCTTCACCCGATCGGTGAGCGCCGCGGTGTGCAGGCTCGTCGTGCTGTCTATCGTTCGCATCCGTCCACCCCACGCGTGCCCTGTTCGCCAACACTCGGCTCCTACAGAGGGTAGCGGTCGGACGACGGCGGCAAATTCACGCCGTCAGTCGAGCGCGACAGAACCCAGTGCGGGGAAGTTGGGCGGGGTGTAGTCCATGACGGTGAGCGAACGGATCTCCGGCATGTCCCACGCGCCGGGAACCTCAATCTCTTGGGCCGTCGCGTCCGGATCGATCACGGCAATTTCGTAACCGCCCTCGGCGGAACCCCAGTACCCGTCCGCATCCTGAACCAGCGCGTCTTCCTTCAGGTACAGACGCAGGTCTGACGCGTCCCCGGTGTGGAAGTCGTCCAGCAAGACCCAGACGGACCCGTCACTACGGCGCTCAATGTCGACGGTGCCTTCAGTGGCCGTTGCTTGCGAGACGAACTCCCCGCTGAGCGGTAGCTGCTGTTCGAACGCGCTCAGATCCGACGCCTGGTCATCTGCCGAATCTGTCGCAGAGTCGGAGGCGGTAGCCGGTGGCGGCGAGACCGCATCTGCAGTCGATGTGCATCCGCTCAACACCAACGCGACCGGAAGCCCAACCACGCCAACCCATCGAAGTCCCCATGTTCGCCCCATGCTGTTCACCCTAGAGGTCGGTGCCTCCACAGGTACCTTCTGGTGCTGAGATGATCTGAAACTGATACGATCTCTGCATGCACGCATCACTCCCAACCTCGCCCACGGATGCCGCGGCGCAGATCGACTGGACCGCCAACGGCATCGAGACCGAGCTGGGCTGGTCGCTCGCGTTGATGTTCCATGGCTACTCCCGGGCCGGCAGCGTCGCCGTGGCCGATGTGCCCGGCGGCCCCCGCGGCTACCAGGTGCTCGTGGCCATCACGACCGAAGAGCCCACGTCGCAGCTCGCGCTGGCGCACCGGCTCGGCATCGACAAGACCGCCATGACCTACATCATCGATGCCCTCGAGACGGATGCGCTCGTCGAGCGCCGCCCCGATCTGCGCGACCGGCGCATCCGTCAGGTGCACCCCACCGAGGCGGGCCACGCGCTGCTCCGCACGGCCCGCGTGGCGCTCCGCTCGGTCGAAGGCGCCCTGATGGGCGGCCTGTCCGCCGACGAACAAACCCTACTGCGGCAGCTGCTGGCCAAGGCCGCTCTCGGCACCGGCGCCACCGCGGCTTCCCTCCCCGACACCAACTCCGACCTCAATCTTCCGGTGCCCGCCCCGGAGCGATCCCGCCGCCGCCCCCAGCCCACTACAGAAACCGAGACCCGCCCATGACCACATCCGTTCTCGTCGCCGGCGCCACCGGCGACCTCGGTCAGCGCATCGTGCGCGAACTGCTCACCCACGACACCCGCATCCGCGTGCTCACCCGACCGGGCAGCGCCTCGGCCGCCGGCCTCTACGCCGCCAACGACCGCGTCGACATCGTCACGGCCGAGTACACCGACCACGCGGCGCTCACCCAAGCCGTCTCCGCCTCCGACGTTGTCGTGTCGGCCGTGAGCGGCACCCGACCGGTGATCGTGGATGCGCAGCGCGCGCTGCTGGCCGCGGCCGTGGCCGCCGGCGTGCCCCGGTTCATCCCCTCGGACTACTCGTCGGATTACCGCCAGATCGCGCTGGGCACCAACCGCAACTTCGAGCTGCGCCGCGAGTTCGCCGCCGACCTCGACGCGGCCCCGATCAAGGTCACCTCCATTCTCAACGGCGCGTTTGCCGACATGCTCACCGGCACCGCGCCGATGATCGCGTTCGGTCGCCGCAAAGTCATGTACTGGTCCTCGGCCGACCAGATCCTCGACTTCACCACCAAAGACGACGTCGCCCGGGTCGTGGCTCTCGTCGCACTCGACCCCGACGCGCCCCGGGTCGTGGAGATCGCCGGCGACCGGGTCACCGCGCGGAGCGTGGCCCAAACGATGTCGGAGCTGACCGGCACCAAATTCACGCTGCAGTGGGCCGGCACCACCGGCACCCTCTCGGCGATGGCCAAGGGCGTGCGGCGCCTGTCGAAGAGCGAGGATGCGACCTTCCCCGCCTGGCAGGGCATGCAGTACTTCGTGAGCATGTTCAGCGGCCAGGCCCAGCTGCACCACGTCGACAACGACCGCTACGGCGTCCATGCCTGGACAACAGTGCGGGACGTGCTCGCCGCGCACCTGGCAAGCCAGCCTGACGTCGCTGCGGCAGCCGGCAAGTAGGTCCGTCCCTTGCACGCAATGCTTCTGTGAACGAGAGCGGGGGAGCGCGCGAGAACACCCCTAACGGATCAGCCCAGGCTTGAACCGCGGGGAGGCGCCGGGCGGCGCGTACGCAGGTTGATGCGGAACTCGGCGTCTGGCGGAATTCCCTCCAGATCGACCGGAACGACATCGACGTGCCGATCGGACCGTGCCGTCGCGCGTTCCAGCACGCGCTCCTGCACGTCGTCAAGGTCGATTCGCCCGCCGCCTTCCAGCTGCACCACTCGATGAGTGCCCACCACCCGGCCCTCGTCATCAAAGATGGCGAGATCCCGACTGTAGGTCACCTTGGCTTCGCTGCCTGCTCCCGCACTCAGGTCGTGGATCAGGCCGAACGCCGAAGCGGTCACCACGCCGTCGACCTGCAGCTGGAACGTGAGATGGTCCGTCGTGAGCCAGACGTTGTTGTCCGTCTCTTTGTTAGGGTTCGGGATCCCCCAGATTCCGCTGGGAGTATTCACCGTCTCGATATAGGCCAGCGCATATTGCTGACGAAACATTTGGAACCTGTCACCGTCCTGCAGGTGAAGAGAGCTCAATTGGATGTGAGCCAGAATCGGGAGGGTGGGGAACTTCGCCTCGTGCGTGGCCCAACCCAGACCTCCCCGCCGAACCAACCAGACACCGTAGAACACATGGGACATCCGAGGACTCCTTCCGAGGCGTGCCACACCGACACGGCGGAACATAGCGCCGTGGTTTTGTGCGGTCAAGCCCCCGCTTCGACGTAGCTCACGGCACCGAATCGACAGGTTTCTGCTTGCGGATGGGGCGAGACATGACCAACAGCACCACCCCGAGCGCCAGCCACCACAGCATTGCCAGTGGAATCAGCGCCACCGAGCCAAACCAGAAGATCTCAGGCAAGTCGATACTTGCTGCCGTCAGGATCGGACCAGCGACCACCACCACAAGCCGAAGGCCGGTGACGATTCCCAGGACGCACAGCCAGATCGGCAGGGCACGGGAGCGCGCCCCGGCGACACTGATGCCCACGGTCCAGACACAGAGCGTGAGGAGGCTCGCTTGGGCGAAACCGTGGATTCCCAACGTCTGAATGGTGAGGTAGGCGGACTCACCCCAGCTGCTGTTCATTCCGTCGATGTAAAGCAACGGCCCCACCGACAAACGCAACACCCCGTGCATGAAGAGAAACGCCGCCGACAGGACTCCGACCGCGCTCAGGCTTCGGCGCGTGATGCTGCTGGCGCGGGGTGCGAGCGCATCCGAGACGGCGAAACTCGCCACCACGAATGCGAGAGCCATGGTGACAAGTACGACCCCGGCCAGAGGGTAAAACTGAGGGTACTGGCGCAGGTAGTCGAGGCTCACCGCGGGGTTGTCGGTGTCATCGAAGCCGAGCACCGGTGGCAGCAGCTCGAGGGTGAACCAGACGATTCCGCCGAGCCCGGCAATGACCACCGTGATTCCACCGGCACGCAACGCTGCCCGATTGGTGTTCGCGGCGATCCCTGCAGCCGCGGTCCCGCTGTTGTCTTCGTTGGATGCGCGCACGGTGCGTTCCTCTGGGTGGCTCCGCGCTGGCAGTGCTGGCGAACCGGTCACGGATTAGTGATGCCCGGAATGGTACTCGCGAGGTCGGCCGCGCGCATGCGGGCTCAGTCGATTCGGGATGCCGCCGACTGAATGGCCTTGGCGAGGTCGCCGGGGCGGCTCCACATCGGCCAGTGGCCTGTCGGGAGGTCGACGACGTCGAGGTGCTCGAGGTTCGCGACCTCGGCAAACATGGCATGGCCTGCACGGGCCAGCTCCAGCACCTGCGCGCTCGGGAGCGAGCAGCACACCAGGGTGGTCGGGACCATGCGACGGGCGTCGTTCGTGAGCTCGACGGGCTGACGAAGCACGGGGCCGGGCTCAGGCACCGCCCGGGCCCGAAAACGCTCGAGGACCTCTGCGCTGAGACCTTCGAGGCTCGCCTGCTGTGCGAGAACGTCGAACGGCGGCAGCGGAAGCTCCTCCATTCCCTCCGGGAGGTCGGGGGCGTAGACGCTTCCCGGCGCCACTGGGCCGGAATCGACCCACACCACCCGATGGACGAGTTCAGGGTGCCGGTCCAGGACGAGGCTGACGGGGGCGTTTGCGCCACTGTGAGCGACGATGACCGCGGGCCGATCCTCGAACTTCCCGAGTCGAGTGATGGCGTCCAGGATCGCTGCGGCCTGATCGTCGAGGGTCTTCGCCGCACGCTCAGGATCGTCCCCGTCGAGACCGGGCAGAGTGAGCGCGATTGCCCGAGAGAGGTCGGTCTTCAGGTGTTCAAGGACTTCATCCCAAGCCCAAGCGCCGAGCCAGTGACCGGCGATGAGAATGATGGTGGGACTGCTCGATGTAGTTGTCATGTCACTACTCTCGTAGGCACTACCGGCAGGTGTGTGTCACTATTTGTGTCATGAATTTGCTGCGGGCCGAACGGTGAAGCGAACAGAACGACTCCATGCGTTGACCGAGATGCTCCGCCGCAACGGATCGCGGGGTTGCACCGCCGAGCGGCTGGCGAGAGAGTTCGAAGTGTCGGTGCGCACCGTCAAGAGAGACCTCGCTGCGCTAGAGAACAGCGGCGCGCCTCTCTGGTCGCGCCCAGGTCCGGGCGGCGGCTACGGATTGGCCATAGGCGCGTCCCTGCCGCCGGTCAGCCTGTCCCCAGCGCAGGCCGTGGCGCTCATGGCAGCGGTGTCCGCTGCGTCCGATGCCCCCTACGCCGATCTGGCCGCAGCCGGCATCAAGAAGATCCTGGACGTCCTCGATCCCCGAACCCGAGCACGAGCCGACGAGCTGGCCGGCCGAGTGTGGGTCAACGCGCCGCCCTCCGCTTCACGAGCAATCAGATCGGCACTGGAGGAGGCGATGGCCGAGCAGCGAGTACTCCGTCTTCGTTACACATCGGGAGACGGGACCACGACCACACGCGACGTCGAACCCGTGCTCTTCGCCTGCACGAACGGCCAGTGGTACCTGGTCGGGTGGTGCCGACTGCGTGACGCAATGCGATGGTTCACCGTGTCTCGCATCGAACGGGCCAGCGTAACCAAGACGGCCTGCGGCGGCCATTCGATCCAAGAGGTCGGAGAGCCCCCGGCGAGTGCCAGAGCGGTGCACGAGCGGGGCTGAGCAGAGAAGGAGCCACAGGGCGAAAACGACACCCGCGGAAGGAGTGGAGCGGGGACCATCACCAGCCATAGCCGCTCACGGCGAGGTGTTTAGGCGCCGGCTAATAGAGCGAAATATCCCGGAACATGCTGCGAATGGCCGTTGGCGTTCATAGGAGTCACTTCGATGTGTGCCGGCCCGTCGGCGATCAAGTGCCAGTCCGAGTCCGGGAAGGTGTTGTGCCGTTCCTGCGTGCCAAAATGTCCGGGGCGGGGCAGGTTTTCCAGGGCCCTTTGCAACTGCCGTGGCATGCTTCGCCGGGTGGCGCCCAGCTCTTGCAGGTAGGCGAGACTGCTTCCGGGAAAGTTGGTTTCGGCTAGGAATACCCGGCCGTTGTTCCCGACAACGGTGCGTAGGTTGGTAGCCAGGCTGGCTTGCTGGTCTGGTTTTAGCACATGAAAAACTCCGCGAACAAAAACGTTGGCAGGCCCCACCGACTCCAGCAGGTGCTCTCCAGCACCGGGTTCCGTTGCATCCATAGCCAGGAACTCAACGTTGTGGAGGCCTGCGGCTTCCCGCCTCGCTAGCGCGATGGCGCCGACGGATACATCAATGCCGATAGCCCTCGGGAAAAGACCAGCAAGCCAGCGGGTATTGGTTCCGTTGCCACATCCAATGTCGATGACGGGAAGAGCCGGATTGAAATGGCCCAGGACGGAGTCGGTGTACTGCTCGAGCTCGGTCTGGGATCCGGAGTCCCACAGCACGTCTCCCGAACGGCCGGTGGTGCGGATTCCTCGCCAGTACCCGTCCCACGCCGCTGACGGGTCCTTCGGTGCCCGGGAAGTGAGGCGCACTACCGATGGGACAAGTAGCATTTGCTCCCAAAGCTTTGACATGCTCTCACTCTACTGACGGTGCGCGAGACTCCTGAGCCTCCCCAGAACCATCTCGGGCGGTAGCGGGCGGTCATAGAAATAGCCTTGTCCGTATAGGCAACCCATCGTCTGCAGCAGAATCGCCTGTTCGGCGGTCTCAATGCCTTCGACGATCGCCTTCAGGCCCGCCGAGTAAATCAGTTGGAGAATGGCAGCAACGAATTTTTGCTGCTGTGGGTCCGATGCCATGTCCTGAATCAGGGAACGGTCGACTTTGACCGTGTCTGCTGGAAGCGTTCGGAGATAGCTGATGGACGAATAGCCGGTGCCGAAGTCATCAATTTGCAGCCCCACACCGAGATCTCGCAGCTCGCCCAAGACCTGTTCTTCCGCCGTTCCCTTCGACATCAAGACGGTCTCGGTGATCTCCAGAACCAATCGCGGCGGAGCCACATGATTCCTAGCGAGCGTCTCCCTGACATCTTCCAGCAGGTCACGGCGCAGCAGTTCGGCGGCGGAAAGATTGATGTGTAGGCAGAAGTCTGTGAGCTCAGGCTCGGTTTCGCTCCAGCGTCGCAACTGGGCGACTCCTTCGTGAAGCACCCAACGTCCTAATTCCAGGATCAGGCCGGTTTCTTCCGCGATGGGAATGAAGCTATCCGGCATGATGAGTCCGCGCAACGGATGGTGCCACCGAAGGAGGGCTTCGAAACCTATGACTGTTCCTGAGGCCAATTCAACCACCGGCTGGTAACGCAGCGCCAGCTCGCCGCCGGCGACGGCGTTACGAAGCTCGGCTGTGATGCGTGAGCGTTCACGGACAGAGTCGAGCATGTCGGGGTGGAACAGCTGGATGTTGTTGCGGCCATGCGCCTTCGCCTGGTACATGGCGATGTCAGCATCCCGAATCAGCGACTCAGCTGGATGGCCCGGCGTGCCGATACGCACCCCGATGCTGGCCATCGCCCAGACGGTTTCGGTTCCAACCTGCACGCTGTCCTGAAGCTGCGCCGACGCCCGGTGCGCAATATTCAGGACTTCCTCTTCCGTCGCTTCGATGATGAGGATGGCGAACTCATCCCCACCCAGACGTGCCACGGTATCGACGGCCCGTACGGCGCGCTTGAGGCGCCGGGCAACCTCGATCAGTACTGCGTCACCGGCCCCATGGCCCAGAGCGTCATTGACGGCTTTGAAGGAATCCACGTCCAGCACCAGCACAGCCGGGGGTTTTCCACTGTCCGTGCTGGCCAGGATTGCCTCGTTGATTTGCTCGTTGAGCAGGGTCCTATTCGCAAGGCCCGTCAAGTCGTCAGTCTTTGCCATCTGTTCCAGCTCGGCCTGAGTTTGCCGCAGCATGGCGGTACGGTCAGAAACCTGCTGTTCCAGATTCGAGTAGATGTAGCTGAGTTCCTCGGCGAGGAGGTTGACGCCGGTGATCACAGCGTCGATGTCATCCCTCAAGTCAGACGGCTCTATCCGCGCGTCCAGGTCGCCGGCAGCCAACCGGACAACCCCCTCCACCAACTGCTGCAAACGAGGGTCATCGGCGTCGTCTCCCGAGCTCATATCACCCAAAGACGCACTCTGCGCAGCGCTTCTGCACGCTTAGACACCGGCAGTAAGCCATTTCATGGCTTCGCTGCGCGAGGTAAAGAATTTGGTCGGACACGGCGGAATGTGCACACCGAGAAAGAAATTCGCCAAAACTCGGTCAACAGGTGATTTGCCCAGAAGAGCAATGCGCGAGGCGCTGCAGGGAATAGACCACACGGACCTGGCCTCTCGGCTCACCGACCCGACCGCTGCCATATCGACGAGCATGCCCCGACGTTCGTTCCCGCACGCGTCGTTAACTTTCGCCATCGCGAGGTGGGCATCTTCGATCTGAATGTGAGCCCCGGGCTGCCAGCGCAGATGGAGAATTCCATCGACCGTTTCGAGAGTCTCTTTTGCGCCGTCTGCAGCGACCGGACCCATTGCAACGTCCTCCCCCGGGCACGCAGCCGAACCGTTCAGCCACTCCTCAAAGCTACTCGTGTTCAGGTGCTTATCAAATCAATCTCCGACCAATATTCACGGCAGTGTCATCGACGGCGAAGACAGCTTCGCATCGGGCACCAGCCGAGCCTGGGTCGCGTGCCGCTGAAAGGTATCAGCCACGGGGTTGCGTCGCCGGGCCAGGCTCCCCGACGGCGGCTTCGGTACCTGCCCGGCCGCAGCGGGCCGGCCCCCGCCCAGCTCCATTCAGCAGGTCTAAGGTGCAAGCCATAGCCGGCAGAGAGCGTCCGCCGATCGTGGCCCCACGAACCCCCGAAGAGGCAACCTATGGCAGAGAGCGCCCGCCCGGGGCCATGCGCCCAAAGAGCGTTGGCAGCCCTAACCTGCAGGGAGGAGCGTCGGCAGTATCGTCGCGTAACGGAGCAGGAACGCGCGCTCGTCGAGATGCTTGCGCCGGAGCCACCCGGTGACTTCGTTGTTGTGTTTGCTCGCGTTGCAGGACGGGCAGGCGGGAACCACGTTCTCGAGGGTGTACCGGCCGCCCCGAGAAATCGGCATGATGCAGTCACGCTGCAGGGCCGGGCTCTCTGCTTGGCAATATGCACACCCTCCCCAAGCGGCGAGGAGGTCAGCCCACTGTGACGCGGTGAGGTCGTTGTCGACGCGGGCGAGCCGTCGTTGCCGGCGCTTCGCGTAACGCGCACGCGCTGCGGGTGATACGGCTGAGAACTTGCGGCGAGGGGGCACGACTAAACGGTACTCCGGCCGCGCGCGGTCATCCGTTCGCTAGTTCGCTTCCGAAGGTTGCGCGACGAACCAGCCAAGCCTTCTTCGGCGCCCTGCACGGTTTCAGAGCCAGCCTTACAACCACTTCCGCCGCTTGAAGATCCCCCACAGCCCCAGCCCCATCACTCCCATCGCCGCCACGGCCACCGGGTACCCGAACTGCCAGTGCAGCTCCGGCATGTTGTCGAAGTTCATCCCGTAGATCGTGCCTACCAGCGTCGGCGCGAACAGGATCGCCGCCCACGAGGAGATCTTCTTCACTTCCTCGTTCTGTGCCAGGCCCACCTCCGACAACCGCCGGGTCTCCTCATTCTGGGCCAGCCCGGCCTCCGAGAGGCGGCGCATTTCGTCGTTCTGCTGCTGCGTCACCAGGGTGGCGTGCACGGTGAGCGCGTTCTCCAACAGTGCCCGGAATGAGGCGGCGTGCTCGGTGACCCGCAGCACGTGGTCGAGCACGTCCCGGAACGAGCGCTGCAGCTCCACGTCCACCTGGTACTTCTCCGAGCCGCGAAGGAGCGCCTCGAGCATGCCGCGCAGCGGCCCGGTGGCGCGCTGGAAGTCGATGACCTCGCTGAGCAGTTCGTAGATGCGCCGCGACACCGACGGGTCGCCGCCGAAGAGTTGGTTCTCGATTTCGTCGATGTCGTTCTCCAGCCCGGCGACGACGGGGGAGTAGGCGTCGACGACCTCGTCGAGCACGGCGTGCAGTACCGCTTCGGGTCCGAGCGCGAGCAGGGCAGGGTTCTGCTCCATCCGCCGGCGCACGTTGGCCAGGTCGGGGTTCTCGGCGTGCCGCACCGTCACTACGAAGCCCGGCCCGATGAACACGTTCACCTCGCCGAACTCCACTCGCTCTTCGGCGTCGAGGTACCAGGCGGGCCGCAGCACCACGAAGAGGGTGTCGCCGAACCGCTCCAGTTTGGCCCGCTGGTGGCCCTTGAGCGCGTCTTCCACGGCCAGCGGATGCAGCGAGAACTCGTCGGCGACGCTGCGGATCTCGTCCGCATCGGGCCGGTACAAGCCGATCCACGCCATTCCCTCGCACTCGCGCAACTGGCGGTACGTCTCGTCGAGGCTGTGGGGGCTGGAGGTGCGCTGCCCGGTCACGTAGATGCCGTTGTCGATGAGTGCCATGGTCCTACTCCGTCGTTCGGTCGACGAGAGCACGTGAGCAAGCCGGAGGTGACTAGGCAGACGTCGGGATTCGACGGTGCACCAGAGGTCACCTCGCAATGGAGGTTCAGTTGCGCGCCACTCCCAGCGCGACGCCCGGCCTAGAAGGTCAGAGCGAAAACGACATTCGCCGAGGGAGTGGAGCGCGGACTATCACCAGCCATGGCCGCTCACCTGCCTTCGATCGAAGATTGTCGTGGCCCTGCGTGGGCCTCGGATACCGTAGCACCCCAGGGCGTCGAGATTGGAAATCTGACTTGTGACGAGCGCTTATGGGTAGAGCTGACTCAGCCCCATCAGGGATGCGTTACCCGCCCAGGTAACGCGGGGCTCGCGTCGGCGACTCGACGCCCCAGGCCCTCCAGCAGCAGCTCCAACCCATAGTCAAACTCGTCCGCGAACGCATAACCGCCCCCGCCGAACAGCTCGGCGCGCGAGCGCGCAATGTGCGGATACAGCTCCGCCGGCGCCGCGACCTTGACGGCGAACGCCTCCTCGGCGCCGTCCCCCGGTTCGAAGGGCAGGCTCGTTTCGGTCAGCGCGAACCCATACACGTAGGCGTCGATCGCGGAGAAAGCGTGTGTTGCGAGCGCGGCGCTGAAGCCCTCGGTCATGAGTACGCCGAGTAGCCGGTCGTGGTGCTGCAGCAGCGCCGGGCCGGGATTGGGGCGCGATTCCATCATCCCCAGCGCCCACGGATGAGCGGTGAGCACCGACCGTGCCGATCGTGCCCGGGCGGTGATCGCCTCCCGCCAGCTATCGCCGACCTCGGGCAGTTCGATCCTCGCGAACACCCAGTCGGCCAGGTCGTCGAGCAGCGCCTCCTTGCTCGGCACGTGATGGTAAAGCGACATCGCCTCAACGCCGAGTACCTTCGCGACACTGCGCATACTCACGGCGGCGACCCCCGCGCCATCAGCGACGGTGGCGGCGGCGTTGATGATCCGATCCCTGCTGAGGGGTGTGCGCGATGCCATAGATCCATTCTTGTGCACTTACGGCCGTAAGGCTAGCATGGCTCTCATCCTTACAACCGTAAGGACAGAAAGTGCCCGCGGTCGTCGTCAGCGATCGTGGACCAACCCATCCTCACCACAACAACGGAGTACCTGATGAAAACACGTCAACACAC
This sequence comes from Cryobacterium sp. TMN-39-2, assembly GCF_004402745.1. NCBI lineage: Bacteria > Bacillati > Actinomycetota > Actinomycetes > Micrococcales > Microbacteriaceae > Cryobacterium > Cryobacterium sp. TMN-39-2. Next base: position 121,041 of record NZ_SOFX01000038.1, read on the forward strand.
CACCACCGCGCTGGAAGACCAGCGGATCCCAGTGCAGGCCAAGCTCGCGGCAGCCTGGACCAGCTTCATGTTCCTCGTCATATACATCGACTACTTCCACCTCTACCAGCCCGGCGAAATCGACGAAATCCGGGGCGGCGACATCTTTGCGTTTGAAATCAGCGGGACATTGATTTCAATCTTCTTCGCGCTCATAGCGATCCCGACCCTGATGGTGCTGCTCTCCATGACGCTGCCCGCCCGGGTGAACCGCGCCACGAACCTCGTCGTTGCCGTGCTTTTCATCCCCATCTGCGTGTTCAACGCGGCCGGGGCGTCCTGGGACTGGGCCTTCTACTACGGCTTCACCATCGGAGTCGAGGTGCTGATCCTGGCCTTTATCCTGCGCTCCGCCTGGACCTGGCCCCGCACCGCACGGCCGGCAGACATGGCGATGAGCCCCGAGCTTGCGGCCATTCGCATCAAGCAGAACGATTGAACGGGGTAGGCGGTGCCCGTGCCGCGAGGAACCATCTGCCGCGGTGCCGCGGTGTGGGCTCCGTGGGTGTGGCACACCGACTGCTAGTGGGCGGTAGGGGCCTCCACGGCCCCTACCGCCTACTCTCCAACTGACTGGTGTCTGGCAACGATCTCAGCGGATTTCACTCGTCAAAGCCAGCGTGCGCACCAGCCTGCAACCGCGTGGGAGCGCGGAGCCCGCGCCCGAAAGCAACGGCTGTGACTCCAACTACGCTGACGTCTGCGTGCCCGTCGCGTCCGACGTGGACTGCGCCGGCGGCAGCGGCAACGGACCGGCCTACGTGGACGGCCCGTTGCGCATTGTTGGCTCCGACGTCTTCGACCTAAACCGCGACGGCGACGGCATCGCCTGCGATGCCTAACAGTCCAGAGCGACCTACAGTGCGACGTCGCCGCAGAGGTGCACGAGCACGCCCAGCTCGGCGAACAGTGCGGCCTTAGCCGCGAGGGCTTTGTCCGCGGTCTTGGCGTCGGGGGCGTAGACCACCTGCAGGTGGTTGGCCTTGTGCCGGGCCATCAGCTGGTCACGTGACACTCCGTGCAGCACACCGTGCATGATGGGCCACTGCTTGTCGGTGGCGTTCAGGCGACGCTGGGTCTCTTCTTCCGGCAGGTCGGCCACGTGGCCGCGGCCGAGGTCAACGTGCAGCACCCCGTCCATGATGAACACCCGCGACCACACGATCTCGCCCGGCTTCGAGGTGCCCGACAGCGTGGAGCCGCCCTTGGGAAAGAACACCGCGGGCTGGCGGTTGCCGTGCGATTTGGCGTAGCCGCCGTTGTGCGAGGCGGGCACGGCGCCGGAGATCTCAAACACCCACACGAACTCGTCGCCGTACTGCTCACCCCACCGAATGTCGTGCAGGGTGTTGGCCGGGTCCAGGCCCATCGCCGTCCAGATGCGATTCGTCACCAGGGTGTCGACGGCCACGCCCTCGTCGACCTCGTTGAAGTGCGGCAGGGCGGCGCCGGCATACAACTCGCGGGAGCCGTCGCGGGAAAGCACAGGTGGGCGCTCCACGTTGTTGAGCAGGCCCTCCACGAGGTCGGAGGCCGGCACCATGTCTTTGAGGCCCTGCTGGTACTGGATGCCGATGGCATCGGCTCCGAAATCGTCCGCGATCCGCACGGCCGCCACGTACATCTTCATCTGCTCGTGCACCTGTGCCTCGGTGAGGTCGGTGGCGTCGTCTGGTCCGAAGTGGAACGTGAAGCCCACCCCGTCGAGCCAGCCCCGCACAGCCTGCGCCTCGGCATCCGTCACCGTGTACATCTCGGCGAGTAGCGCCGACTGAGAGAGTCGCTCCTTATAGATGCCGAGCGCGTTGAGCAGTTCGTCGTCGATGATGGCGTTGTACATGCCCATGCAGCCTTCGTCGAAGACACCGATGATGGCCTTCTCATCCTGCAGCTGCCGGGCCAGGCCGCGGCCCAGCGCCACCTCTTCGGTGTCGGGCAGCGAATCGAGGTCGCGCACATGGCTGACGTCGTGCACGATGCTGCCCGTGGCCAGCCATTCGCCGACCTTCTCCACCGCCCACTCGTCGTTGAAATCCTTGCTCCACAACGAGGAGTAGCCGATGCCCGCCTTGGTGAGCGACCCGGTGAGGTTGAGCAGCCCGACCAGGCCCGGAAAGTCACCGGCCCAGTTGGCGACGGCCAGGATGGGGCCCTGGTGCGAGCGCAGACCGGCGAGGACGTGGTGGCTGTACTGCCACACCGCGTCGACGATCACAAGCGGGGCGTCGGTAGGGATGCCGCGGAAGACGTCGAGCCCGGCGCGCTGGCTGTCGATGAAACCGTGCCCGGTAGCGGGGTTCTCGTCGTGGGCCCGGTGAGCCGCGAACCCGAAGCCGGCGACGGCGCGGGCGAAATCGGCTTCGAGTTGCTGCTGGGTGGCCCAGCCGGCGGTGTTGGCGCTGAGCCGCAGGTCGCCGCTGGCGACGATGTACACGGTCTTCGGGCGTAGGGCGGGGCGCTGCAGGGGTTGGGGAAAGGCGTAGCTGGTCACAGGATCTCCTTGGTTGCGAATACAGGTCAGGCGTTGCGGGCGGCCATGTCGAGCAGCTCGCCGTGCAGGGTGTCGTCGATGGCGGCCATCGACATGCGGGAGTCCCAGCTGCCGGGCACATTGCCCGATACCGCGGCCTTCAACCGGATGATCGACGGCCCGGTGAGTGCCACCAGCGTCTGCACAGTGGCCTGCAGGCTCGACGCGGCGACGCCATCGGCGTCGTCATCGAGGGCCGCGGCCAGCCGGCCGAAGGTTTCGGGGTAGGCGGCCGACACGCCGGATACGACCCCGGTGCCGCCCTCTCGCAGCACCGTCGGCAGGGTGGAGTCGTCGCCGGAGTAGAGCTCCTGACCCCGCTGGAGCTCGGCGACGTACTCCACCAGGAGGTCGGTGGCGGCGCCGGAGAGCTTTGCGCCACGCACGCCGGGCAGTGCCATGATCTCGTGGAACGCCGCCGGCGAGACGACGATGCCGGTGCGCTCGGGGAACAGGTAGACGTAGTGCTCGATGCCGGGCAGCGCGCTGGTGACGCCGCGGTAGAACTCGATCACGGCGGCGTCATCGGCCGGGAGGTAGTAAGGCGTGAGGGTGGCCATGCGGGTGATGCCCAGCGTGGCGGCGGCTCGTCCCAGCCGAACCACCTGGTGCAAGCTGGCATGACCGATGTGGGCGATCACACGCTCGGCGCCGAGCACCTGACAGGCGCGGCGAAAGGCCTCCTGGCGTTCGTCGTCGTCGAGCGCCGGGAATTCGCCGGTGGTGCCGGCGATCAGAGCGGCGTGAACGTGGGGGGAGACCCGGGTTAATAGTGCGTCGAAGGTGTCCCACTCGATGGCGCCGTCGCCGTTGAAAGGAATGGGGAGGGCGCTGACGATCTGTGCGGTCATGGGTGGACCTTTCGGTTCGGTTCGGGGTGGGTAAGCAGAGCGAGGGGCACCGTGGCACAGACGATTCCGCGGCGTTGCCAGGTGTATGTGATGAACAGGTCGTCGTCGCAAACCACCGCGGCCGGGTATGAGTACTCCCCGGTGCCGTCGGTGCGCACGCCGGAGTCGTGCGGATCGAAACCGGTGCCGGATGCCTCGGGCAGGCTGGGGGTGAACCCGCCGAGCGGCATCCGCCCGTCGTCGACGATCGCGACGGTCTGCCAGTGCAGGCCATCGCGGGAGACGGACACGGCCAGCGGACAGCGGGCGCCCCAGCTTGTGCCGGTGGGGTTGTGCACACACGCGAGCGTGCCGTCGGGCAACTGGGTGACGGTGAGACCGCTGTTGTTGTTGGGCAGGGTGCTCGGCACGGCCGTCGTGAAGGTGCGCCCGTTGTCGGGGGAGAACGCGAGGTAGGCGTGCCCCTCCGAGGACCGCAACAACGCGCCCACGGTATCGCCGGTGACCCACAGCGCGGGCTGGATCACGCCCGCCCCCGACAGCTGGGCGCGGTCGACCGGGATGTCGACCCGGTTCCAGGTGCGTCCGTCGTCGGTGGAGCGGTCGACGAAGGACGCCCAGATCGCACCGTTCGGCGCCCAGCTCTCGATGGATGCCGGGGCGAGCCAGGCCCCATCGGCCGCGCGCACCGGCGGGTTCTTCACGGGCCCGCGCCCACCGGTGTCGCCGGGAACCACTTCTCGTGGTTCCGTCCAGCTGGCCCCGTCGTCTGCACTGGTGCACAGCCATGTCGACCACTCGGAGATGCGCGGCCCACGTTTGAAGAACAGCCATACCGAGCCGTCCGCGGCGTGGGCGAGCACCGGGTTCCAGTGAGCGACGGCGTCGGCAGTGTCGCCGGTGCCCACGACCGGCCGGGGGTCGCCCCAGCTGCCGCCGGGCTCCCGCACGGCCACGAAGATGCCGTTGTCAGGGCTGCCCTCTGCGCTGCCCGCGAACCAGGCGCACAGCAGGGAGCTGCCCACGGCCAACACCGTGGAGGCGTGGCATTGCACGCCCCCGGTGGTGCCGGGCCGGGCCGCCCAGTCGCGGGTCATGCCGGCGGTGATGTGGAGAGGTATTTCGGTGGTGGGGTCAGCGGTGGCGCCCATCAGCGCTCGGACTTCGACTCGGCGGCTTCACGCTGGGTGCGGTCGGCGAGTCGATCTTCGAGCGACCCGGGGTCACCGGTGCCGCGCCGGGCGCCACGCACCTTGGCGATGAGAGGCACCGCGATCGCCAGGGCGGCGAGCACGAGCATGACGGCTGAGATCGGCTGGGTGAAGAAGATCGTGGGTCCGTCGATGAGCAGTGCGCGGCGCAGGTTGGCCTCGGCCAGCGGGCCGAGCAACAGCCCGAGAACCACGGGGCCGGCGGGGAAGCCCGTGCGCTTCATCACGAGCCCGATTACGCCAGAGATGAGCATCACGATCACGGTGTACATGTTGTTGGTCACTGTGTAGGTGCCCACAACACAGAAGATGAGGATGGCCGACCAGATGTAGTAGTTGGGCAGGTCCATCAGCTTCACCATGCCGCGCATCCGCACCAGACTGATGCCGAGCGACACCACCGTGGCGACGATCATGATCGCCGCAATGGAGACGACCAGGTCGGGGTTGTTGGTGAACAACTGCGGGCCGGGCTGCAGCCCCCAGATGATCATGGAGCCGATCATGACGGCCATTACCGAGTCGCCAGGGATACCCAGCGCCATCGTGGTGATCAGCGATCCGCCCAGGGTGGCGCTCGAGGCGCCGTCAGCAGCCGTGATGCCCTCGATGGAGCCCTTGCCGAATTTCTCCTTGTTCTTGGACACTGCTCGGGCCCGGTCCCAGCCGATCAGTCCGGCGATGTCGCCGCCCGCTGCCGGAACGATGCCGACCACGATGCCGATCCCGGTGCTGAGCGCCATCGGCTTGCCCATCTCCTTGTATTCCTTCTTCGTCGGCCACCAGCGGCCGAGAGAAGAGATCGGCTTGGCCCGCTTGTCGCGGTGGGTGAGCAGCTGGTCGAACAGCTCGGCGATGCCGAAGAGTCCGATGATGACGGCGATGAAATCCAGCCCGCCGGACAGGTCGTTGAGTCCGAAGGTGAACCGTTGGTCTCCGGTGATCGGGTCGCGTCCGATGGTGCCCAGTGTGAGACCCACCGCGCCGGCCAGCACGCCCTTCACGATCGACTTCGACGAGATGGAGATCATGATGGTGAGGCCGAACACCACGAGGGCGAACATCTCCGGTGGCCCGAAGTTGAGCGCCAGCTTGGCCACGGGCTGGGCGGCGATGATGAAGACCACCATCGACACCAGAATGCCCACCGTGGAGGCCAGCGCGGAGACCACCAGGGCGAGCCCGGCCTTGCCCTGCTTGGCCATCGGATAGCCGTCGAAGGTGGTCGCGATGGCGGCGGGGGTGCCGGGTGTGTTCACCAGGATGGCGGGGATGCGGTCGCCGTAGTTGGCGCCGACGTAGATGCTCAGCAGCACGGCCAGACCCTGAACGGGTTCGAGGGTGAGGGTGAAGCCGGCGGCCAGGGCCACCGCCATCGACCCGGTGATGCCGGGAAAGACGCCGACCAGGGTGCCGACGAGCAGGCCGATCATCAAGCACAGCAGGGTGACCGGGTCGAGGACCGCGCTCAGCCCGGATTCCAGGGGGTTCATAGGGGCACTCTCAGAAGGAGGTTGAACATGGCATAGAGCGCGCCGGTCATCACGACCGGGTAGATGATCAGGGCGCGGATTCCGCGGCCGCCGCCGATCGCGGTGACCGCGGAGACGAACACCGGTGCTGCCGCGACGAATGCCGTAAGCGGCCACACCACGATGAAGGCGATGGTGGCGGCGACCGTGAGCAGCAGTTTGATCCAGCCGGCCCGGGTTGTTGCCTCGTTGTCGTCGTTGGGGCGGGGCGCCTTCAGGAGTGCGGTGATCAGCAGAATGAGGGACAAGCCGAGGCCCAGCGCGCCCAGGAAGGTGGGCCAGGACCGGGGTGTCATCCCCGGGAGCTCCAGCCGCAACTCGATGGCGTTGGCGAGGAGGAGCACCGAGCCGGTGAGGGCCACGGCGGTGAGCGCGATGGTGATCTCGGGCCAGCGTGGCGCCGTGATCGAGCGCTCGCCGCCTGCATCCACCGCGTCCTCAGGGCCACTCGTCGTGGACGAACTGGGCCTCATGATTACTTGACTTCGAGCAGGCTGGCGAAGCGGTTGTACTCGCTATCGATGAACTTGGTGAAGTCCGCCGGAGTCTTGTAGACCGAGAGGGCGCCGCTCTTGGTGATGGTGTCGACGAACGTGTCCGACTGGGCGGAGGTGGCGATCGCGTCGGCGAGGGCTTCGCGCACGTCATCCGGCAGTCCGGTCGGTGCGTAGACGCCGCCCCATCCGCCGAAGTTGAGGTCGTAGCCGAGTTCCTCAGCGGTTTCCACGTCGGGAAGCAGCGGGTGGCGCTCGTCGTGGAGCACGGCGAGGGCGCGCAGCTGGCCACCGTTGTGTGCGGCGGCCGTCTCGGCGGTGCCGCCGACGGCAGCGTCGACCTGGTTGCCCATCACCGCGGCTACGGCCGGGCCGCCGCCGTCGAACGGCACGGGCACAACCGTGGCGCCGGTCAGGTCGGCCAGCCCCAGCTCGGCGGCTTCCCAGATGGAGCCGGCGCCGGAGTTGGCCATGGTGACGGAGCCGGACTTGCCGGCCGCGACCAGGTCGTCAAGGGTCTTGAAGGGGCTGTCGTTGGGCACCGAGATCACGCCGGGGGCGAGCATGATCTGGCCGAGGAAGTCGTAGTTGGCCGGGTCGATGTCGAAGCCCTGGTGGGCGAGCATCGAGATCTCGACGGGGACGAAACCGATGGTGTAGCCATCCGGGTCTGAATCGGCGATGTACTGCATGGCCGTTGAGCCGGATGCGCCGGGCCGGTTTTCGACGATCACCGAGACACCGAGCTCCTTCTCGAGTTCGCTGGCCAGGGCGCGCGAGGTGAGGTCGGAGCCACCGCCGGCCGCCGCCTGCACGATGAAGGTGATGTCACCCTCGGGATAGGCCGAGACCTCCTCGACGCCGTCGGCGGCGGGGGAGGAAGAACACGCGGTGAGGGTAAGGGCGGCAGCCGCCAGAACGACGGTCAGCTTGAGGGTGCGGGGCAGTGTCATTTTTCAACTTCCTTGTTGGAAACGGGGCAGTGCGGAGTGAAACGGGCAGTACGGATTTCGGGATGACGCGAAGGAACAGCGGGAAAGTCGGGGAGGGTTAGGCCTCGGCGTGCAGTCGGTTGAAGGCGTTGGTGAGCCGGTCGCGGGAGCCCTGAAGATGGACGCGAAGCATCTCGACGGCGGTAGGGATGTCGCCGTTGCGCAGGGTCGTGTACAGCTCCAGGTGGTCCTGGTAGGTGGGTCCGAGGTCGCGGTCTTCGGCGTTGGTCAGCTCGAGCATGACCGCGAAGGTGGGCTCGTACATCTTCCACATGCTCTCGAGCCGTTTGCCGCCGGCCACGGAGTAGAACGCAGAGTGGAAGTTGAGGTCGGCGCGGGAGAAGCCGAGGGAGTCGTTGGCTGCCACCCGGTCCAGCATGATGTTGAGGTTTCCCTCCACCAGGTCCCAGTTGGCGTCTGTCGAGTGAGCGTGGGCCAGTTCGAGGGCCTTGACCTCGAGGATCTCGCGGAGCATGTACAGCTCGTCTACGTCGCTGGCGCGCAGCCCCACGGCGAAGACGCCGCGACGGTGGCTCTCGACCAGGCCCTCGGATTCCAGCTGGCGCAGGGCGTCGCGGATGGGACCGCGGCTCACGTCGAATCGGATCGACAGCTGGGATTCAACGAGGTGGGTGTTCGGCGGGATCTCGCCGGCGACGATGGCGTGGCGTAACTGGGTGACAACGTGGTCGCCGAGCGCCTGTGCCTGGGGCACGGGGCTTCGTCCATTCACGAAAGACACGCTCGTCATCATTGACTCCTCTTCGCTAACCGATAACGGTTTACCGTAAACCAAAGCTAGGGGGTGTGCGACAATTCGTCAACCTTTTTGATCAGATGGCGTGGGTCGAGGATCTAGCCAGAGCGGCGCAAAGGACCGGCTCGGGGGCGCACGATGCGCTCCCCAGTTGGGGACCTGTATCCAGTGCTCGGTCGTCTGACACACTTCGACCATGTCTCTCGCGCCAATCACTCTCGGTCAGCAGCCGCCAACTCGGGCCGCTCTTTTCGTGGACTTCGACAATGTCTATATCGGTTTGCAGAAGCTGGATGCCGTGGCCGCAGAGCAGTTCGCTACCGATCCGGGTCCGTGGACCGACGCCATGGCAGGCGGGGAGGGCGGCAGCGGCCCAGGCAGCCGGCGTTTCTTGGTTCGCAATTGCTACTTGAATCCATCCGTCTTTTCGAAGTACAGGGCGTACTGGACACGGGCTGGATATCGCGTGATCGATTGCCCATCGCTGACCCAACAAGGAAAGAGCAGCACAGACATCAACCTCGTTCTGGACGCCGTCGATATCCTCGCCGGACCTGTGCGGATCGAGGAGTTCTTCATCGCGTCTGCCGATGCGGATTTCACCTCCCTGATTCAGCGCTTCAGGGCGGCAGATCGGTTCACCACGGTCATCGTGGCGGGAGCCGTCGCCAGCGCCTACCGCAGCACGGCCGATCGAGTCGTTGAGTCCGATGCCTTCGTGTCCATGCTTCATGGCCAGGTAGCGCAGCCCCCGGCGGACGCAAAGGTGCTGGTCGAGGATGCGTCCGCGTCGAGTAGCACCTCCTCGCCGACATTCGGAGTGAATCGGCCGCGAAGCGAGGCGGGAGCAGTCGCAAGCTCGGCCGCCGTGGCCGTGCTGGACTTCGTTACGAGCGCTCCTGGGGTCGTCACCACGGCGATCCTGGCAAAGCATGCGCAGATTACAGAGCCTGCTCTCGCGGGTGACTGGGCCGGTATGGGTTCCTTCACTGCATGGCTGGCGCAGTTCGAAGGCAGAGTGGGGTATTCCACCAAACCCCCACCCGGATGGGCCTGGGATGCGGCTCGGTTCTCGGCAGAAGACCTGCCCATCGCGATCGATGCCCGCCCGGCGATCGAACAACAGGTCACGCGCGTGACTGACGTACCTCCGCTGTCTACGGCACAGTTCAGGCAGCTCTTCCTGTCTCTGGAATCACGACTGAAGGCAGGTCCTTTCATCCGCAACGAGACGGCCAAACAGGTCAGGGATGATTGCACTCATGCTGGGGTGCAGGTGAGCCGTTCTGCCATCAACTTTGTCATCACCGGTTTGCTCTACGCTGGCGTTTCGCTCACCTCCGAGGCCACGGCAGAGAAACTGGCCACGGGTTGGGCAAAGAACGTCGAGGCGTTGTGCGGAGGTGCCCGGATGGAATTCGATGCTTCCGAGAAAGACGATCTCAGGACGTGGGTCAGCGGCGACCTCGCTTCCTAGGCGATCAGTACGAGGGCTCATGGAGATGGGCTGGATCGCCCAGGCGCGTCGACAATGCCCGCGTAGGAGGACTTGCCTAATGAGCTCCGCCTTCCCACTCGATGTTCCCACCAGCGACGTCGATGACCTGCGCGATCGGCTCCGGCGCACCCGCTGCTCACCCGACTGGCCGGTCACCGGTTGGACCGCCGGCACCGACCAGGCCGAACTGCGTCGCCTGGTCGAGTGCTGGGCGGATGGCTTCGACTGGACGCTCAGCAGTCCCGGATCAACACGCTGCCCTGGCACCGCGCCACGGTCGCCGGCACCCCACTGAGCTGCCTGCGCTGTGGGGCCGAGACCACCGGCGCCCTGTCGCTGGTGCTCACCAACGGCTGGCCAAGCACCGCCATCGAACTCGTCGATCTGGCCCGGCGCCTGGCCGCCCCGTCCCAGCACGGGGGAGCGGCGACGGACGCGTTTCGTGTCTGCCACCGCAACGCGGTGTGTGCTCGATCATCCTGGTCAAGGCCGGCACGGATTTCCCCCCCCCGGAAACGAAACCGCGACCTCACCGGATTGCTGCTCGCACGTCGCAACTAGCGCTGCCTGTGGGATATGACTCGATAGGGTGCCAGTGCTCGGCTGATCACTCCTGCCTGCGCTAGCTCGACGGGGCGGCATCCGCTCTGGCGGAGAGGCATGCGCGGATTGCGCCGTGAGGCCGGTGACCGGGCCCGGTGCGGGTGTGGGTCTCGATGATGTCGTAGTGAGCGGCGCGGAGTTCGTCGCTCAGGGCGGCTACGGGCCATCGATACGCCGTCGTGATCGCGTGCTCGAACGGTTCGACCACCGGGCCCTCGAAGAAGCCAAGCAGAAGCTCGCCGCCCGGGCGCAGCACGCGCGCGAACTCAGAAAGCGCACCCCGGAGTGAGGCCGGCTCGTGGTGAATGAGGGAGTACCAGGCGAGGACGCCCGCAACCGTGCCGGGTGCTTCCGGCAGTGCACCGATGTCGCCGATCGCGAAAGACACTTCCGGATAGGCCTGTCGGGCGTGGTCGATGAAGTTCGGCACCAGGTCGACACCCCGAATGCTCACCCCACGCTCGGCGAGATGACCGGTCCACTGCCCCGGGCCGCAGCCGGCATCGATCAGTGAGCCGTCGAGCCGCTCGGCCCACCCGGTGACAAGCTGCAGGTCCGCTGGATGCACCGACGTGATTGAGCCCAGGTGCTCCGCATACTCCGCCGCACGGCGGGCATACGCGGCTCTGATCTCGGGTGCCATACCTCTGAGCCTAGGATGCTCCGCGCCCTCTTCACTCAGCACCGGGCGTGCGCCCGGGGGCTCGACCAAGCCGCCGCATCCCGGCTCTTACAGGATTAGAAGCCGATCCAGTCGCCGTTCGAGTCCAGCTCGTAGTCGGCAACGCTCGCCTCAATGATGGTGAGGGTGCCGTTCTTCATGACGGTCATCTCCACAGTGGCGAATGCGTCGATTGTGCCGTCGGTCTCGATGGGGAAGTCGAACTGATCCGAGCTGCCGTCGTCGAGCGGATCGGAGGCGCACGACTGCACGAATGTCAGGGTCTTGGAATCGTCGGAGACGTACTTGCCCGGCTCGGGGTCGGAGGCGTCGAGATCGTCGATGGGAGTCGCGTCCAGCGCCGACCACGCCGGCTTAGCGGAATACGGCGCCTGCTCCAGGTTGGCAACGATCTCTTCTACCTCCGCGGCGCCGCCCGGGGCGCTCGCCTCGGCTTCCTCCACGGTCTCGACGCCGAACTGCCGCATCAACACACTTTCGAGTTCGGCTTCGCCCTCGGCGGCGTATTCCTCTTTCGTCATCGACGGTCGGCTCAGCGCGTCGAGGCCGTCTCCGCGATAGTCGATTGCCAGGTCGACAGCGCACGACTTGGACGAGTCCAGTTCGCGTGCTTTCGCCGTCACCTCGCCCACCAGCAGCCCGTCGGCATCGGATCCCGCGGCCTCGACGAGGGACTCCGGGATGCGGATGACCAGTTCTCCTTCGGAGCCGTAGGCGGGGGTCTGAAACTCGAAGACCCCGGCCTTGGGGGCTCCATCAGAACTTGCATTGCTGTCCACGCCGTCGCCGGTCGACGCGGTAGAGCAGCCCGCCAGCAGTAGAGCTGTCGCTGCCGCCAACGTGGTGGCGGCCAGCATGGACGTTTTGTTCAAAGTCTGCATGTATACCCGCGCCCGGATGCCGGACGCGTTTCCCTTGTATCCCCCGTGGCGATCCGCCGCTCCACCCGGAACGGCCGCCAGAGTCGATCCTATCGAGAGAGAGTGCCCAGCTTGTGGCTGAGCGAACGGCCTCGACTGACCGCCCAGCAGGCCGAGATCAGCGAGACGTCGGGCAGTGTCGGCCGCCGGCAGTGCGGCGGCTCGGCGTGATTCAGCTCTCGCGCTTGGCGAGGCCGTCGAGTCGCAGCGTTGAGGACTCGTCCCGGTGGCTGCCGTCCGAGCCCACATGCTTGTCGGGGACCGCGCCGTCTGCGCCGTTCTTCAGGACGCCGTAGAGCGCCATGGCGTGCCCGCGTCCAACGCCGTAGTCGTCACGGAGCCAGGCGACCACCTCGCCGGCCTTCGTTGTCGAATCGAAGCCGCGGGCGCTGGCTTCGTCGAGCAACTCCTGGGGCGTCTTGCCCGTCTTCGTTTCGATCGCGTCGAGGTAGGCCTGGTATGACATTGCTCTTCCCTTCCGAGCCGTCGGTGCCGTTTCGCTAGAACTCTAGCCGCCGAATTGCCGCCGTTCGAGGAGCCGAGCGGCGGTCGAGTCAGCTGTGACCAGGATGCATCAATTGGAGCGACTGCACCTACCAATCGTTGCCACCAGCACTGGGGAGTGGACAGTGCACGTGGGTAGGGTGTGTCGCCGCAAGCCAGTCTCATCTCGGACGCGTCCAATGTATCTCCGGCGACCGCGACCGCGAACGCCACACCGAAGCCTAAACGCATCGCAACTCCGACCCCCACCCCGACGGCTATCGCCACTGAGGCTGAGGTCCAGGAAGCGACAGCGATCAATCGCACGCGAGGAGACCAGCGTTCAGCCGGTCGACGAAGTTACCTCAGTCGGCACCCGAGTGCCCGAGCCGGTGGTCGCAGCGGAGCCGGTGCCGGAAAGTAACGGCTGCGACTCCAACTACGCCGACGTCTGCGTGCCGATCGCGTCAGATGTGGACTGCGCCGGCGGCAGTGGTAACGGTCCGGCGTACGTCGACGGTCCTCTCCGCATCGTTGGATCGGATGTCTACGACCTCGACCGTGACGGCGACGGAATCGCCTGCGACGCATAAACGGCGCGAGCGGGGCTCGACTGATCGAGCACGAGTGTGGAGGGTGAGATCGAGCCTCGCCTAGACCAGCGTCGAGATCCGCCACAGAAACCACGCCGTGGACGCGATACTAACCACGAGTCCGGCGATAGCCGTTCCTCGGCCGGTCTGCTGCCGCCCGGCGCCTTCGAGTTCAGCGGACTTCGCGATGCCAATCGCCGAAAAGACGATTCCCAGCACGCTCGGGATCGCCACCGGATTGATGAGGCATGAGACGAGGGCCAAGACCAGCCCGGTGTACGCCATCGAGTTGTTCCGACGAATCTCTCGGTCCTTCTCCTTGCGCGTTGGCTTCCGTGCATACGACACCGCTGTGCTGTGACTCGCCATTGGTACGTATGCCGGCTTTGCGGTTGCGGGCCCGACTGTGTTTCCGTACACGTAGGCAGGCGGCGGTACCGGCATGGGTTCGGCGGTGCGCCGCTGATCTGACCACTCTGCGCCTGTCCACCAGCGCAGCAGCGCGCCATCTTCAGGGTCTCGGTACCAACCGGCTAAAGGCAGAGTCAAAGGGATTCCCGTCGCGTGGGCGCGCCAACACGACGCAAATTGAAGCGTATGAGCGCACGGGGCGCATCCGCCAACCCCCAGTGTGGGTGCCCACGGCCCTGGTCGAGGTGAGGTATCTGCTGCCGGTGTCAGGCGACGACGTCAGCCGAATCCTCAACCATCGCATCGGGCGCCAGCCGAGCCTGGGTCGCATGCCGCTGAAAGGTATCGGCCACGGGATTGCGCCGCCGGGCCAGGCTCCCCGACGGTGTTTCCACCAGGTCATGCAGACCCATCGTCAGCAAGTGGTCTGCCCGGGGTGCCTCGGTGTGGCGCCAGGTCCATTCGTACATGTCGAACAGCGGCCACCAGGTGTACCCCACAACGTTGACGCCGTCGGCCTTGAGCTCGTGGAGCGCGCCGACCGAGGCATCGAGCCATCGACGCCGTTCATCGACCGTGCCGGTCACGCTCGTCTCCGTGAGCATCACGGGTGCGCCATACCGGTCGGCCCAGGTAGTGAGTACGTCTTTCAGGCCCTCCGTGCCGGTGTCCTCATAGGGCCGAGGATCGGCGAATCCGCCGCCGTGATGGATGCCCGCCTCGAACACCTCGGTGGAGTGCAGCGGGTAGTAATTGACGCCCATGACATCGGGCCGAACCGGATGCGCCCGGAACCAGTCGAGGAGAGAGTCGTCGGCGCCGCCCCGTTCCAGCTGGCCCAGCAGCGGGTGGTCCGGCCCGACGGCGCCGGTGACGAGATCCTCGACGAGGAATCCCTGGTGCCGAAGCCGCGTGACGGTGTCCGCGTGCTCGGGGGCATCCAGGGCGCCCGAGTACCGGATGCCCGCATCAACGTGCACAAAGGTGGCCCGGTCACCGAGCACCGACGCAATCGCGTGCTGAGTCTTCACGAACCCCTCAGCGAGGGCGGTGGCGATGCTCACCATGCCGGTCGGGCCCGAGAGATATGGCGGCCAGTACGCGTACTCGCCGGAGAACAGGGCGTGGATCACGGGCTCGTTGACCGGCGTGTAATCGGTGGCGACGTCGCCGTACCGTTCGGCGAACCGCTGGGCGTATTCGGTGACGTGGTCGGGATAGTCCGGGTGGGAGAACTGGCCCTCGAGCCAGAGGGGAGTGCCGTAGTGCAGCAGATCGATCACCGGGCGTAAGCCCAGCTCGGCATACCGCGCCATCACGCCGTCCACCCACGACCAGTCCCATCGGCCCTTTTCGACGGCCACCCGATGCCACGGCACCCCCCAGCGCACCAACTCAGCGCCCACATCGCTGGCCAGCTGCAGGTCGCCGGCGAATTGCGCGTAGTGCTCGGTGAGCTCGTATTCATCGATGGCGCGCTCGCCCGGGCGGGCCTGCGGCACGAAGGTGTCCTCGATGCCGACCGCGAAGTGCAGTCGGCCGTCGTCAAACCAGGTCATGTTGCTCGATTCAGTGGTGATGGTGGTCAGTGGATGGCGGCGGGCTATTTCAGGCCGCTGCTCGCGACGCTCTCAATGAAGCGCCGCTGAACCAGCAGGAAGAGGATCGCGAGGGGCAGCACGGCGATGAGGGCGCCGGCCATCATCACGCCCTGGGGGATGATGCCGCCGGGGCCGGTCAATAGGGTCAGGCCCGAGGTGATGGTGCCGTGGTCCGATTCGGTGGTGAACACCAACGGCCAGAGCAGGTCGTTCCAGTTGTTGACGAAGGTGAAGATGCCTAGCGTGAGCAGCGCCGGGATGGCGTTGGGCAGCACCACGCTCCAGAACACCCGAAACTCGGAGGCCCCGTCGATGCGGGCGGCATTGTCGAGGTCCCGCGGGAGGGACAGGAAGAACTGCCGGAGGAAGAAGATGCCAAACGCGTCGGCCGCCCGCGGCAGGATCAGCCCAGCAAAGGTGTTCACCCAGCCCAGGTCGGAGACCAGCTGGTAGATCGGGATCAGCGTCGCCTGAAACGGGATCATCAGGCTGGCGATGATGACGATCAACAGCACCTTGCTGCCACGGAAATCCAGCCGGGCTAACGCGTAGGCAGCGAGCGAGTCGAACACCAGGGCGAACAGGGTGACCCCGCCGGCGAAGACGAAGCTGTTGCCGATCAGCCGCGCGAATGGCAGCTCGGAGAAGATCGCCCGAAAGTTGTCGAGCGTCCACTGGGTCGGGGTGAGCGTGGGTGGGAAGGCGTTGACTTCGGAGGCCGGCTTGAACGCGGTCAACACAATGATGATGACGGGCAGCATGATCGCCGCAGTCACGACCAGGAAGCCGACGAAGTAGAGCGCCCGGGTCAGACTGATCCGTGGTGGGCGTCGGCGACCGGTTCGGGTGGATGCCGGGGTCGGCAGCGCCGCCCGGCTGAGGGTGCTGGTCATGAGCTGGTGTCCTCTCCACGCCGACCGAAGAACAGGAACTGCACGAGGCTGAGGAGCAGAGTTGCCACCAGCAGGACGTAGGACAGCGCGGAGGCGAAGCCGAGTTCGAGGTCCTTGAACCCGGACTGGTAGATCTCCATCACGATCGTCTGCGTGCTTCGGTAGGGTCCGCCTCCGGTGAGCACGTAGATCTGGTCGAATGCCTGCAGCGCCGCGATCAGCGCGATCACCACCACGAACGCCATGGTGTTGCTGAGCATCGGTAAGGTCACGTTCGTGAACCGGCGCCATCCGTTCGCGCCGTCGAGCGATGCCGCCTCATACAGGCTCTTAGGGATGTCTTGCAGGCCGGCCAGGAAGATCACCATGTAGAAGCCGAAACTCTTCCACACGGCCACGAGCACCACGGTCGGCATGGCCAGCGCCGGGTCCTCCAGCACGTTGCCGATCCGAATACCGACGGCCTGCAACCAATAGTTCAACAGCCCGATCTGCGGGTCGAGCAGGTACGACCAGGCGAACGCCGCGACGGCCAGCGACACGATGAACGGAAGGAACAGGGTGGTGCGGAAGAATCCGCGGAACGGCAGCTGCGGACTGTTGACCGCGAGGGCGAGCACCAGCGCCACGATCAGGGCGACGGGCGTGAACAACACGGCGTACAACGCGGTGTTCCCGATCGACTGCAGGATGCTCGGATCGGTGAAGACCCGCGCATAATTCTCCAGGCCCACCCAGGTCTCCTGCCCGAATCCGCTGGCGTCGGTGAAGGAGAGACGGAGGGCCGAGAACATCGGCCAGCCCACGAAAGCCGTGAGGATGATCAGGGCCGGGGCCAGGAACCCGACGACGACGGCCCGCCGGCGGAAGCCGTCGTTCAGCGGTCGTCTGCCGCCGAGCTGACCGGGCGGGCGCCACGGTCGGCGTCGTTGGAGAGATGAGGTCGTCATCGGATTCCGGCTCAGTTGTCCAGCGCCTGCTGCACGGACGCCTGTGCGGCGGCGAGCAGCTCGGCGGGGTCACCGCCGGCAAGTGCCTTCTGGGTGGCCTCGTCCACGGCGGTCAGCACATCGGTGCTGTTCACGACGCCTGGCAGGAGCGCCCGGCTGGTGTCGGAGAATTCGGTGAGGGCGGCGACGGTGGCGTTCGCGCTGACGTCTTCCGCGGTCACGTCGGTGCGCAGCGCCGGCCAGCCGGAACCGAGCGACCATGCTGTGGCCACATCCTTCTTGTTGAAGTAAGCCAGGAAGTCCTGCGCGGCGGCTTGTTCGGCGTCCGTCGCCTGAGCGGTGACGGCCATCGAGACGCCAATCGCCGACGCGGCCTGAGCGTCGGGGCCGGCCGGAATGGCCGCGATGCCGTAGTTGATGCCGGCGTCGGTGGCGAGACCCGTCATCCAGGGGCCGCCGATGTGCATGACAGCCTTGCCCGAGGTGAAGAGGGCGTCGGCGTCGATGCCGTCCAGACCGGTGGGGGAGATCAAATCCTGCTGCACGGCGTCGGCCCAGTAGGTGAGGGTGTCGATGTTGGCGGCCGAGTCCACGGTGGCCTTGGTGCCGTCTTCGTTCGTGATCGAGCCGCCGCCGCCCTCGAAGAGGCTCGCCCAGACGCCGTTGCCGACGGTGCCGTGGTCGGGCAGCGCCATGCCGTACTGTTCGGGCGTGCCGTCGCCATCCGCGTCGATGGTGGTGGCCTTCGCGGCGGCGACCCAGTCGTCCCAGGTGGCCGGGAAGGTCGTGACCCCGGCGGCGGCCAGCTTGTCTTTGTCGTAGAAGACCGACAGCGGCACGAAACCGGTCGGCACGCCGTACTTGGAACCCTCGACGGTCTCCATCGCCACGGCCTCGGTGTTCAGCTCGGCGGTGTTGCTCGTGTCATCCGCGTAGAAGTCATCTAGGTTGACGAGCGCCTTCTTCGACGCGTAGACCGGTAGACGCTCGGCGGGCATCGCGACGATCTGGGGGCCTTCTCCGGAGGACAGCGCCGTGAGGAGGGTGTCGTCGATGACGGCCCAGGTTTTGGTCTGGGTGGTGACCACCACGTCGTCCTGCGATGCGTTGAAGTCCTCCACGATGCCGTTGAGCACATCGCCGTCGGCCTCGGTGTAGCCGTGCCAGAAGGTCAGGGCGACGGGCCCCTCGCTAGCGGCGGGGGTGGCGGCGGCGCAGCCGGACAGACCGGAAACGACGACGGCGGAAGCCGCAAAGGCGGCCAACAGCTTCTTCACTGGGTACCTGCAATCTGCTTCCCACAACGCTGTCGGGAAGCCACTAGAAATGGGTTTCGACGTAATTTACATCGATGTAAATTTGAAGGTACGGCATGATTTGAGCGCTGTCAACACCGCGGTGCCAAACGGGCGCATCGGCCGGCTTAGTCGTGGAGCAGGGGCTCCATGGCCGCGGGGACGGGCTTCGCGGAGGGGCTAACCGTAGACGCGCGCACCTCGAGCGAGTAGCCGACCTCCACGTGCACCGATTCCGCAGCGTCTCTGCCGGCCTCGATGCGCGCGAGCACCCGGTCAACGGCCAGGCGGGCCAGTTCCTCGCGGCCGGGGGAGATGGTGGTGAGTGCCGGGCTGGAAAAACGCGCGTCTTCGATGTCGTCGAAGCCCACTACGGCGACGTCCTCGGGAACGCGCAGGCCGGCAAGCTGCAATGCGCTCAGGGCGCCGAGGGCGAGGGCGTCGTTGAAACAGACAACCCCGTCGAAATCCGTGCCGGCGGACAGTAATTGCGTGACGGCGGCCGCGCCATCGGCGCGGTGCCAGAGCGGCACCTCGGCGACCAGTTCGGGCGAGATCTCGAGGCCCCGAGCGGTGAGTGCCTCCGCATAACCGTTGAACCGGAGGGCGCTGGTGCCGACCGGCCCTTCCGGATGCGCGCCGACGACGGCGATGCGCCGGCGCCCCAGGTCGAGCAGGTGCTCGGTGGCGGTCCGGATCGCGGCCGTGTTCGGCAGGGTGATGTGGTCAGCAGGGCTGCCCTCGACCCAGTCGCCCAAAACGACCACGGGGAAGTCCACCGACAGGCCGCTGACGTCGCCGGGGCCCAGCGCGATAGGGCTAAAGATAAGGCCGTCGATGGCGTGGCGGCGCATGGCGGCGACCGTGGCGATCTCGTCGTTGTCGGTGCTGGTCTGCTCGATCAGCACGGTGTAGTCGTGCGCCTTCGCGGCCCGGATGACGGCATCCGCAAGTTCGGCGAAGTAAGCCTGGCTGAGTTCGGGAACGGCGAGCCCGATTACCTTGGTGCGCCCCGACCGAAGGTTGCGGGCGGAGATGTTGATCTCGTAGTCCAGCTCCGTCACGGCGCTCATGACCCTGTCGTGCATGCGCGTGCTGACGTGCTCGTAGCCCGAGAGAACGTTGGAGACGGTCTTGACCGAGACCCCAGCGAGGCGGGCGACATCCTGCATCGTCGCGGGCGAACCGTTGCCTCTCACCGTTGATCCCCTTCCCCACAGGCGCCGTATGGCGGATACCTTCTCGACGGTACCTCACGCGCACTGCGCCGTGCGCACCCACATCGCCTTCTACATGGCGACGCTCGCGGCCTACGCGCGTATCAGGGCGCGTAGAAGAACGAGACGACGCCGCCGATCATCAGCAATCCGAACGCGATCACTCCGATGAGCTCCCCCGCGCCGAGGCCCATCCTCAGCCGCCGGCCGGGCTTGGCCACCCACCGCGAACCTGCCGCGGGGGGGGGCTTCACGCCGCGAGCGATCAGACCGGCGGCGTTCGCGGCAACAGCATCGGCACTGGCTGCGACCCGCGGCACCGACGGCAGCCGGTCATCCCGCCAGCGCTCCCACCGGCCGATCTTGTCGCTCAGAGCGCTGCCAGTCGTGCAACCTCGGGAAGAGCAACAGATACGTCGGTTGAAACGGCGCATGACCCTTGGCGACTTGACGGGCATAGCCACGCACCAGCGACTCCTACACAGAGGCCTTCCACCAGTCGGGGTCGTCATCGTCTCTCGCTTCACCGACCGCCACCTCAGTGACTTTGGTGGCTAAATCTGCCCAGGCAGTCGACCCCTTAGTCAGCTTCCGAACCCTGCCTATGCCTATGCTCTGTAGTCCGATCGCCGCGAGTGCGCTTCGCGGCACGATATGGAACTCCCATTGGGACACATCGAGCGGATTGTACTCAGCGTGAGTCGTGGCGGTTTGCACGCAGAAGACATAGACCATGGCGTTGTACCTCTTGCCCAATGGGTCCTCCCCACCCATGAGGGCTCGAGGGTGGTAGCGAGTGCCCCGCAGCCCGGAGAACGACAATCTGCTAACTCTTGGTTGCTCCCAGGCCTGCAGGAAAGCGGATGACTTGACCTCGATTGTGATGTCGCCAAAGAGAAGATCGAAAGAGTCCCACTCGATCCGGATAAGCGGTTCAATCCCGAGCGCCTTGCCTACCAGGAATTCAGCGAGATACCCACGCGCGTTATTCATTCGAAGGTCGCCCAAAGCGAACTGCCAAAAGTCTTGAACTCGGGCGTCGCCGGGCATCCCAACGAATGGGTCCGTGCTAATGAGTGGTTCTGCAGCGGGTGGAACCAGCCATTCGATCTCGTCGGTCATGTCCGGAGCCTAGTGCCGGAGCGCGATCCAGACTCTTACGGTCCCCGTCGAGTCATCGTTGACTTAACAGACCGCCTATGTCCCAACTGCTAGGTTGGCCGAATGGTCGATCAGACAATCCGGCAGGAGATCGCAGCTTTCGTAGCGGAGCGCGATTGGGCACAATTTCACACTCCTGAGAACCTCGCAAAGAGCATCTCGATTGAGGCAAGCGAGCTTCTCGAGTGCTTCCAATGGAACGCCGATGCTGACATGGACCGGGTGCGCGAAGAACTCGCTGACGTTCTCACCTACTGCATCATGCTCGCCGACCGCATCGGCGCGGACCCCGATCAGATCGTTCGCGACAAGCTTGTGACCACGAGAGCGAAATACCCTGCCGACAAGGCCCGGGGGCGCAGCACCAAATATGACGCGCTTTAAGATCGAGCATCTAAACTTCACTCAAACCGCCATCTCGACGTGGGCCCCGGGCGACCACCGCAACACAAACTGGCCAGTTGTTTACGTCCTGGATGATGCCAGTGGCAGCCGCCCAACAACGCGGGGCGGGCGACTAAACGACGTCTACGTAGGCGAGTCCAGAAACGCCGTGGCGCGGATGCGCCAGCATCTGGTCGCCCCGGACAAGAGACACCTAAACACTGTCAGGGTCATCGTTGACCAGTCCTTCAACAAGTCGGTCTGCCTCGACCTCGAGTCGTATCTCATCCGGATGCTTGCGGGCGACGGCTCGTACCGCGTCTTGAATCGGAACGATGGAATCACCGAATCGGATTACTTCGATCGAGACCGCTATCAAGCCTCATTTCTGGAAGTTTTCGATCAGCTCAGGCGAGATGGGGTCTTCACTCGGAGTATCCCGGAGATAGAAAACAGCGATCTCTTCAAGCTGTCGCCGTTCAAGGCACTGACCTTGGACCAGGCAGTCGCGGTTGAGGGCATCCTCGAGGGCCTGTTCGAGGACCTGGGTTCTGGAGCTAAGAGCACGACAGTCGTGCAGGGTGAACCCGGCACTGGTAAGACCGTTGTCGCCATTTACATGCTGAAGCTGCTCGTGGACATTGCAAATTCTGTTCCGACTGAAGACCTTGATAGTGACTCCCTCTTCTCCGAGTTCTTCGGCGGTGAGTACAAGAAACGCCTTTCCGGAATCCGAATCGGCCTAGTGGTTCCCCAACAGTCGCTGCGGAACTCGATCAAGAAGGTGTTCAAGAAGACGCCGGGATTAAGGCCCAACATGGTGATGACAGCTTTCGAGGTTGGGGAGTCTGACGAGTACTTTGACCTGCTGATTGTCGACGAATCGCATCGTCTGAATCAGCGAGCCAATCAACCTTCAGGCGTGCAGAACAAGAAGTTCCAGGTGATCACCGAGAAGCTGTTCGGCACCGATGACACAACGAAGACTCAGCTCGATTGGATCCGGGCCAAGAGCACACACCAGATCCTCCTGCTTGACGCCGCACAGAGCGTTCGGCCCGCGGACCTTCCTCCCGAAGTCCTCTCGCAGCTCGTGGAGAGTGCCCGCGCTGCCAATCGCAACTATCCGCTCGCTACCCAAATGCGGGTACGCGCCGGCGCGGACTACGTCGGGTACGTCCGACGGATGCTCAGCCCAAACGTCGGGGGAGTTTCGCTGCCAATGCGCCCTGAGGCATTTGAAGGATACGACCTTCGCCTGTTCGACAGCGTCGCCGACATGCACGCCGAAATCCGTCGCCTGGATGCTGAGGTCGGCCTATCGAGACTGCTGGCCGGATTCGCTTGGGCTTGGACGACTAAGACTGACAAATCCGCCTATGACATCGAGCTTCCGGGCGTTCAGCTTCGCTGGAACGGCACGCAGACTGACTGGATCGCCTCTTCGACCTCGCTTGAGGAGGTCGGGTCTATCCACACCGTGCAGGGGTACGACCTCAACTACGCCGGAGTCATTATCGGCCCCGACCTGAGCTACGACGCCGGCGCTGGGCGCCTTGTCGTCGATCGGTCACAGTACTTCGACAAAAAGGGCAAGGAAAACAACGCGGTCCTTGGCAAGGTCTATACCGACGAAGACCTTTTGCGTTTCATCACCAATATCTACGCTGTCCTGCTGACGCGCGGTATCCGGGGCACCTTTATCTACGTGTGCGATCCAGCTCTTCGTGTGCACTTGCAGCAGTTCATACCGTTCAGCTAGAAATAGCTCCGATGCAGCCGCCACTGGGTGAGAAAAGGAGGCCGATTAGGAGAAGCAGTTGATTTGATTCTCGATGTTGACATGTTCAAGCACAAGGTCGGCTAAGGAGCGCCGTCGTGGAGGTCTTCCCGGGGCTGCGGAAACACCCCGGCCGGACTTCACTCCGAACCCGGCAGGGAACTCTGCGGCCCTAGGCGAACGGGTGTCAGGTCCATCGGAATCTCCTTTTCCGGCCCGGCGACCATTCGCGCGTAGGCGTCGACGACCTGGTCCAGCACCGGGTTCTGTTCCAAGCGTCGGCGCACGTTGGCCCAATCGGGGTTTTCGCGTGACGCACGGTCACCACGAAGCCCGGCCCGATGAGCACGTTTACCTCGCCTGGACCGAAGACCTCGCGGGAGAAGGCCAGGCAGTTCTGTCCCGACCATCCATCGCAATGGCACCACGATGGTCGAAATTGTGTCAGTCCATTAGCAATCCTCTAACCTCGGTGGCCTGTGCAGTGACGTTCAAGTTGTGGCGGGCTAGACGTCTTCCGGGAAGCAATCCAGGAGCTGCCGGGCGATCGCCGCGCCGAGTGGTATCGGGACGGCATTGCCGATCTGACGGGCGATGGCCGATTTTGACCCCACGAACTTGTGCTGCGGCGGAAAGCCTTGGAGCACTGCAGCCTCGTAATGCGTGATCGCCCGCATCGCTGTGGGGTGCAAGTAGCGTCCCTTCTCCGGCTTGAAGAACTCTGTCCGGATGGTGACGGAGGGCCTGTCCCAATGAAGGCGCCCCATGACGTCGCCCGAGCCGGTTTTGTGTTTCACCCAGCACGGTGCCTGCAATGGCACGGGCAGTTGGAATCGGTTCCCCCCAGGCCCGATGGCTGCGAAACGATCGAGTGAGAGTTGGGAATAATTGCGTCCGAAATGAAGCTCATTTGCTGTGAACGGGCCCTTGAGGGTGTCGCCGTTCAATACGACCTGTCGGTCCTTCGGAAGGTCGAAGGCCGCCGCCGCCGAAGGTATTCCCTCGAATGCTTGACGAACGGTTTTGTGCGCAGCTAGGAGGGTCGGTTGTGCATGATGGGTGGGTATCGGGAACCCTGGAAACTTCAGATCGCGGCGATACCCGATTACGACTGCCCGTTTGCGCGCCTGGAACGCACCGAAGTCAGCGGCGTTGAGAATGGCATCCTCGAAGGCATAGTCTTCGATCAATCCCCCCCGCTGGGTGGATTCAACGAAATCCTGAAACTGCCGCGACTTCCTGAAGGCTGCAACATTCTCGACGACAAAGTACTTTGGCTGCGCCATCACGATCGTTTTCGCATACTGCTGCCAGAGCGAATTGCGGTCATCCTCGGCGTCCTGCTTGCCAAGTGTGGAGAACCCTTGACAGGGAGGTCCTCCGACAATGACGTCAACGTGAGGGACCACTTCATGTTCAAGCCAATTCTGAATGGATCCCGCGTAGACAAGGTCTCTTCCGAACGATTCGCCGTACGAGGCTGCAGCCGCAGTGTCCATTTCTACGGCGCGCACGGTCTTGAAACGGTCGGACGCTTCATGGAAGCCGGCGGTGAGTCCGCCTGCTCCGGCGAATAGATCTAGGACAGAGATGGTATTCATACTGAGTTGATCCTAGCCGGCACCGCAGACATTCCTTGCCTGGATGAATCGGTCAAGCCTGAAGCCAACGCTCTCATCGTCTCTTGGCCCCAGTTCGGGATTCACGGCCCATAGGGTGATGCGCAGGTGAACCCGCATGTTAGTAATGATCTAGGAAGCTATTGCATGTGGGGGAAACAATGGATCTCTATCCAGTCTTTGCCGGTTGGGCCAAAAAACATGGATTAGAGAACGCGTTTTCTCGCTTTGAGTCCTCATTGGGATCGGAGGAGGCAGGGGCTTACCGCGATCTCTTCAAGCACGATCTTGCCAAAGTCCAGGCGGGTGGACCACCAGTGATCGCCGCTGGAAAGCCCGGCTGGTACAGCGGCCCCGGTGAGGACGATCTATTTTGGCCGCCGCTTCGGGAGAGTTTCACTTCGATGAACTGGCCTGCAGACCGAGTGGACTCACTAGACACAGCGTCAAGCACTGTCGTCGCTCATACTCCAAGGCCGGACAAATCGGCCTTCGATTCGAGGGGCCTTGTTGTCGGATTCGTGCAGAGTGGAAAGACGACGAACTTCCTCTCTGTCATTGCGAAACTAGCTGACGAAGACTACAGAATGGTGATTGTCCTCTCTGGGATTCACAATGGCCTGCGTAAGCAGACGCAAAGACGTCTGGATGAACAGCTGAAAAAGCTGAATCCAGATAAGTGGTGGCCGCTGACTGGAGAGCTGAGCGACTTCCACATCCCAGATGCTTCACCTTCCGCACCTCTGCTCTCGGACAAGTGTGTTTTGGCGGTAGTTAAGAAGAACGCGACCGTCTTGGAACGGCTCATAGAGTGGCTAGCCAAGCCCGATGGTCAAAAAGCCCTGCGCACCGCGCGAGTGCTCGTCATTGATGACGAGGCTGATCAAGCGTCAGTCGCTACCGGCAGAATCAACCCTCTAATCCGCAAGCTGCTCAATCTCATGCCGCGAAGTACTTACGTTGGTTATACGGCTACCCCGTTCGCCAACGTGTTCATCGATCCATCAGCCAACGATGACCTCTACCCGAGGGACTTTATTCTGAATTTGCCCCGGCCAGATGGCTATTTCGGCCCGGAGATGATCTTCGGGCGGGACCTGGCGGAGGGTGAGGATGCTGGACTTGCACCTGACGGCTATGACATGGTGCGAATCGTCCCGAACGAAGACATTCCGCTGCTTAGGCCAATGGGTAAAGTGCTGGCTGGATCATTCTCACCAACAATGACCAAAGAACTGACGGATGCAGTTCGATGGTTCTGGGTCTCAACTGCCGCTAGACGCGCGCGAGGAGACAACGGGCACAGCACAATGCTCGTACACACCTCGGTGAAGAATGATGTCCACGTTTCGTACCGCGAGCCGTTGCTGAAGCTGCGGGAGCAAGCGCTGGCCGATTTCGACGGGTTCGACCCGGCGAAGCTCGCAGCTTGGAGAGCCTTTTGGGACGCAGAGTCCGCTCGCGTTCCTGCAGTGGACTGGGATCGAACACAGAATACTTTCGACGAGATCCTTCCGTACCTCCGGCAGACAATCGATAGCACCCGTGTCGTCCTCGATAACTATCGGAGCACGGATCGGCTCGTTTACAGCGATGATGAGCCGACCGTCGCCATTGCCGTGGGAGGAAACACTCTTTCGCGAGGGCTCACTTTAGAAGGGCTTGTCGTCAGCTTTTTCGTTCGCGCCGCAACTGCCTACGACACTCTGCTCCAGATGGGCCGCTGGTTCGGGTTTCGCGGTGGTTACGAAGACCTTCCGAGAATCTGGATGACGAAAGCGCTCCAAGGCGCATTTCGTCATTTGGCAATGGTTGAGCATGAGATGCGAGCCGATATCGATTATTACCAGCAGCAAAACCTGACCCCGCTGGATGTTGGCGTTCGGATCCGTACCCATCCTTCTCTCCGGATTACGGCAAAAATGGGTGCGGCTCGTCCCACATTCGTTTCATACGCAGGACGCAGATTGCAGACGCGGTATTTCCAGTCGAACGACATCGGTTGGCTCGAAGACAATCTGGACGCCGCGCGTGATCTTGTACAAACTGCCCTGGCTACAGGTGATAGGGAAAGCGCTGATTCCTATGAGCTTCTGCGAAACGTCCCTGTTCGGCCAATCCTGCAGTTCCTAAGCCAGTACACGGTCCACGGCGACTCGCCTGACCTTGACAGCAATCTGATGACAAAGTACATCGAGCGCCAAATTGGTGAATCGCCTTCGTCGCTGCATACCTGGTCTGTAGCGGTGATGAGTGGTAGCGAGTCGACAATTGACCTGGGTGGCCTTTCAGTGAAAACTTTGATTCGGTCGAAGCTAAATGACAATAACCCTGACCGCGCGGACATCAAGACTCTCATGAGCAAGCAAGATCGTGCTCTGGACCTCGACCTATCGGTGGCCGAGGCCAAGTCCGCGCCGGAAGGCAAACTCGTCACGCTCCGGAACGCGGACAAGGTCCATCATGATCAGGGACTCATTGTGATATACCCGATCAATTCGGTGAGCGAACCCGTCAGGGACCAGCCGACAGATGGCGTTGTGCGGCGCGTTGCTCTTGATGCCGCGACAACGGTGATTGGTTTTGGCATCGTCTTCCCGGGCAATGCGCAGTTGAAGAACCAAATCACCGGCTCACATGTGGCGGTTGACCTCTCTGACGTCGAGAAGGAGGACCTTGAGGAGGCTCTGGACCATGACACCGAGGATGACGCCGAATGAGCGTGGCGACAAGCCAGGACCTGTCACGGGCGTGGGCGGTGCTCGACTTGCCTCTACACAAGCCAATCGCCGCCTACCCGCTTGCTGTTCTGGTAATTGGTCGGGCGTGCCGAGTGGCTCTTGATTCGGCGGGCGTTCGGCACCTGATGATCCCGGTCTCGGACGGTGCTGTTGTCGTCCAAAACACCGCGTCAGTTCTAGGAACTAAAGCGACGACACTTGTATTTGAAAGAGGTCGGCCAGAATCCTTCGTGGACGTCTTCTGTGCTGATCCTGACTTGAACCGCGAGTTCGATGAGGTCATTCTCGATGTACTCGATGACGTCGCAACAGCGACCGAGCCGGGAGTCGCGACGATTGCGTGCATTTCGCGCTGGAGAAAACTGTTCCGGGCGAGACTGCTCAATGCTCTTTCTTATCGCCAACAGTTGGGACTCTTTGCTGAACTTACAGTCCTGTGCGGCTTGCTCGAGCTCCATCCCGAAGTTGCTTCCAAATGGTGGCGTGGGCCGCTAAAGGAGACGCACGACTTCGAAGCGCCGGCACGCTGCTTTGAGGTTAAAGCGGTAGGTAGGGAAAGCGACACGATCACAATCCATGGAATCAAGCAGATGGAAGGCCACGGGCATCAGCCCCTCGACCTCCTCGTTTTCACCATCATTGCGGATCCAGATGGATCATCCCTTCAGGACCTCACGCTCGACGCGAAAAGACTATCGAATTCAGACAGCCATCTCGCAGATTTGCTCGTGCGCGCTGGCCTCCGCCAATACGAAGAGAATCAGTTCAGTACTGACAGATTCACCATCGCCAAGATGAACCATGTGCCAATCATCGCTGATGTGCCCCGGCTAACTGAGTTAGACCTCATCGGATCCGAATTGCCAGCGGGTGTGTCCGCAGTGAATTACAAAGTTGGGCTTCATTCGCTCACGCCGCACGATAGCGGCAAGGACCTACGTTCTGTCCTCAGCGACGTGTGCTCGTGACGGTCGGGTGGTGGTCCCAAGCGTATGCGGCGGAAGGTTCTGTAGCGGCAGAGGGAATCGCTAAACAACTGGGCCGACCCTCTCTTGATGAACTGACTGTCATGGTCCGGGAGGCCGCCCAGAACAGTTGGGACGCTCGCGGGAGCGCATCCCAGATTGACTTCACCATTCGCATATCGACCGTCGGCGAAAATACTGCTGCATGGAAATCGCTCCTGCTCCCCTCGTCCGAAGGGCGGAGCATGCCTGACTTGTCGAGATCCGTTGAAGCGGCGTCGACCATTCTGACCATCTCGGATCGAGGCACTGTGGGCCTTCGAGGTCCGCTTAGAGCAGGTCAAAGGCCGAAGGTGAACGAGCGCAACGACTTCGTTCAGTTTCTTAGGAACGTGGGGGAGCCGAGCGACACGGTTTTGGGCGGCGGCACGTATGGATTCGGAAAAGGGATCTTTTACCGGTTGAGCGAATCTTCGACAATTTTCGTGGATAGCTATCTCGGCGGGAATGACGAGGAGTCACGCCGGCTCATGGGCGCCTGCCTCGGTAGCAGCTATTACGACTCGCAGGATCGCCGTTTCACTGGTCGTCACTGGTGGGGATCAATAGCCGACGACGGCATCCCCGACCCGTTGCTCGGGACCGATGCCGAGACGGTAGCCTCACGTCTGGGGATGCCCGGATTTCATGATGGTCGAACCGGGACAGATATTGTCGTGCTCTCGCCCGACCTGGGCTTTCAAGGCGATGGAACGAGAGTGCGTCCGCGCACTCCCGCCGAGGCCGCAGAGTTCATTGCCTCGTCTATCCTGTGGAACCTCTGGCCTAAGTTCTCAGACAACGAAGATGCCCAGAAAATGAATTTCGCAGTGTTGGTAGATGATGTTCCGATGGAGCTGCCGAACCCGCGGGATGTTAGAGGACTTACTCCGTTCGTTGAGGCGCTCGATATCGTGCGTTCAGGTGCTTCGAGTACCTACACACGTACCGTGACGCCCAAAGTTGGGGGCAGCTTAGGAATTGTGCAAGTAGCGGCCAAAGACTACTCAGAGAATTCTGGACTTGCGCGCCCCTTCGACGGTCCGAGTAGGCATGTCGCGCGGATGAGATGGACCGAGTTGGTTGTCGACTATCTCGAGGGACCAGAACATCCTGACAACCTCTTGGCTTATGCAGGTGTGTTCAGGGCCTCCACGGACGCGGACGCCCATTTCGCGTTGGCGGAACCTCCGACGCACGACGATTGGGTCGAAAAGGGCCTGTCCGGCGTAGACCGTGGGGTCGTTTCTGGTGCCCGCCAGTTCACGCTGAAATCTGTGAACGATGTGCTGGGAATCGGCGTCAACGTTACCGGTGAGAGCGGAGAGGGCCTGGGCGCGTTAGCGGCGAGACTCTCATCTTTGGTTCCAACGGTCAGCTCGGTTGGAGCAAGCAGTACTAAGTCAGGCGGACGTGCCGGCGGCGGAAGTCATGGTCAGTCCGCGCAGCCTCGAGTGATCCAACCGCCAGCCATCGTTCTCCTCGACGGCGAGCCGTATCTTGTCGCGAGAGTGCGACTCCCGGCGTCAGAGAAGGCACAAACCCTGGTCGCAAGTGTCGTAGTTGTCGTCGATGGCGGTGCAAAAGAGACGGAACCGCCACGAGGCGCCGAAGTCCCGGTCGTGTTGGAATGGCAGCCGCTCGACGGCAGTGAGAAATCACTGGGAGCGACGCTAGTTTCGCGCGGTGGGCGCGAGGAAGAGTGGTGGGTGGTCGTGTCGTATGTTCCAGATGCTCTCGTGCGCTTCCAAGTTCGATTGGACGGGGCATGACCAGAGATGTGCTCCCATACCTCCTGCCTCAAGAAGGTGCCGTAGAGTTTCGCGGGTGGCTTCTGGAGGGCCTTGAGGGACCGACCACACTGCCCGAGGTGATCGAGTGGTGGGATCCTGACACCGACATTTCCATGTCGAGAACCGTCTCGGTTGACATGGAGAAGGTCTTGGCCGGGACCGGTCTCACCGAGGACGCGGAGATGTCAATTACTGTCTCGTGGACATCCTCGTCCACCGGTATGACGTCGGCGGCTTGGAGCAAGAGGGTTCAATCCGGCGGGCTGCATCGGGTCGACCTCGTCCTGCCATCCAAGCAGATTGGCGGCGTGCTTTCGATTAGGTCAACACTTGCACTTACAAAGCCCATGTCGGTAGCTCGGCGCGGGGTCGCGGGAGTCGTCGGTTCGATTCTTGCCGAGGACCTGTGGCGCGTGAGCCTTGAGGGCACGGCGGCACGGTTTCCAATTGCAATGACTGATTTTGCCGGGACCAACTATGGGACTGAGTCCAGCTGGGCGTTGCAGACATCCCTCGAGCTGGACGCCCCCTTCATGGGCTCCTATCTCCTCATGGTCAATAAGAGAGACACCGAACTGGCGAAAGCAATAGGCCGAGGCGGCAAGGCGCCGAGAGACGTTTTCTTGATCGACCAGTTAGAGCTTGAAGTGGCGACTTTGTTCATCGAACTCGGTCTGGAACGTCGAGAGGAACTGGAGTTCGTGGAGAATTGGCCCCCGGAGTCGGTGGGCGAGGTGCTCTCGCGGTGGCTGAAGTCGCCTGGTGCATCTAACCTTCATCCGCCCACGGACGCAGGCGAGCTCTCGGAATACCGGTCGAGAATTACAAGTGTCGCCCGCGAGGCCGGGTTCGGGCGGTTGTTGCGATGAGCGTTCTTTATCCCCGGTTGCCATTGGCAGTGGCGAAGCCACTTTTCCTGGCCCTACACGCGGACAGCCCGCTCGAGCAGCAGTCCGTGCATCCGGAACAGGTCTACGCGCCAGTAGGAGGTGGCCGCGCAACAGAAGCGTCCATCGACCGTCTCATTCATCTGATGACTGGGGTTGCCAAGAAGTTCGGCTATCCACTGGCTGCAAGCGATTCCAACCGCATCGCCTTCGATAGAGAGGCAGCTTTCGTTCTCCACGATGAATTGGATTTCACCTGGGCTGAAGCTGGCTCGCGCGATGTGTGGAATTTCTTATCCCTTGTTGTTCTCCCTTCAGTCACCGCTTGGAGATTTGGTCTGGGGAACCAGGAGAGGTGGGTTGCGTCAGATCTCACCCGACATACATGGGCCCGACTTTGGTGGCAGGCAGTCGTGTTCCAGGATGATCCTGAACTACTTCAACAGCTTTCCGAAAGCGACTTGAACCAGCTCATTGAACGGCGCTCGATTGGAGGGGACCCGCGGCTAGTCCGAGCCCTTGGGCAAGCGGTAGTGGTGGCAACACCAGGAGGGGGCGGGGACCGGCGACCCCTTATTCGCGATGTGACCGCACGTCTAAGGAGAAGGCTTGGATTCGTGGATACTCGAGCGCTTTCAGACGATCAGGTGAGCCAGATGTGTACTTCTGCGGTTCAGGAAAGCCAGCAATTTCGCGACGTCTGACTAACGGGTTCGACCACAAAGATCGACGATGGAACGCATGGCCCAGTATCGAACGTCGCTTTGTCCTTGCCTCAGGTGCGCAATTCCACACCGGCCGTCGTTCACCTATCCTTAAACAATGGCGTCAAGTTCGTGGGCCTCGTCAGGGTCGGTTCGAAAGTCTATGGTTGCGAATCGGGGCACGGACACGGGCCCTGAGCTTGCAATCCGCAGAATTCTTCACCGGAGAGGAATGCGGTTTCGCGTGAATATGCGGCCGATACCGAATTTGCGACGTACCGGTGACATCGTATTTACCCGATGGAAAGTCGCTGTGTACATAGATGGCTGCTTCTGGCACGGTTGCCCGGTTCACTATGTCCCCCCGAAGACAAATGCCCACTATTGGGCACCCAAGATTCGTCGGAACGTGGAGCGCGACGCTGAGACGAACGAGACTATGAGGCTCGCTGGCTGGACGACCATGCGGTTCTGGAGCCATCA
Source organism: Cryobacterium sp. TMN-39-2 (assembly GCF_004402745.1). NCBI lineage: Bacteria > Bacillati > Actinomycetota > Actinomycetes > Micrococcales > Microbacteriaceae > Cryobacterium > Cryobacterium sp. TMN-39-2. The sequence goes on from NZ_SOFX01000038.1 coordinate 153,149, forward strand.
GTCACCGGCCGAAGTGGCTCAGGAAATCTGCGTGGCAATCGGGAGCCGCCGACAAGGCGTCCACGGGAGGCTGGAACCAGACAAGGTGAACCTGCCTCGGTAGGAAGACAAAATGAACTGCCCTTGCCTGACTTTGAATGCAAGCGGACAGCGATGGTAAGGGCGTCGGTCGCGACCTCCCGATAGAACGTCGACGACCCGAGCGCTACCGGTCCCCGGTCTCAAGCCATATCAGTCTGACTTCTGGTCGGACGAACTCGCTTATCGAACCTCCGGGTCGCTGAATTGCAACGCTCCCCGACACCAGCGCCCTTGCAGGCCGCGGGACGAACCTCCTCGGCAAGATGGCTTCTCAAACAAGCCTTGTCCCTCGTCCACGTTGCAATGAAGCGAGGGCGCTCACCGCAACCGCACATACGGTCGCCGCTGAAAGAGTCAGATACCGCACCATAACACTGGAAAGAACAGGTGGTGGGTGTGCGCGGCCCGTACCCGGATTGGGGGTGAGAACTGGCCTTGGCGCCAGCGCCGCACTGACACGCTTAATAAGAATCACTAACTTGGGGGGAAATCGATGGGAAGTAAGAGCGGAGTAGCGCCGCCATTTATTGCGAGTATCACTGGTGTTCTCTTTCCGGGCTCTACTGTGACGGGGAGTGCGGCATGAGCGTGTATCCGGGCCTTCGCACTGGGCATCAGACAACTCGGCCCCTGAGGGACGACATGTCACGATTGGTCTTCGGACGCACGTACACCAGCGGCAACGAATGACAAGCACACGACTCACGATCCTTCTACTCAAGGACGTGATGAAACCAGGTGATGCCATCTCGCCCGATAAGAATCTCACCGAGGTCGCCCTCGTCCCGGCAAGCGGTCTGAACGGAGCGTTTTACTTCACGCCCTCCCACCCGCGTCCTCCCGCTTGGATGTCATTCGTCCAGCCGGTACTCGACACTTCGATGACCGGCCTGTCGTCTGCTTCAGCATCCGGTCTTCTCGTGATTAAGGGTGCTTCGCGCTTCTTCGCGATTACGTTCGGGTACGCGAAGTCCTACTTAGATCCCTCCAAAATTGAACGCCAATTCGGGCTGAGAGTCGCGCTGAACCGCATTGACCCAGCTCAGATTCGGAGTATGGACACAAAGACATTCGAAGACATGGTGGTTACAAGGAACACTCAGACCAGTAAGAGTTCCGACCTGCCATCGTTCGGAGTGGACGTGTCGCGGGATATCCTTCGAGCCGTCACCGGCGAGCCTAGGGACAAAACTCTCGCCAAGCGGCTCTCCGGGTCCGACGCGCTGGTTGTCACCCTGGCTACGAAGGTCAACGACCTCCCAGCAAAATGTGATGAATTTCTGGCCGCCTATAAGGACACTGCCTATCTTGCGGACTTTGAGTGGATAGATCATCTGTCCCTGGTCAACGACATAGGCACTATTGGCACTCTCAACGCTGTTTTGGTTGATCAGCTTCGGGTGAACGATTCGAGCAACACGCATATGGCGATGCCCGAGCCTATCGATTGGGAGGACATAGCCGCCTTTCGAATTGCAGGCACGCGAACAACGGAATACGACGACCTTGACTTGCCCTCGTATCTCAGTGCACTGGGCGCAAACGCTGCGGCACTGACGATAGAACTTCTAAAATCAAGGTCAGTGTCCGTGCGCTATGCACGCGGTGGAGACCCCGACGGAATATGGAATATCTTTCAGTGCTTGGTTAGCGAGCAGCGTGTCAACGGGCAGCTATACGTTCTGATCGAGGGGCGATGGTTCAATGTGAGCCAGTCGCTGGTGGACAAGGTTGACTTGTTTGTGAACGCGTTGCCGGCTTCCACCGCTGGGCTGACGGACGGCACGCCGGCTGAAACCGAGCCCGTCTACAACGCCAGAATGGCGTCCGCTAACCCCGACAAATTTCTACTTCTAGATGCGAAGATCAGGCGCCCGGGTGGTGCTGCTTCAGGCATAGAATTTTGCGACCTCCTTTCCGCAAACGGGGAAATACTGCACGTTAAACGGAAGTCGCGCTCTTCAACGCTTAGCCACCTCTTCGCTCAAGGATCGGTGTCAGCCAGCACGTTTCTTTCCGACCCGAGCTACCGGGACGAGCTACGCAAGGAGATCGTTTCGTCAGTGCCAATCGCTTCCCAGGGAGCATGGCTTGACCTCGTACCGGATGGTACCTCGGCCGTCGACAAGTCTCGTTACGTTGTCTCCTACGTGGTACTCGCTAAATCAACGAAGCCCGGTATGGAGTGGCTGCCGTTCTTCAGCAAGCTGAACTTGATGCAGCACGGCAAACAACTCGCAAGCCTCGGATTCAAGGTTTCGGTGACCAGACTAAACAACTGAGAACCCGAGGAAAACAGTAACTCAATGTCCGGCAGCGCGGAATGCGTGAGGGTAGTTAGTAGCCTTCCGGTTGCCCGGCTGCCGTGGCAACGGAGAGCAGGATCGCGCTGCCTGAGACGCCGAGGCGTGTCGCACCCGCTTCAATCATCGCGAGGGCATCGTCGAAGCTGCGCACCCCGCCCGACGCCTTCACCTGGGCCCGGTCGCCCACGGTCTGCTTCATCAGGCGCACGGCATGCACGGTCGCGCCGCCGGCGGGGTGGAAGCCGGTGGAGGTCTTGACGAAGTCGGCGCCCGCGGCCACGGCGGCCTGACAGACGGCAACGATCTCGGCATCCGTCAGAACCGCGGATTCGATGATCACCTTGAGCACCTTCGGCGCCGGGATGCTGGCGCGCACCGCCGCGATGTCGGCCTGCACGTCGGCGAAGCGGCCGGCCTTGGACGCGCCGACGTCGATGACCATGTCGATCTCATCGGCACCCTGGGCGATGGCGAGAGCGGCTTCGGCGGCCTTGATGGTGCTGTGGTGCTTGCCGCTGGGGAAGCCGCAGACGACCGCGACCTTGAGGTCGGCGCCGGCGGGGATGCTGAGCGGCAGCATCGAGGGGGAGACGCAGACTGAGTAGGTGCCCAGCTCGATGGCCTCGGAGATGAGGGCGGTCACGGCGGTGGCGGTGGCCTCGGGCTTGAGCAGGGTGTGGTCGATGAGGCGGGCGACGCTCGCGGCGTCGAGGGAGACGTTGGTCATGAAAACAGTCCTTAATTGGTGACGAGTTCGGGAGTGCCGTGCGGGGCAGCAGGCGTGCCGGCGAGGGCGGCGTGCGCGGCGGCGATGACCGCGTCGAGGTGGACGCCGCGGCGGCGGAGCACCTCGGGGCCGCTGCCCGATTCGCCGAACTCCTCGACCGAGACGACGCGGCCATCAAGGCCCATCCAGCGGTACCAGGCGTCGCCGCGGCCGGCCTCCACGGCGACCCGGGCGCGGAGGGCGGCCGGCAGCACCGACTCGCGGTAGTCGGCGCTCTTCTCGGCGAACCACTCGACGCAGGGCATCGAGACCACGCGAGCGTTGATGCCCTCGGTGGCGAGCTGGGTGGCGGCGTCGATGGCGAGGTGCACCTCGCTGCCGGTGGCGAGGATCGCCAGGTCGTGGCCGTCGCCGTGCTGCCAGCGCACGTAACCGCCGGCGGTCACGCCGGCGATCGTGGAGTCGGTGCTCGGCAGCACGGGCAGGTCTTGCCGGCTGAGGATGAGCGCGACCGGGCGGTCGGGGGCGGCGAGGATGCGGCGCCAGGCGGCGACCACCTCCACGGAGTCGGCCGGGCGCACCACATCGAGGCCGGGCACGGTGCGGAGCGACGCGATCTGCTCCACCGGCTGGTGGGTGGGGCCGTCTTCGCCCACGGCCACGGAGTCGTGGGTGTAGACGTACACAGCGCCGAGCCCCATCAGGGCGGCCAGGCGGATGCTGGGGCGCATGTAGTCGCTGAACACCAGGTAGGTGGAGGCGAACGGGCGCCACGGGCCCTGCAGGGCGATGCCGCTGAGGATGGCGGCCATGGCGTGCTCGCGGATGCCGAACCTGATGAACTCGCCGGCCGGGTTGGCGGCGGAGAACCTGTCGCCGTCCACCTCCACGGTGGTGGAGCCGGCCAGGTCGGCCGAGCCGCCCCAGAGCGTGGCCTGACCCTGCAGGGCGCGGAGCACGGCGCCGTTGGTCTTGCGGGTGGCGATCGCCTCGCCGGGCTCGCCCAGCTTCACCGTGTCGAGGGCAGCGGTGGAGAACTCGCCGCCGCGGAAGGCCCGCCAGCGTGCCGCGGCCTCGGGCTCCCGGGTGGCCCAGGCGGCGAGGTCGGCCTCCCAGGCTGTGTGCATCCGCTCGCCGCGGGCCAGGGCGCCGCGGGTGTGCTCGAGCGTGTCGGGGGCGACGAGGTCGTTGAGGGGCGCGTCGGGCGCGAAACCTAGCGTGGTCTTTACCAGCGCGAGTTCGTCGGCGCCGAAGCCGCCGGAGTGCGCGGCGGAGGTGCCGCCGAACTTGGCCGACGGGGCGCCGATCACGGTGCGGAGGGCCACCAGGGTGGGCTTGCCGGTTCGCTCGGCGGCCTCGCGCAGGGTGGCCTCGAGGGCGTCGAGGTCGTTGGGGGTGTCGATCTCGAGCACCCGCCATCCGTAGGCCCGGTACCGGGCGCGCACGTCTTCGGTGAAGGTCGCGTCGGTGCCGGAGTCGATGGTGATGCCGTTGTCGTCCCAGATCAGCACCAGGTTGTCGAGGCCGAGGGTGCCGGCCAGGCTGGAGGCCTCACCGGAGACGCCCTCCTGCAGGCAGCCGTCGCCGGCGAGCACCCAGGTGGTGTGGTCGAGCAGGGCGGAGCCGGGGGTGAACACGGCGCTTTCGTGCAGGGACGCCATGGCCATGCCCACGGCGGATGCGACGCCCTGGCCGAGCGGGCCGGTACTCATCTCCACGCCCACGGTGTGGTGCACCTCGGGGTGGCCGGGGGTCTTGCAGCCCAGGGTGCGACTCTTGGCGAGGTCGTCGAGGGTGAGCCCGTAGCCGGTGAGGAACAGCTGGGTGTAGAGCAAAAGACTGGCGTGACCGGCGGAAAGAACGAACCGGTCTCGGGCGGGCCAGTCGGGCTGGGCGGGGGAGTGGCGCAGGACCCGGGAGAACAACACGTGGGACACTGGTGCCAATGCCATGGCGGTGCCGCCGTGTCCGTGACCTTTGGCCTGTACCACGTGGGCGGCCAAGGCTTGGGCGCTCGCCACGGCTCGGGCGTCGAGCTCGGTGTGCGTCGTCGTTGACGGGGATTTCTTCGTTTCGGTAGCCATGCGAGACACTTTGGTATACAAATGTACTTAAGTCAACAAGAGGTTTGGCTGCCGTGTCAGCGCGCAGTCCGGTTCTTCGGAAGGAACGGGAATTCGATGGCGCACACTCTCTCCACCGGTTCGGGTGTGGTGCTGGGCTTGATCCGCTCCGGCCGGGCCACCACCCGCAGCGACCTGATCGATCAGCTCGGCTGGTCGCGCATCACCCTGGCCCGGCGGCTCGACGAGTTGTTGCTCGCCGAGATCGTGGTGAGCGTGGGGCAGCTCGATTCCCGCGGCGGCCGCCCGCCGGAGGAGTTCGCGGTGAACCCGAACGCCGGGCTGCTGCTAGCCGTGGACATCGGCGGCTCGCACACCCGACTGGCCATCACCGACCTGGTCTCCGCCATCCTCAGCGAGGACGAGGCCGACATCGGGCTGAGCGAGGGCCCGGCGGAGATCTTCGAGTGGGCCGGCCAGGTTTTCGACCACATGCTCGACAGGCTCGGCAAGACCCGCGCCGACGTGGTGGGCATCGGCGTGGGCGTGCCCGGCCCGGTCGACTTCGTCACCGGCAGGCTCGCCACCCCGCAGGTCTACGCCCAGTGGGAGGGCGTGCTGGTGAAGGACTACTTCGCCGGCCGCTACGAACACGCCGTCTTCGCGGTGGACCGCGACGTGAACATCATGGCGCTCGCCGAGGTGCGGCGCGCGTGGAGCGCCTACCGCGACGTGGCGGTGCTCAAGGCCGGCATCGGCGTTGGGCTCGCGTTTGTGCTCGACGGCTCGATTTACCACGGCTCGCGCGGGGGCGCCGGCGATCTGAGCGCGGTGGGCGCGGGCGGCGCACGGATGCAGCGCCTCGAGACGATCGCCAGCGGCGCCGTGATGCGCCAGGAGCTGCTGGCCCAGGGCCGGAGCGTGCGCACCAGCAACGACATCGTGGGCCTCGCGCTGGCCGGCGACGCCGAGGTGCTGCGGCTGCTCGGCGAGACCGGCACCGCCATCGGGCGGAGCCTGGCCCACGTGGTGGGGCTGCTCAACCCGCAGGCCGTGGTGATCGGCGGCAACCTGGCTCAGGCCGGCGAGCCGTTCCTCGGGCCCATCCGGGAGGCCATCTTCGCCGGCGCCCGGGACTTCGCTCTGCAGGGCCTGGTCGTGGAGAAAACCCGGCTCGGACACATTGCCGGGGTCACCGGGGCCTCTCTCATCGCGCAGGACGCCCTCTTCGAAGCCGACCGCATCAGCCGGCTCACCCGCGCCGGCGGCAGCGGTGTGTCGCTCCGCGCGTAGGCACTGACTCTCGAGGGTCGATGACGGCATCTCAATAAACTTTGGTGCACTTGTAGACAAAAGGTCGCCTAGGCTTATACAGTCATCCCAGTCGCTCTCGCAGGTTGAGACGGCTCGCACCCAACAAAGGAGTTCACCCGTGGCATTCAACCTCGCCGAAGCGCTGTCGTCGATTCAGACCCAGGCGGATGCCTCTGACTGGCGCGACGCGATTCGTCTGGCGGGCGCGGGTCTGGTCTCCGGTGGTGCCACCACGGCTGCCTACACCGACGAGATGATCGACGCCGTCGAGAAGCACGGCCCCTACATCGTCATCGCCCCGGGCATCGCCCTGGCGCACTCCCGGCCGTCGCCCGCGGTGCTCACCGGTGGACTCAGCTGGGTGAGCCTGGCCACCCCGGTGGAATTCGGCAACAAGGCCAACGACCCGGTCACCGTCGTGATCGGCCTGGCCGCCGTTGACCACGACGCTCACCTCCAGGTGATGCGAGCCCTGGCCGGGGTGCTCTCCGACGGGCCGGCCATGGAACGGCTGCGCACCGCCACCTCCTCCGACGAGGTGCGCGCCGTGCTCGGCGAACTCGCCGCCGCTGCTGCGTAACGCGGCCCCCACGCATCCCCTTTTCACTCTCTCGTCTCACCCAATCGAAAGGCACCCCATGAAGATCGTCGCCGTCTGTGGAATGGGCATTGGAACGTCAGTGCTCCTGAAAATGAACGCCGAGAAGGTTCTCGCCAAGCTCGGTATCGATGCGGATGTTGAGGCCGCCGACATGGGTGTGGCTCGCGGCGCCGCGCAGACGGCCGAGATCGTGCTCACCTCGGAGGAGCTGGCCGAGGAACTCGGCGATGTGCCCGCCGAGGTCATCATCATCAAGAACTTCTTCGATCTCGAGGAGATCACCGAGAAGCTCACCGCCGCCGTCGAGTAGTCCCCTTCACCTTCCCTTCTCACAGAATATGGAGCTCCCACAATGGAGTGGCTCGTCGTCGTACTGAACTTCATCGGACAGCAGATCCTCAACGTGCCTGCGTACCTGATCGGCATCATCACCGCCATCGGGCTCATGGCGCTCAAGCGCAACTCCGGGCAGGTGATCGGAGGCGCACTCAAGGCGGCCCTCGGCTTCCTGATCCTCGGTGCCGGCGCCAACGTCGTAGTGGGCTCCCTCGACCCGCTGGGCACCCTGATCCTCGCGGTGACCGGCGCACAGGGCGTCATCCCCACCAACGAGGTGATCACCGCGATCGCGCAGGACGAGTTCGGTGCGCAGAGCGCCTACGTGCTCACCCTCGGGTTCCTGGTGATGCTGGTCCTGGCCAGGTTCACTCCTCTTAAGTACGTGTTCCTCACCGGGCACCACATGGTCTTCATGGCCACCATGCTCACCGTGGTGCTCTCCGTCGGCTTCGGCAATGGGGCCAGCTGGCTCGTCGTTCTCATCGGTGCGCTGCTGCTCGGCGTGATCATGGTGGTCATGCCCGCGTTCGTGCACCCGTGGACCAAGAAGATCACCGGCAACGACACCATCGCCATCGGCCACTTCGGCACCCTCGGCTACATCGCCGCCGGTGCCGCCGGTCAGGCCGTGGGCCGTCGCAGCAAGTCCACCGAAGACATCAAGTTCCCGCAGGGCCTCAAGTTCCTGCGCGACTCGATGGTCGCCACCTCACTGTCGATGGTGCTCATCTACATGGTCTTCGCCATCTGGGGCCTCATCGCCCTGCCGCTGCAGGAAGCCCTGGACATCTTCGGCTCCGCCGACGCGGGTGCGTTCATCATGGCCGCCTTCGCGCAGGCCCTGCAGTTCGGTGTCGGCGTCGCGATCATCCTCTATGGTGTGCGCACCGTGCTGGGTGAACTGGTTCCCGCGTTCCAGGGCATCGCTGAGAAGGTCGTCCCCGGCGCACGTCCGGCGCTCGACATCCCGATCGTGTTCCCGTTCGGCGCCAACGCCGTGCTGATCGGCTTCCTGAGCTCCTTCGCCGGTGGCCTCCTCGCCCTCGGCGTGCTGGCGGTCTGGCTGAACCCGGTCTTCGGCCTCGCGCTGATCCTGCCCGGCATGGTGCCGCACTTCTTCACCGGTGGTGGAGCCGGTGTCTACGGCAACGCGACCGGCGGACGCCTCGGCGCGATGATCGGTGGTTTCGTCAACGGCGTGATCATCACCATCCTGCCCGCCATTCTGCTGCTGGTGCTCGGCGACTTCGGCTTTGCCAACAGCACCTTCGGTGACGCCGACTTCGGTTGGTTCGGCACCCTCGTGGGCGTCAGCGTGGGCGTGGGCGGCGGCCTCGCAGTGATTCTCGCGATCCTTATCGCCGTGGTGCTTGTCAGCGTCGCGATCGTCTACCAGATCCGCGTTGTGGACAAGGGCTGGGTGCCCGGGGCCAAGCGTGACGTCTGGATTGCGGAGGAGAAGGCGGCCGAGAAGGCCGTGCTCGACGCCGAGAAGGCTCGTCGCAAGGCGGAGAAGGAGGCGGCGGCCGAGGCCGTTTAGCTTCTTTCTGCATCGCCAGAGGGCGGCTCCGCGGTGCGGGGTCGCCCTTCGGCCGTTGTACGTGGGGCGCGCTGCGGCTGGTGTACCTCGCATCCGCGGCCCGGCTCGCGAAGTGTAGCGCCGGTGCGGGGTGCGGGGTCTCCACAATCACGACCGCCGCGGTGTGGCGTGGGCGGGCGCTGCTGCGGACTGGGTGTGTGAGCATCGACTTATGCCTGCAACCACAGACCATCCCGTCGCCGTGCGCGCCACCGGATTCATCGGTGAATCCCGGTGGCGTCGCCGGCCGGTGCGCCGCGTGCGGTATGACGCCTGCTGGGCGGATGGCCGCGTCGAGTTCGACGTGAGCCTCACGGCCGCGATGTACCGGGGGTCGCCGGCCGACTTCGGGCCCATCAGGGACAGCGTGCACGCGAACTGCCCCGAGGTAGGAACCGGCCGGTGGGTCAACGAGTTCGCCGCGGTCGTCGACGGCCCGGAGGTGGAGAACCCGAACCCACCCGGCCCCCGCAGCGGCTGGCCGAGCAGGAGTGGCGTCGCCCGACGAGAGCACAGTCCCCGGGTGCGCCTGGCGTGGCGGCTGACCCTCGGGGTGGTGGCGCTCGGCGTCGGTATCCTGCTGCTCACCGGGCCAGCCGGCGATGGAGTTCTCGCCGGCGTCAGTGCGCTCTGCGCCCTCGGCGGGCTGGCGACACTGGCCGGCGCGGTGCCCCGCCGGTTCCGCTGGTGGTGAGTAAAGCGGTCCCAGCTGTCACCTCGCGAGAGTGCTTCCGTCGAGGTACCAGTTGGGGCCCGTTGGGGGCGCTCCGAGGGCTCAAAAGCGACTTCTCGGGAGTTCAGTAGGTGCATCGCACGTCAGTTCCCGCCGACTGGGTGGGTGCCGCGCGGCCGGCCTTCCGAGTTGCGCGGGCCAAGCGCCGCTTCGCGGGTGGCGCGCCTGGTGCGCAACGGCGCCTGACCCGCGAAACGTCGCACTCGCTCAGTCGAGCACGGCGTACGCCTCGAGCTCGACGAGCACGTCGGGTTCGAAGAGGAAGTCCACGCCGATGACGGACACCGGCGGCAGCGGCTGCGGCAGCCCCAGCTCGTCGGCCACCAGTTCGATGCCGGCCATGAAGTCCTCGACCCGGCCTGGTGCGGATGCGTCGGTGAGGAAGAAGCGCAGCCGCACGACATCCGCGAAGGTCGCACCGGCGCCGGCCAGGCCGAGAGCCGTGTTGCGGAGCACCTGGGCGACCTGCCCGGTGAGGTCGCCGGTGGCGATGCGGTTGGCGTCGCCGTCGCGGGAGATCTGACCGGCGACGTGTACGTGTCGGGTGCCCGTGCCGATGGCGACGTGATGGTACGGGACGGGCTGGAACATGTTGGCGGGGGACAGGGTCTGGACGCTCATAGGGCTGCTTTCGTCGAGGTTTTCAAGTGGTATCTCCTGTCTACCTAGTGCACGAAGGGAACTTCAACGAGACTAGGTGTCGTGAATGAAACCTCTCCGGCCGGATCTGAACTTCTCCAGGTGGATGCGCCGCACCGCGAGCTGCTCGACCAGGTGCTCGATAAGTGGTCGCTGCAGGTGCTCGACGTGCTGTGTGGGAAGGACCTGCGGTTCAACGAGTTGCGCCGAGCCATCCCGGCGATCGGACAGAAGTCACTGACCGCGTCGCTGCGCCGGCTCGAGCGCAACGGCATGATTGAGCGAGTGGTTCTGCAGTCCCGTCCGGTAGCGGTGGAGTACCGGATCGCGCCGGTGGGCAACACGCTCAACGAGCTCGTTGACGCGCTGCTGCGCTGGACCACCGAGAACATGCCCGAGGTGGAGCGGGCGCGGGAGCGGTTCGACGCCGAGGAGGCGTAGCCGCCGCAGCCATTCACGAGGTAATGCGAGTTTATCGCCCTCGGTGGAGATTCCGTCGGGGGTTGACGCCGACCAATGCTGCTGTCGCCCGGTTGGTCCGGCCATTACACTCCGATGAGGTGGAGGTCGGCAGAGGAGGGCACGGGCAACTGTGCCACGTCACCGGCGCCGGCTCAGACAACGGGGGAACACAGCTATGGCCAAAGACATCCGCGACATCCGCAACTCTCTGCACAACAGCGAACGTCACCTACAGGACACCGCGCGCTCGACGGCGCAGTCGGCTCAGAGCAACGCCACAACGAGCCAGGCCGCACGGAGCGCCGCGACCGGCGCCTGGGTCGGCGCGGGTTTCCAGGCCGCAACTGCATTCCAGGCGGCTCGCGCGGCGCGGGCAGCAGAGGAGCAGCTTGCGCTGCAGCACGTCATGGCCGAGCGCCAGAATGAGCTGGCCGAGCAGATCACATGGAATGAATTCGCCAGGTGGCGGCAGACACCCGAAGGGGTCGCGTTTCTGGCCTGGCGGGAGCCGGCCTTCGCGCTTGCGCAGACACTGCGCGATCGTGATTCTCACTGGCTGCAGGGTTGGGCGCGGGCTATCGGGCAGGCCCAGGCCGAGATCCCCAATGACGAGAAGCAGCGTCTCATGCGGCGCCCGGCAAGTCTGCGTCAATCCGGTCTGAAAGTTGCTTCCATAGTGAGCTTCGCTGTGGCCGGCTTGTTCATGCTCGGCCTGCTGGTTCAGCTTTTCGCGCTGAGCGTCACGGATTCCGCGCCTGCCACGGGCGGGTTCACCTACGAAGAATGTCTGGCGACCCTCGACGACCCATCCAATATCCTCCTCAGCGAAGCCGATTGCGAGGCCATCAATCCTGGGGCTGCGGGATCGATTATCCCGCAGGCCATACCCCTTACCCTGTTCCTCGGGCTGGGCATCGCGCTCATCGTTGTTCGCCGGAAGAAGCAGCGGGCAGCGCGGCAAGACCAGACCGTTGAGAACGAGTCGAGGGCACGGGTCGAGCGCTGGCGCTTCGATCCCCTTGCCGTGGAGCCTGGCTACACAGGGTTCACCTGGTACGAGTCACCGCGCACCGAAGGCTACGCTGATCGGCTCATGCAGCTTGCGCTCTTCGACGGCCACGGGCGGCCCCCGGCGCAGTCTGACCTCATCGCCGTTGAGATGCCACTCGCACGGGCACCGCACTCGACCAACCCTGCGGAATTGAATCAACTACTCGGGGAATTCGGGCAGAAAGCTCAGGCCTGAGCGCGATGCATATGACCATCCACTACGACCCGGCCATGGTGAACCCCGGAATTCGCTACGTGGGACTGGGTTATTTGACGCCTTTTGAGAGCGGCCACACGCTTACGGTGGGTGACCGAACCGGTGGCGACAAGCGTGGGGTGAAGCTGACTCCGGCGTATTGCACCTTGATCAGCTCGCTCGACCCCACCGTCGGTGACCGTGATTTCACGGCGGAAGAGTTGGGTTTGCTCGGCTGGTTGGCAGGTCAAGGTTTCATAGCGCTGGTGGCGGGCGACGCCGGCTTTGAGGACCTCACAGTGGTGCCGGTACCGCGGCGGGACATAGCCGTTGTCGAGGACCTGGACGAGGGATATCTCCTCCGTGCCGGCGACGACGCACCCTTCGCTGTCTCGGAGCTTGGTGCGCGCTTTCTGCCGTTCGTCGACGGTGAGCGCACTCTGGGAGAGATAGCCCTAGCTGTAAAGACAGAGGTTCTCGCAGACCACGAGGGGCGGCTCAGCGTCGAGAAGAACGAAAAGGACCAGGGACGAACGTTCGACTCGGTCCTGGTGGAAGAGGCTCTCGTGCTGATCCGGGATTTCGCCAGGGCGGGCGCGATCACGTTCGAGCCGACGGCATAGCGGCCGGCGCGCCGGTTCCGTAGCTGCCGGTTGAGTTGCTGGAAGTCGAGATAGCCGGATTCGTGCCGTTACGCCGTCCGCCGGACGTGGGTGTTCTCGCTTGTCAGAACCGTTCCGTCCGTCGCTCTCGGCACGAGTTGCGGAACGCGGGCGTCATCCGCACCGAGCAGCACCGATCGATCTTCGCCGTCGGCGAACGCGTGACGCTCGCCCCACTGCCGCAGGGCAACGATCACCGCAAAGAAGTCTTTGCCCGCGTCGGTGAGTTGATAGAGCTTGCGGGTGCCGGACGGCGCATCTACCTGCGTGAGGAGGCCGTGTGCGGTGAGCTTGCGCAGTCGGTCGGTGAGGATGTTGCGCGCGATGCCTGTGCGCTGAACGAAATCGGTGAAGGTTCGGGCGCCGTCCATCGCGTCCCGGATGACCAGCAGGCTCCAGCGGTCACCGACCAGGTCGGCCGTTCGGGCCACCGGGCAGTTCGGGTCTGTCCACACGACGCGTGCGGGTGGGGCGTCCGGCATCACACCTCCGTTGAGTTGCATTGTGCAACCAGTTTGCCCTAGCTTTCGTTGAGTAGCAAATTGCAACTGAAAGGGGTGGTTGATATCAACGGATGGACAAGGGTGCTGCTTGCGGTGGTCTGCGGGGTCGCGGTGGCGAGTGTGTATGCGGGGCAGCCGGTCGTGGGCCAGATGGGGCGTGATCTGGGTGTGCCGGTCGACGCGGTGGGATGGTTCGTGGCCGTGGGCCAACTCGGTTACCTGGTCGGGCTGATTCTCCTGGTGCCGCTGGGGGATCTCCTCGACCGCAGGCGCCTGATCCTGGTGCACCTGGTAGTGGTCGCGGCGGGCCTGATGGTGGTGGCGGTCGCCTCGGAAGCGTGGCTGGCGTTTGTCGGACTCGCGATGGCGGGCCTGTTCGCCGTGGTGGTGCAGACCGCGGTCGCCTACGCGACGGCCCTCTCGGCACCGTCCGAGCGCGGCCGCAACATCGGCATCGTCACGTCGGGCGTGTTGATCGGCATCCTCGGTGTGCGCCTGCTTGCTGGGCTCCTGACGGAGGTGTGGGGGTGGCGCAGCATTTACGTGGTGCTCGCCGTGCTCGCGGCGACGCTGGCCGGGTTGGTCCTGCTGCTGCTGCCTGCGGATGGCCGGGGGCGCGTCTCCCGGTATGGGTCGCTGCTGAGTTCCTTCGCCGGCATGTTCACGCATCCCGCGTTTCTGGGCCGTGGACTGATCGCGTTCTTCCTGTTCGCGTCCTTCGGTGCACTGTGGAGCGGACTGGCGTTGCCCCTGAGTGCTTCGCCGTGGTACCTCAGCGAGGCGCAGATCGGCCTGTTCGGCCTGGCCGGCCTCGCTGGCGCGGCGGGTGCCGGTCGCGCCGGTCGTTGGGCGGACACGGGGCAGGCCAACCGTATCGCGGGCATCGCGCTCGTTGCCCTGGTCGTGTCCTGGCTGGCCATCGGACAGCTCGGTTGGTCGCTGATCCTTCTGGTGGCCGGCGTGGTCCTGCTCGACTTCGCGGTGCAGGTCGTGCACGTGAGCAACCAGCACATCCTCACCGCCGCCTATTCCGACCGCATCAGCACCACGATTGGCGCCTACATGGTGTTCTACTCTCTCGGTTCCGCTCTGGGCGCCACGACCACCACCGCCCTCTACGACTCCGCGGGGTGGACCGGCTCGGCCCTGCTCGGCGCGTTCTTCGCGACCGGCGCCCTGCTCACCTGGGCGCTCACCGCGCGAGCTCGGCGAGAGCGTCACGCACGCCGGGCTTGGTCTTTCCGTAGGCGTCCTCGGGGTAGTGCGCGTTGATTGCCCGGCCGGCCGGCCGCGTCGACGAGTCGGGGCGGGCGCTTTGCCACATCTGCCGGGGTGCCTTGAGCGCAGCTTGGAAATATGAGTCTGTTTTGTCCGTTGATCAGGGCCAAGGGCCCTATCCTTTAGACACGTGTTCTGGGGGGACACACGCGACGTCGGTCCATGCGGCTGTCGGCTCCCAGAGTTGTCACGCTCACCAAGGAGTCACATGTCCACCCCCACCGTCACCAAAGATCCGATCGTGATGACCACGCCGGTCCACCCGCAGCGGAGCTTCGTCGCCACCTGGCTGTTCGCCTGGCTCCTGGGCGGCTTCGGCGCCGACCGGTTCTACCTCGGCAAGATCGGCACCGGCGTGCTCAAGCTCGTGACCGCCGGCGGCCTCGGTATCTGGTCGCTGATCGACCTGATCATCGTGCTCATCGGTAAGACGAAGGACAAGCAGGGCCAGCCGCTCACCGGCTATGACCAGAAGAAGGTCCTGGCCTGGATTATCACGGGCATCTTCGTTGTGGTTGGTGGCATCGGCGGCGCCGTGGCTGGCGCAACCGCCGCGGCGACTGTGGCAGCGATCTCGCAGTCCGCTCAGGAGCTGGACGGCACCGCCGCCGCGCCGGTCGAGGCCGAGACCGTGGCCAAGCCGACCGACCTGGCCGCCTGGGCCGACGAGAAGTACGGCACGTTCGAGGCCATCAGCCAGTCCGGCACCGGTGACTCGGTCGTCACGCTGCCGGCTGATACCGCGGCCGGACTGGTGCGGGCAACCCACGCGGGAACAAGTAACTTCTTCGTAGAGGTGCTGGACGCGCAGAACCAGCCCACTATGTCGGCAATGAGCGTGAATGCCTTCGGTGCGTACACCGGCATCCTCGCCTACGGTCTGTATGGGCTCGATTCCGAGGAGCCTGCTGTCTCGCTCAAGATCACGGCAGATGGCCCCTGGACGATCGACGTTGCGCCTATCTCCTACGCGACCGAGCTCCCGACCGCCGGAACCGGCGAGAACGTGTTCTTCTACAACGGTGACGCGACCAACCTGGTGCTCGGCTCCGAGACTGAAGGCGTCTTCGCCGTATTCGAGTACACCGACGTCGAATACTCCAACGGCAACTTCAGCGGGGCCAGCCTGGTCAACGGCGCCAGCCCCTACTCGGGCACCGTTCCGATCAGCGCCGGCCCGTCGGTCATCGCCGTCTTCGCCACCGGTCCCTGGACCATCGCGCAGGGCTAACCCACACGCGCACGTGAACGGCCCCGCAGCGACCATCGCTGCGGGGCCGTTGTGCTGCCACGGGAACCATTCCGGCGGCGGCTGCGTTACCCCTGATATGAAGACCATTGTGTACAGCCAGACCGGTGACCCGTCCGTGCTTCAGCTTGTGGATCGGCCGGTGACCGAACCCGGCGCCGGCGAGGTGCGGGTGCGCATCGTGGTCAGCGGGGTGAACCCCACCGACTGGAAGTCCCGCGCCGGCTCGGCGCCGGGCGAGAAGCTCGCGTTCGACGACGTGGTGCCCGGCCAGGACGGTGCCGGCATCGCGGATGCGGTCGGCGCCGGCGTGCAGCATGTCGCGGTGGGCGACCGGGTCTGGCTGGCGCTCGCCGCATACCAGCGGGCGAACAGCGGCTCGGCCCAGGAGTACGCCGTGCTCCCCGCGGAGCGCGTCTTCGGGCTGCCGGCGAACGCGAGCTTCGACCAGGGCGCAAGCCTCGGGGTGCCGGCGATCACGGCGCATCGCGCGTTGACGGTGGCCGAAGACGGTCCGCGCCGGCTGCAGCCGGGGGCGCTGGCCGGCAAGGTGGTGCTCGTGGCGGGCGGGGCCGGGGCGGTCGGGCATGCCGCGATCCAGCTGGCCCGGTGGGCCGAAGCATCCGTCATCACCACCGTGAGCTCACCCGCAAAGGCGGCACTGGCCACCGCCGCCGGCGCGCAGCACGTGCTCACCTACACCGACCCGGACATCGTCGCCCAGATCCGGGCGATCGCACCGGAGGGGGTGGACCTGATCGTTGAGGTCGCACCCGCCCAGAATGCGCGGCTAGACCTGGCGGTCATCCGTAACCGTGGGTCGATCGCGGTCTACGCCAACAACGGCGGCGACCAGATGACCCTCGACGTGCGCCAGCACTTCAGCCTCAACGTGCGCTACCAGTTCGTGCTGCTCTACACGGTGGGGATGGACGCGATTCGGGCCGCGGCCGAGGACATCACCGCCGCCCTCATCGACGGCGCGCTCGCCGTGGGGGAGGAGGCCGGGCTGCCGCTGCACCGCACCGATCTCGCGCACACCGCGGATGCCCATGCGCTGGTGGAGAGCGGCGTGGTGGGAAAGGTGCTGATCGACGTGGCGGCCGGCCAGTAGGAGAGCGCTCAGGGCAGGAATCCCGCAGGATAGAAGGCATGGCCCACCGTCAACGCACCCCCGCCTCTCCCGATGATCGGGCAGACAAGACCTGCGCCTCGTGTGGACGGCGCATCGAGTGGCGCGCCAAGTGGGCTGACAACTGGGATGCGGTGAAATACTGCTCCGCCGCGTGCCGCTCACACGGCATCAACTCGACCGACCTCCGGCTGGAGGAGACCATCGTGACGTTGCTGGATGCGCGGGCGCAGGATGCCACGATCTGTCCGTCCGACGCGGCGCGGGCCATCGGCGGCGAGGAGTGGCGCGACCTCATGGAGCCGGCCCGGCGGGCCGCCCGGCGGATGGTCGCCCGCGGAGCACTGCAGATCACGCAGGGTGGTTCCGTGGTGGATCCGTCGACAGCGAAGGGGCCGATCCGGTTGCGGCGACCGCGGTAGGGCGCTTGCGAAGCCCCGCTATGGGGGTCTGCCGCTGCCCGAGCTCGTGGCCGACGAGCAATAGATTGGCCGTGCCGCATCCGTTCAGACGCGGTGAACCTGACCCAAAGGACTCCCATGGATACCGCTGCAATCACCGCCTGGACTTTTGTCTCCGAGGTTCCGATCCCGGCCGACGTTGAACCCATGCTTGTTCCGGGGGAGAAGGCGGTCGCCGCGTACAAGACGTTCCGGGACAGCGCGGTGTTCACGACCAAGCGTCTTATCGTGCGGGATGCTCAGGGGATCACCGGCAAGAAGGTCGAGATGTACTCGCTGCCGTACTCCAGCGTGAACATGTGGTCGTCGGAGAACGCCGGCTCGCTCGACATGAACGGGGAAATCGAGTTGTGGACGCGGGCCGGTCACATCAAGATCAAGGTGGGCAAGGCCGTCGACGTGCGAGCGCTGGACCGCCTCATCACCCATGCCGTGCTCGGCGCTGAGCTGGCGGTCGTCTAGAAACCGGCGCGGTCGGCGCCGGAACCGGCAATCGGCGTACTATCACCGGCATGACCGGCGTCGCGTCGACCTCCGAGACCACCGTCACACCGCGCACCTACCTGTTCGCCCTCACCGACGGCGGTGGCACCGTTCCTCCCGAGCTCGGTGTCGCACGCCGGCTGGTCGACCGGGGGCACCGGGTCACCGTGCTCGCGGACGAGTCGCTGGCGGACCAGGTGCGCAGCACCGGCGCGATGTTCGTGCCCTGCCTGTGGAGCCCGGCCGAGGCGTTCCGCGACTATGAGCTGCGCACCCCGACGAGCCTCGCCCGGGGGATCGCCGACTACATGTTCACCGGTCCGGCGCCGGCCCAGGCCCGGGACACGACGGTCGCTTTGGACGCCGTGCGGCCGGATCTGCTGGTCACCTCCTCCTTTGCGCTCGGCGCCATGATCGCCGCCGAGGCCCTCGGATGCCCGTTCGACGTGCTGCTCCCCAACTCCTACCCGTTGCCGGCCACGGGCATGCCGCCGTTCGGGTCCGGCCTGTCACCCGTGCACGGACCGCTCGGGCGACTGCGGGATGAGACCATGACCGCCCTGGGCGCCCGGATGATCGACCGGTACGCGCTGGAGAAGATCAACGCGGTGCGGGCCGACTACGGTCTCGGCCCGGTCGCGCACATGTGGGACCAGATCCATCACGCCCGACGTCAGCTCGTGCTCACCTCCCGGGCGTTCGACTTTCCGGCGACGCTGCCGCACAACGCCCGCTATGTGGGGCCGATCCTGGACGATCCGGCCTGGGCGGCCGAGGAGGAATGGACCGCGCCGGCCGGTGACAATCCGCTGGTCCTGGTCGCGATGTCCTCCACGTTCCAGAATCAGGTGGACTGCCTGCAACGGGTCGTCGACGCGCTCGGCAGCCTGCCCGTGCGGGGCCTGGTGACCACGGGGCCCACGGTTCCCGCCGACGCGCTCCGCGCGCCGGCGAATGTCACGGTGGTGGATTCGGCGCCGCACCGCGAGGTGATGCGCCACGCCAGCCTCGTCGTCACCCACGGTGGCCACGGCACTGTCATCAAGGCGCTCGCGGCGGGACTGCCCCTGGTGATCCTGCACCACGGCCGCGACCAGGCCGACAACGCCGCCCGGGTCACGGCTCGCGGCGCCGGAGTGGCGGTGTCGCGGCGCGCACCGGCACAGCGCATCGCCCGGGGTGTGACCACGGTGCTCGGCACCGACGACTACCGAAAGGCCGCCGAGGCGCTGGGCCAGGCGATCCGACACGACGCCGCCGGCACCACCCTGATCGACGAGCTCGAGACCCTGATACCGGCGCCCGGACGGACCACTCCCTCCGGGTCGTAACCGAGCCGGTGAACGGCCCCGTTGGCGACGCCGTTCGGGCTGTGCGACTTCACAGAAACTCGTTTGTGTGTGAAACTTGACGACTTCTCGTGCCCGCTTGCGGCATCCGAGTGCCCGCAGGCCGGGCATCCGAACAAAAGGAACTCCAATGACGGATCAAACTTTTCAGTTGGCGGCGATTGTGCTGTACTTCGCCGGGATGCTCGCGATCGGCTGGTTTGCCTTTCGGCAAACGAAGGATCTGGACGACTACATGCTCGCCGGCCGCGGCCTGAAGCCCGGCACCGCGGCGCTCAGCGCCGGCGCATCCGACATGTCCGGTTGGCTGCTGCTCGGCCTGCCCGGCGCCATCTACGTGTCCGGTCTGGTGGAGGCGTGGATCGCGATCGGCCTCACCATCGGCGCCTGGCTGAACTGGAAGTTCGTGGCCCCGCGGCTGCGCTCGTACACCCATGTGTCCAACAACTCCATCACCATCCCGAGCTTCTTCGAGAACCGGCTCAAGGACACCTCGCGTCTGCTGCGCGTGGTCTCCGGTGTGATCATCCTGGTGTTCTTCACGTTCTACGTGTCCTCCGGCATGGTCGCCGGCGGGGTGTTCTTCGAGAACTCGTTCGGCTCCACCTTCCTGGCCGGGATGCTCATCGTCGCCGGCGTCACGCTGCTCTACACGCTCTTCGGCGGCTTCCTCGGTGCCACCCTCACCGACGTCGCGCAGGGCCTGCTGATGCTCGCCGCCCTGATCGTGGTGCCCGTGGTGGCCCTCTCCGCCACCGGCGGCATCGGCGCCACCATCGACTCCATCCGCGAGGTCAACCCCGACCTGCTCTCGCTGACCGCCGGCGGATCCGTGCTCGGCGTCATCTCTGCCGCCGCGTGGGGCCTGGGCTACGTCGGCCAGCCGCACATCCTCGTGCGGTTCATGGCGCTGCGCAGCCCGCAGGACGCCAAGGCCGGCCGCCGGATCGGCATCGGCTGGATGATTCTCACCGCCCTCGGCGCCCTGGCCACGGCGCTGATCGGCATCGCCTACTTCCAGCAGAACCCCGACGTCACCCTGGACAACCCGGAAACGGTGTTCCTGCTGCTCTCGCAGATACTGTTCCACCCGTTCGTCGCCGGTCTGGTGCTGGCGGCGGTGCTGGCCGCGATCATGAGCACCATCTCGTCGCAGCTGATCGTCTGCTCCTCGGCGCTGGTCGAGGACCTGTACAAGATCGTGGGCAAAAAGGATGCGACGCCCAAGCAGCTGGTCATGCTCGGCCGTCTGGGCGTGCTGCTGGTGGCCCTCGTCGCCGGGCTGATCGCACTGAACCGGGATTCGACCATCCTGGAACTGGTCGGCTTTGCCTGGGCCGGCTTCGGTGCGGCGTTCGGCCCCGTGGTGCTGCTCTCGCTGTATTGGAAGAAGCTCTCCACCTGGGGTGCCCTGGCGGGCATGGTCACCGGTGCCGTGGTCGTGTTCATCTGGGGCAACTCCGAGCTGAGCGCCACGATGTATGAGATCGTGCCGGGCTTCCTCGCGAGCCTGCTGGTGACAGTGGTGGTCTCGCTGGCCACCTACAAGCCGTCGATCGAGATTGAGGCGGAGTTCGACGAAGCCGTGGCGCAGGCCCACCACAATTACACGAAGCCGGAAGCTGCTCCGGCCGCCGTCTAGTTCTCGGCACTGCTTCCGTTCGCACCCCGCCCCGACCGATCATGGTCGCGGGCGGGGTGCGTTGTAGCGTGGGCGTGTGACCGAAAAGCAGCCCTACGACCGTGTGCAGAGCTACGACGACTTCGAGGTGCGCCGCTATCCCGGCCATGTGCTGGCCGAAATCGTGGTCGGTGGGCCGTTCGACGAGGCCGGCAACCGGGCCTTCCGTTCTCTGTTCGCCTACATCAGCGGAGAGAACGTCTCCCGCACCAAGGTGGCGATGACGGCGCCGGTGGTGCAGGATGCCGCCGGATCGCGGATTGCTATGACCGCCCCGGTGGTGCAGCAGCCTGTCGATGCCGGTGATGCCGCGGACGGTGGCTACCGGGTGGCCTTCGTTCTGCCAGCCAGCCTCACCATCGACACCGCCCCGCGCCCGACCAACCCCGAGGTGCACCTGCGTGCCGTGCCTGAGGCACTCGTGGCCGTCATCCGTTACCGCGGACGCTGGACCCAGGACAGCTACACGCGGCACCTCGACGAACTGCGGCAGGCCATCTCGGCCGCCGGGCTCACCCCGGTTGGTCAGCCGCGATTCGCCCGCTACGATCCACCGTTCAAGCCCGCGTTCCTGCGGCGCAACGAGGTGCTGATCAACGTCAACGCATCCTGAGCCAGCCGGCACCTCCAAAAAAGGAAACAGTGACTCTATTAGGATGCAATCGGGCGCAGCATCCTATTTTGCGACCTATCTCCTCTTAATCGTTCGTCCCTCAGTCTCAGCGGCCCCCGTCAGAAGATGACGAGCAGGATGCCGACCACGAGGCAGACGCCCAGAAGGTAGAGCGTGTTGCGCGCGGTTGAGCGGAACACCGGTTGCCGCTGCCGCCGCGCGAGAAGTGCCACTGGAACCGCCGCCGCCACCAGCACGATCAGCAGACCGACCGCTCCGACGATGGTGGCGAAGACCTCTTCGCTATCGTTCGAATTGGGATCGCCCAGCCACCAGCCGTTGGCGTCGCCGATCGCTTGGAGCCCCAAGCCGAGAACAAGCACCGGCCAGAAGGCGATGGCGACTGCGATCAGGTCGATCAGGACGACCCCGGTGACGAATAGTCGACGGCTGCGTGTCGCCTGGCTGTCGGCGATCACCAGCTCTGGTCCCGGGGCACGAAGACGGCGTTACTCTGCATGGGCCCAGCCTAGGATGGCCCACCTGGGCGACTGTCGAGGACGTCCGGTCGGCACGAACCCCAGCGCGGCGGCGATCGTGCCGGGGGTCAGGTGGGCTGGGCCGATGCAGATCAACGACGTGGTTGGGCCAACGCGCGAGCTCGGGGACGGCCTGGGCTGGCTCGATGTCGTTGTGCGGGCAAGGCGCCGGTATGCGGGTGGCGCGCCACCCGCATAGCGGCGCTGCACCCGCATAGCGCCGCTGGCGCGACCTCAGGGCAGCCGCGGGCAGCCGCGGACGGCCGCGGTGGATCAGGTGTCGGTCGTCGGCGCCGGCTGCCGCTCCATCTCGCGCCAGGCGCCACCGGTGAGCGGGCTCAGCGTGACGAGAGTGTAGGCGACGGCGATGATGCCGAAGGATGCCGCGAGGCCGATGGTGTCGGCGGCGATACCGCCGAGCAGGGCGCCGAACGGCACCCCCGCCCAGGCGCCGGCGTTGATCATGCCGAACACCCGGCCGCGCATGTGCGGGGGAACACGTTCGAGCTCCACGGTGCCCAGGATCGGGTTGATCGCCCCGGCGGCCAGGCCGGACAGCGCGGTCATGGCGACGAGCACGGGCAGTGGAGCGCCGAGGGCGAAGGCTGCGCTCGAGGGCCCGCCGGCCAGGGCGAAGCACGCCGCAAAGGTCAGCCGGCGAGGAACGCGGTGGGCGACGAAACCGAAGACGACGTTGCCGACCAGGGCGCATCCGCCCATGACCGCCACCAGCAGACCCAGCACGGCCGCGCCGCCCAGGCGATCGTTCGCGTAGAGGGGCAGCAGGGTCGCACCGCGGGCCGCGTCGAACAGGTTCGTGATGAGAACCAGGCCCACAATCAGCCGCATCAGCGGGTCGTGGATGACAAACCGGAATCCCTCGGCGAGGTCGGCCCAGTAGCTGGTTCGGGGCGCGTCGGAGCGGTCGACGGCCGCGGGCTTGAGGGAGTCGGCAGGCAGAACGGCCACGAACGCCCAGGTGAGCAGCGCCGAGACCGCGAAGGTGGCGGCGTTGACGAACAGGGCCGCCATCGGCCCCACCAGCGCGACGAGCAGTCCGGCGATGGAGGCGCCGATCAGCCTCGCGAAGCGTTCCGAGCCGTCGAGCAGGCCGACGCTCTGCTCGAGGCGTACTCCTGCCCGGGCGGTGAGGCTCGGCAGCATCACCCGCCGGGCGGTCTGCCCGGGGGTGTCCAGCAGGCCCCCGGCGAACACCAATAAGAGGAGTGCCCAGAACGGCAGGCCGACGGTGAGGGCGAGCACCGGGATGGTCAGCACGGTCGCTCCGCTGACCAGGTCGGCGACGATGGCCGCGCGGCGGTGGCCGACCCTGTCGACGACGACCCCTCCGAGCGCTCCGCCGATCACGACCGGGGCGGTGGCGAAGAACGCGGCGACGCCCACCTCGACCCCGGAGCCGCCGAGGCCGAGCACGTAAAAGGGGATGGCGAACGCGGTCACGACGTTGCCCGTTTGGGAGATGGCGTGTGCGGTGAGCAGCGCGGTGAGGGAACCGGTGGCGCGGCGGTCGCGGGGGCGCGCCTCCGTGGTGGGTGTGGTCATCGGTGGGCCGGTCAGGGGCGGCGGTAGGCCTGGTAGACCAGCACCACGGGTTCGGCGCCGTCGCTGCCGGCGGGGTCGTGGGCGGCCCCGGTCTCGACCCAGCGGTCCACGAGCGCCTCGAGTTCGGCGCGCATGGCGGTGAGCTCCTCGACGGTCAGGCGCAGGCTGCGGTCACCGCTGGCGGCGGCGCCGACCCAGTCGCGGGGGAGGTTCGGTGTTGCGTCGATGTAGTCGGTGTACCGGGCGGCGTAGGCCTGGGCGATCGACTTCTGCAGGCTCGCCGAGGCGGCGAGCTGGTCGGGATCGTCGAGCAGATCGGCGGGCTCCCAGCTGGTGAGCGCGGTGGTGGCCTGCCACCAGTGTTCGCGCTGGTCGCTGCTCTGCGCCTCGGCGGGCTCGATCAACGCGATGGAGGCCAGCTTGCCGAGGTGGTAGCTGATGGTGCCCGGGGCCTCGTCCACGATGTCGCCGAGCTGCGCCGCGGTCTGCGGTCCGAGTTCGCGCAGCAATCCCAGCAGACGCAGGCGGGTCGGATGCGCGAGCACCCGCATCGAGGCGGCCGACGTGAGCGTGGTTCGGCGGGTATCGCGGGGAGTCATGCCCCCGACGATATAAGAACAACGATCATTGCGCAACACTCGTTGTGCATTCCGGCTGGGGACCGCAGCTGCCCCCTGGGGGAGCGTCTAGTGGTGCAGCGCCTTGTCGATCTTCTTCGCGTTGTGTTTGGCCAGCTTCTGCAGGTGGGCGCGACCCTTCTTGGCCTCCGGCCCGTTCCAGACTTTCCGGGCGCCACGCTCAACCTTCTCGTATCGACTCCGGCCGGCCTTGGTGCCGAAGGCGTAACCGACGAGGGCGATCAGTGCGGCGATGATGACGAGAACGGCAGTCATGGCGGCCTTCTTTCCGGGTCGATGCCAGTGATACGCGCCAGTCTCGTCCGCCGCGCGCGGGGGCACAACGCCCTGGATTTCGCAGGTGGAGGCCGGACGGACCTGTGGAGAGAACTGAGGATAACTCTTGACGCGACGGAACTTAACCGGTTTAGTTGACGAATGACGTACAACGATGTTCGATCAAGCTCCTGTTCATCCGCTCACTCACGGCCGGGCCGTTTCGCCCTGGCCGCCACCCTGTCGGTCGCCCTCGTCGGCACCGGCGCCCTGGCCGCCGTGCCAGCGTCGGCGGCCACCACCACTACCGGCACCACCGCAAAAAGCACCCCGGCGGCTCTCCCGGCCGCCGAAGCATCCGCCCCGCTCACCAACCTCAGCCACCTCAACTTCCTGCTCGCCGAGGTGCCCCTGCCGGTGATCGCCGGGCACACCACCTACCAGGCCGCGGAGAACCCGGTGGTCGAGGCACCCTGGACCTATGCCGACAAGAACGACGACGGCAGTTACAGCCCGATCGGCGGCGGTGTTTTCGACTCGGCCACCGGCTACTACAGCCAGGGCGCGTTCAACGCCGACGACACCTCCCGCGCCGCCGTGGTGTACCTGCGGCATTGGCAACAGACCGGCGACACGACGAGCCGGGACCACGCCTTCCAGACCCTGCGCTCGCTCACCTACTTGCAGACCACCGAGGGACCCAACGCCGGCAACGTGGTGCTCTGGCAGCAGGTGGACGGCACCCTGAACCCCAGCGCCAAGCCCGTCGAGCTGCCCGACCCGAGCGACTCGGACGAGTCCTACTGGCTGGCCCGCATGGTGTGGGCGCTCGGCGAGGGCTACGCCGCGTTCGCCGACGATGACCCGGAGTTCGCCGCGTTCCTCGAGGAGCGGCTCAACCTCAGCCTGGCCGCGCTCAACGCCGGGTCGCTCGGCGACTACCCCAGCTACGACGTCGCCGACGGCGACCCGGTGCCGGCCTGGCTGATCGCCGACGGCGCGGATGCGTCGGCCGAGGCCGTGCTCGGCCTCGCCGCCTACCTGCAGGCCGAGCCCGCCGGCCCCACCGTGGCCGTGGCCGAAACCGCGCTCAGCCAGCTGAGCGAGGGCATCGCGGCGATGTCGACGGATGAGGGCGCCAGCGGCGACTGGCCTTTCGGCGCGATCATGCCGTGGACGAAGTCGCCCAGCCTGTGGCACGCCTGGGGCGGGCTGGCCCCGGCGGCCGTGGCAACGGCATCCGGGGTGCTCGACGACCCGACCCTGCTCGCGGCCGCGGTTCAGGACACCGCACAGTTCACCCCGCAGCTGCTCGCCGCGGGCGGACCTGACAACGCCTGGTCGCCGACCCCCGGCGAGGCGCAGATCGCCTACGGCGTCGATTCCCGGCTGCAGAGCCTGGTGGCCACCGCTGAGGCCGCCGATGCCCCCGGGCTGCTGAACCTCGCCGCGATCACCGCCGGCTGGTACTTCGGCGCGAACCCCAGTGGCCTGCCGGCGTACGACCCGGCCACGGGCACCGCCATCGACGGCATCGAGCCGGACGGCGGGGTGAACCCCAACTCCGGCGCCGAGTCGACCATCCACGCGCTGTTCTCGATGCTCACCCTGGACGCCAACCCCGACCTCAAGGCCGCGGCCCTGGGAATCACCGCCACGGTGGCCACCGACGGGCTCAGTGTGGTGGAGGCCGAGTCCGGGACGATCACCGGCGGCACCGTGACCACCCCGGCCTCGGCCTGGACCGGTGAGGCCAACTGGTCCGGCGGCGCCTACGTGGACCTGGCGGCGGGAGGCACCCTGCGCATCACCGTCCCGACCGACGACCAGGCGCGCCGGGTGCACCCGATCGTGAACCAGGTCGTCGACCCCGCTGGCACGACCACGTGGACCGTCGGCAGCAAGCGGCCGGGCAAGGGCAAGGCCCCGCTGTTGGGCAGCACAGCCAACGGCGGCGCCGGCGAGCAAGGCGTCACCGAGGTGCCCGGCCAGCTACTGCCGCTGCCACTGGCCAACACCCTGCCGGGCAAGGCCAGCGAGGTCGTCGGCACGACGGATGCTTCGGTGCAGCTGGACGCGCTGCTGATCCAGCCGCTGATCTCCACGGTCGCGGTGACCGGGCCGGACGGCTACTCGACGCTGTTCGTGAGCGCCGACGTCGCTGACACGAAGCGCCGCATCGACGTGCCGCGCGGGCAGCAGCTGGTGCAGCAGGCCTTCGACGCCGCCGGCCAGCCGATCCCCGACGCGCGCAAGGGCAAAGGCGACAAGCGCGGCGGCACGGTGTTCATCGCCGCCGGCGGGTTCACCCAGGTGTGGTTCGAGGCTCGATGACTCGCGAATTCGACATCACGGATGCCGCGGAGCGCCATAGCCTATGCCGCCCGCGTCAGCCGACCCACGGTATTCGGAGTTCCGCCTCCGTAGTATCGTCGGAACAATGACAAACATTGCGGAGTCAGCGGCAGGCACCCCACAGGACGACCATCGGTTCTTTGGTCAGCCTCGGGCGCTGGCCAGCATTTTCGGTGTCGAGATGTGGGAACGCTTCTCGTTCTACGGGATGCAGGGCATCCTGCTGCTCTATTTGTACTACTCGGCGGCGGAGGGCGGCCTCGATATCCCGCAGGCCACGGCCGCGGGCATCGTCGGGGCGTACGGCGGAGCGGTTTACCTCTCCACCATCCTGGGCGCCTGGATCGCCGACCGGCTGGCCGGTTCCGAACGGGTGCTCTACGTCAGTGCGGTCGTCATCATGGTCGGGCACATCGCCCTGGCCCTGATCCCGGGCGTCGCCGGAGTCATCGTCGGCCTGATCCTGATCGCGTTCGGCAGCGGTGGTCTCAAGGCCAACGCGACCTCCGTGGTCGGCACGCTGTACCGCAAGGACGATCCCCGCCGCGACGCCGGTTTCTCCTTGTTCTACCTCGGCATCAACCTGGGCGCGTTCTTCGGCCCGATCCTCACCGGACTGCTGCAGTCAACCATCGGCTTCCACTACGGATTCGGTCTGGCCGCCGTGGGAATGGCGATCGGTCTGACCCAGTACTCGTTCGGGCGCAAGCGCCTGCCCGACTCCTCCCGCGAGGTGCCCGACCCGCTGCCGCGCAGCAAGTACCTGCCGTACGCGATGATCGCGGCCGCGTTCATCGTGCTCATCGTGGTGCTGGTGCTCATGGGGATCATCACCGCCTCGAACCTGGTGACCATCGTCATCGGCGTGACGATCGTCGCATCCGTGTCGTACTTCGTCGTGATTCTCACCAACCGGAACATCACCACGGTGGAACGGAAGCGCGTGTACGCGTTCATCCCGCTGTTCGTGGCGAGTGTGGCGTTCTGGTCGCTCTACCAGCAGCAGTTCACCGTCGTGACGCTCTACTCGGACCTGCGGCTTGACCGCGTGTTCTTCGGCTGGGAGATGCCGGTGTCGTGGGTGCAGTCGATCAACCCGGTCTTCATCATCGTGCTGTCGGGTGTGTTCGCTGCGCTGTGGACCAAGTGGGGCTCGAAGCAGCCGTCCACGCCGGTGAAATTCGCCTTCGGCACAGCGATCATGGGCGTGGGGTTCCTTTTCTTCCTGCCGTTCGCCGGGGGCGCGGCCAACTCGACCCCGTTGCTGGCAATGGTCGGCATCCTGCTGGTCTTCACCGTCGCGGAACTGCTGCTGTCACCCGTCGGGCTGTCCGTCTCCACGAAGCTCGCGCCCGAACTGTTCAAGACCCAGATGGTCGCGCTGTTCTTCCTGTCGGTCGCCCTCGGCACCGCCATCTCCGGTCTGCTGGCCGAGTGGTACGCGGTGGCCCCCGAACACCTGTACTTCGGGGTGCTCGGTGGCATCGCCATTGTGCTCGGGATTATCCTGGCGCTGTTCGCCCGGCCGATCCTGCGGCTGATGGGCGGGGTGCGCTAACCTCGCGCATTCCGGCTGAGACTCGACGCTAGAGGGACAGGGTTCGCTGGGTCCACTCGGCCAGGAGGTCGAACACGGGCGTCGCGAACACCGCGAAGGCAAGCAGGTTCAGAAATACTGTTGCCCAGAAGGCGGACCGGAAGCTGGCCTTCTGGGTCTTGTGCCGCAGCGTCTGCTGGGCGACGATGGCGCCCGGCCAGCCGCCGACGACGCCGAGCAGCAGCAGCGTCTTCTCCGACACCCGCCAGCGCCCCTTAGTGGCCGCAGACTTGTCGGCCGCGTAGACGGCGAAGCAGACGATGCTGGCGACGAGGTAGAGGCCGGCCACCCATACGGGGATCGGCCAGAGCAGGTGCACGACGAGGTAGCCGGCCACGAAGACCAGGATCGGGAGGTACCGTGCGGCGCGGGATGTGCGCCGGGCGGGGGTGCGACGCGACGAGGACGGCATCCGTTGCCCGGTCGGGCGCACCCGCGTGGACTGCTCAGTTCGGGAACCCATGGCTCGAGCGTAACGGGCGCCGAGCCACCATGGCCCCGCTCAGCGTGTCATGGTGCGGCGGGCGGAACCGCAGCCGTGCTGAGCGCGCTCGGTTCGGGCAGGGCGGACATGCCCTCTGGCGTGTCGGCGGAGCGAACGAGCGCTTCGATCCAGCGGGGATTGAGCGTTGGCTTCAGTCGATCGGTGAACCTGTAGAGGATCGAAATGTGGGGGTGGATCCAGATCGAACCTCGACCGCCGTCGCCATCTCTGTCCTGTCGCCAGGAGAACTGGAAACTCTCGTTCGAGTGCAGCTTCACCGCGAAGGCAACCTGAAGATGGGCGAGCATCCGATCGTTGAAGTCGATTCTGAGGCTCGAGTCGTAGACCAGATGTCCCATCAGATGACCTCCCTCACGGTGTGCTTGGCGAGACCCTATGCCTGGCAGGCCGGGATCGCTGGGGGGTTGCGCACAGGGGGTAGCGTGCCGGTCGGCCCTTGCCGTTTGGTGAGGTCTGGGTGTCAATTGGATGCAGCGGTGAGGAAAAGTTGGGACGACGACGTCGGGAGTTGCTCATGTCGGGAAAACAGGATGCGTCGAAGGGGACGGGCCGGGGCGGCGCGGAACAACGCAAGGCCGCGACGTCGTCGGGCCCTCCGGCAGATCGGCCGGAGAAAATCCGCAACGTCGCCCTAGTCGGTCGGTCCGGCGCCGGTAAGACCCTGCTCGCCGAAGCGCTGCTCGCGGCCACCGGTGCCCTCACCCGGATGGGCACGATCGAGGGCGGCAGCACGGTGAGCGACTCGGACCCGTCCGAGATCCACCAGCAACGATCCGTGGCGCTGTCGGTGCTGCCGCTGACGGTCGGCGAGGTGAAGGTGAACCTGCTCGACACCCCGGGCTACGCCGATTTTGTCGGCGACCTGCGTGCCGGGCTGCGGGCAGCGGATGCGGCGCTGTTCGTGGTCTCGGCCGTTGACGGTGTCGACGCGGCCACCACCGCTCTCTGGGCGGAGTGCGAGCGCATCGGGATGCCCCGGGCGGTGGTGATCAACCGGATCGATCACCCGCGGGCGGCGTACGAGGCGGTGCTGGCGGCGTGCCAGGAGAACTTCGGCGCCGTGTTGCCGCTGGCCGTGCCGATCCGCACCGACGGGAGCATCACCGGGCTGCTGGGGTTGCTCTCCGGCACGGTCTCGGACTCCGGCGCGGGCACCGCCGGGCCCACCCAACGGCCGGCCACCGAGGCCGAACGCGCTGACGCGGAGCCGGCCCGGGCCACCCTGATCGAGGGGATCATCACCGAGAGCGAAGACGAAACCCTGATGGACCGCTATCTCGGCGGCGCCCAGATCGACCTGCACACCCTCACCGCCGACCTGGAGATCGCCGTGGTGCGCGGCAGCTTCTATCCGGTGCTGGCGACCTCCGCCGAGACCGGGGTGGGCATGACGGAACTGCTGGAGCTGCTGACCGGCGCGTTCCCCTCGCCGATGGAGCGTGCCCTGCCGTCGGTGACGGACCTGGACGGCCGACCGGTGGGGCCGCTGACCTGCGATCCGGACGGGCCGCTGGTGGGCGAGGTCGTGCGCACCACCATCGATTCGTTTCTGGGCCGAGTCTGCCTGGTCCGCATCTTCTCCGGCACGCTGCGGGAGGACACCATCGTGCACATCGGCGGCCATGGCCTCACCGACCGGGGCCATCAGGACCACGACAGTGACGAACGGGTCACCCACCTGCAGTCCCCGCTGGGCGCCATCCTGCGACCGGTGCCGTATTGCGTGGCGGGAGACATCTGCGCGCTGACCCGGCTGACCGACGCGGAGACCGGGGACACCGTGTCCGACCGGGAGGCGCCGTTGCTGGTCGAGGCGTGGGAGATGCCGGAGCCGCTGATGCCGGTGGCGGTGCACGGCGCGGCGCGCAGCGATGACGATGCGCTGGCCAAGAATCTCGGCAAGATCGTGGCCGTCGACCCGACCCTGCGGGTGGAGCGCAACGCTGAGACCCACCAGCTGGTGCTGTGGTGCATGGGCGAGGCGCACGCCGAGGTCGTGCTGGACCGGCTGCGCAGCCAGGGCGTGAAGCTGGAGACCGTCGACGTGATCACGCCGCTGCGGGAGACCTTCGCCACGCCGGCCGGCGCCCGGGGGAGGTACGTGAAACAGTCCGGCGGCCACGGCCAATACGCCATCTGCGAGATCGAGGTCGAACCACGGGAGCGCGGGGCGGGGTTCGAGTTCGTGAACAAGATCGTCGGCGGCGTGGTCCCCGGGCACTACATCGGGTCGGTGGAGAAGGGCGTTCGCGCGCAGATGGAGAAGGGCGTCTCGGCCGGATTCCCCGTTGTGGACATCCGGGTGACGCTGGTGGGCGGCAAGACGCACAGCGTCGATTCGTCGGATGCGGCGTTCCAGGCCGCCGGGGCGCTGGCGCTGCGGGAGGCCGCTGCGGAGGCCCGGATCCAGCTGCTCGAACCGGTCTCGGCGGTCACGATCAGCGTGCCCGACGCCTCCGTCGGTGCGGTGATGACCGACCTGTCCACCCGCCGCGGCCACATGACCGGCACCACCTCGGTGGGTGATGAGCCCACCGAGATCAGCGCCGAGATCCCGGATGCCGAGCTGCTACGGTATGCCATCGAGCTCCGGGCCTTGACGGCGGGGAGCGGTCTCTTCCGCCGCAGCTACCTGCGGCACGACCCGGTGCCGCACAATGTTGTGCCGGCGGCCGTGAGCGCGTGACCGAACGAACGGAGCGATCGACCATGACGCCAGTGACCTGCGATATCACCGTCTCCACCGACGGCTACGCGGCCGGCCCCAACCAGAGCCTGGAGAATCCGCTCGGTGAAGGGGGAATGCGGCTGCACCGCTGGGCGCTCGAGCAGCCTGCCGAGAATGCCGCCCAATTGGCGGCCATCCTGGAGGCGGGTGCATACATCATGGGCCGCAACATGTTCGGTCCCGGCCGAGGGGAGTGGGACGACGAGTGGACGGGCTGGTGGGGCGACGAGCCCCACCACGCGGCGGTGTTCGTGCTGACGCACTATCCGCGGGCACCGCTGGTCATGGCGGGAGGCACGACGTTCACGTTTGTCACCGACGGCATCGAATCGGCCTTGGAGCAGGCGCGTGCCGCGGCGGGGGAACTGAGCGTGGCCATCGCCGGCGGTGCGTCCACTGTGCGGCAGTACCTCGCGGCCGGGCTGATCGACGAATTGCGGCTGCATATCGCGCAGGTGGTGCAGGGCACCGGCGAGCCCTTGCTGGAGGGACTGGACGACGTGAGGTTGGAACAGGTGAGCTCGGTGGAGAACGAGCTGGTCACCCACGTCGTCTACAGGGTGGTGCACTGAGCCGTGCAACGCCGTGGCGCGCTCGACCCATCCGTTGGTTGAGCCTGTCGCACCCGGCGACCAGTCCCGCTCGAACAGCATTCTCTCAGCGAGGCACCGGCGCCGAGCTGTGCGGGCTGTCGTACTCGCCCAGGGCGTAGCGCAGCTGTTGGTTAAGGTCGTTGAGCGCCTGGCGCACGTTGTAACGAGGGTCGGCGCCCTCGCTCAGTGGCGCGGCGATGCCGTCGCTTGCGAGACGGTGCAGAAGGGTCTGCACCGAATGATCGTCGAGGCCGGCCATCCAGACCAGCCCTTCGAGGTTGGCCAGCACGCCGACGAGAGCGGCAGCATCGCGCTTACTGAGGGGGTGAGGGCAGTTGGTGTCATCCACACGGGCAGTTTCATCCGCAATCGTGATGAGGGCAATCCCCGTCCCTCCCAGGTGAGCGCGGATGCGGCCGGCGCGAGGCGCTCCTAGGCCGGGACGTCGCTGTCGCCGGAGGGGTGTTCCCCGGCGTCGAGCTCCTGGAAGAGGGTGATCTGGAGGCCGGCCGGCGCATCCATTCGCGAGTTGATCGAGCGCCACGGGGTTTCGCGGGGCGTGGCGGTGAGAATCGCGCCGGCGTCAACGAGCCGGTCGGTGGTCGCCGCGGTGTCGTCCACCTCGAACGCGACGCGGAGTCGATGGCTGGGCTGGCCGTCGGCCTCGACCCGATCGATCAGCCGCACCTGGGCGGGATTGGACAGCTCGAGGGTGGCGATCCCGGCGCTGAGGATCACGACCCGGGCGTCGCCCTCGCCCTCGTAGGACTCCGACACCGGAAGCCCGAGCACGTCGCGGTAGAAGGCGAGGGCGGCATCGAAGTCTTCGGTCGCGACGACGAGGCGCAGCTGCCGGACGGGGGCCGGGTTGGGGTTCGTGGGTTCGGTCATGCTGTGGATGGTAGCCGCGTTGGGTGGCGGCCGTGCGTAGGTCGTCGAGCGTAGGGCCTTGGTGCCCGGGTGACGCGTGGCCGCGAAGGCGGCGCGCTGTGCGGGGCGGGCGCCGCTATGCGGGTGGCGCGCCACCCGCATAACGGCGCCCGACCCGCATACCTCCACGAGCACAGCGACGGCACGCCGACGGCGCCTCGACGGCATGCGTGCGGTACGTCGAGGAGCACCGCCGACGGCACCGCGGGCCGGCACGGGGTGCGCTAGCGTCGAGGTGACTCAGTTTTGATCGCCCTCGAGGAGTTGCCATGACAGACACCACCGCGCCGTCCGGCGCCGGTCCCGAGCAGGACGACACCGCCGGGCAGGGCAGCCAGGCGGCCGGTAGCCTGGCGGCCGCCATCGCGCTGGCACAGGCGGCGCACGCCGGGCAGGTCGACAAGCTCGGGGTGGCCTACATCGAGCATCCACTGGGCGTGATGAGCCTGGTCAACACCGTGCCCGAGAAGACCGTGGCCGTGCTGCACGACGTCGTGGAGGACACCCCCATCACGCTCGACGACCTGCGCGCGCAGGGCTTTGACGAGCCCGTCGTGCGGGCGGTGGATGCGCTGACCAAGCGGGCCGGCGAACCGCTCGCCGAGTCGATGGCCCGGGTGGCCGCCGACCCGCTGGCGCTGGTCGTGAAGCACGCCGACCTCGCCCACAACGCGAACCCGGTCCGTCAGGCCGCGCTGCCGCCCGAGATGAGCCGGCGGCTCACGGCCAAGTACACGGAGTCGGCCCGGCTGCTCGGCACCACGCTCGCGGCGGTGCTCGACAGGGGATGACGGCTGCGCTCAGGTAGCGCCCGCGCGGGTCGGCTCCGCGACTACCGGCGCTTGGCGAGCAGGGCGCCGAGGCCGGTCACCGCGGCGACGGCGACGGAGCCGAGCGTGAGGACCAGGGTGGGGTTGCGCTTGTAGGCGTCGGAGAGCTTCCCGAACGTGTCGGTCGCGAACTCCCGTGCCGAGGCGATGGCTGCGGTGGTGTCGATGTCGCGCAGGGCCGCGGTGGCGGTGGCGACGGTGTCGTCGACGGCGTGGCGGGCCTGGTCGGCGAGCTCGCCGGCCTTCGCGACGGTGTCCTCGACGAGGTCGTGGGCCTGCTGTGCGGTGTTGTCAGTCATGAGATTCCTTTCGAAGGGGGTGCTGGCTTAGCGGTGAACGGCCTTGGTGATCTTCTTCGTGTTGCGGCGGGCGAGCTTCTTCGTGCCGGCGCGGGCCTTCTTCACGGTCGGGTCGTTCCACGCCTTCTTGGCGTTGCGGCGGATCTGCTTGTACCGGCCTCGGCCGGCCTTGGCGCCGATGAGGTAGAACGCGAAGGCCACGGCGGCGGCGAGGAGAAGACGAAGTGCGGTCATGGTGGCCTGCTTTCTGGTTGGGGACTGAGGCGAGGCGTCCGAGCCCAGGCCGGGTACGGCCGAGCTGACCGGCCACGGTGCCGAGCGGATGACTCGCCCTACCTATGAGTGGCGTGAAACCGGCAATTCGTCACGGAATCCACCGTTTTCGGCAGCCGTCGGAGCAGAATGGCAACATCCGACGAAGGGAGCCACTGTGGCCTCGACATCCGCTTCCGCCTGGACGGACGCATCCAGCAACCTGCTCAAGGTCACCCGCGGGTTCGTCCTCGGCACCGTCGATCCCGGCTCAACGCCCGGCTTCAGCGGCAGCAAAACGGATGCCCAGACCGCCGGGGTCGCCGCCGCTGAGGCACTCTCGCACCAGCAGGAGATGCTCTTCGCCAACAGCCGGGAGGGCGACCCGCGCAAGATCCTGCTCATCCTGCAAGGGATGGACACCTCCGGTAAGGGCGGTATCGTGCGCCACGTGGTGGGCGCTGTCGACCCCCAGGGCGTCAGCCACGTGGCGTTCAAGGCACCCACCCCGGTTGAGCTGCGGCACGACTTTCTGTGGCGCATCCGCCGAGAGCTGCCCACCGCCGGCATGATCGGAGTCTTCGACCGGTCGCACTACGAAGACGTGTTGATCGGCCGGGTCAGGCAGCTCGCGTCGCCAGAGGAGATCGAGGAACGCTACGACCTGATCAACGCCTTCGAGCAGGAGCTCGTCGACGATGACACCACCGTGATCAAGGTGATGCTGCACATCAGCGCCGGCGAGCAGAAGAAGCGCCTGCTCGAGCGGCTCGACCGGCCCGACAAATACTGGAAATTCAACCCGGGTGACATCGACGAGCGCATGCTCTGGCCCGGCTACCAAGCGGCGTACCAGACCGCGCTCGAGCGCACCTCCACGGTGTTCGCGCCCTGGTACGTCGTGCCCGCCGACCGCAAATGGTTCGCCCGCCTCGCGGTTCGGGAGCTGCTGCTCAGGGCGTTGAACGACATGGTGCTCACCTGGCCGCCCGCCGACTTCGACGTGGCCGCCGAGCGGGCCAGGCTGGCCGCATCCTGAAGGGTGGGTCCATGGTGGTGTTGAGCGCGGGCATCCTGCTCTATCGGTTGACGGATGCGGCGGAGCCCGAGGTGTGGATCGCGCACATGGGCGGCCCGTTCTGGGCGCGCAAGGATGCCGCGGCCTGGTCGATCCCCAAGGGCGAGTACGGGCTCGGGGAAGACCCGTTCGCGGCTGCGCGGCGGGAGTTCGAGGAGGAGATCGGGGTGCCGGCACCGGCGGTGGAGTATGTCGAGCTGGGTGAGTTTCGGCAGCCGTCGGGCAAGGTGGTGACGGTGTTCGCGGCGGAGGCCGACCTCGCGGTCGACATCGTGGTGAGCAACACGTTTGAGCTGGAGTGGCCGAAGGGGTCCGGCCGGTTGCGGTCGTTCCCCGAGGTGGACCACGCCCGGTGGGTGGGTCTGGAGCAGGCCCGGGTGCAGCTGGTGCGCGGGCAGGTGCCGGTTCTCGATGCCCTGGTGGAGCTGCTGAGGAGTCGGGGGCGGCTGGCTCGGTAGCGGTTCGGCCCCTGGGCCTGGTGTCGGCTCGGCCGCAGGAGGGGTGGTTCGGGTGCCGGATGCCTGCTCCGGGGTGCTGCGCGGGCACGGCGCCGTTATGCGGGTGGCGTGCCACCCGCATAACGGCGCCTACCCCGCATAACGCGAATTCCGGTCGGTGGGGCGCGGAGCATCAGGGACCGTGGGGTTTCAGCGGGCCACCAGCCGGGTCCGCCGGGCGGCGACCTCCGCGCCGGCGTGGGCCGGCATCCGCCAGGCTTCGATCGCGGGCAGCAGGAGCAGCACCGCCAGCACCGCGAACGCCCAGCGGTAGCCGAGCTCGTCCGCGCCGGGGTCCACCAACACCGCGCCGGCCGTGGTGGCCCGCACGATGAGCGCGGCCACGGCGATGCCGAGCCCCACGGCCACCTGCTGCAGGGTGGACGCGAGGGTGTTCGCGCCGGAGGTGAGCGGCGCCGGCACATCCGCGAACTGCACCGAGTTGTAGCCGCTGAAGCCGATCGAGCGGAATACCCCGCTCGCGAAGAGCAGCACCGCGATCACGGCGATGGGGGTGGCCGGGTCGATGAACGCGCACAGCACGAACACCACGGCGCCGCAAAGGTTGCTGCCCACGATCACGATGCGGAAGCCGAACCGGCGAATCAGCGGGCTCGTCGCCGGCTTGATGGCGACGTTGCCCAGGAACACCGCCATCACGAGCAGCCCGGCTTGGGAGGCGCTCCAGCCGAATCCGGTCTGGAACAGCAACACGAACAGGAACGGTGCGGCGCCGATCAGCAGCCGGTAGACCAGCCCGCCGACATTGCCCACCCGGAACGTGGGAATGCTCAGCGCGGTCAGGTCGAGCAGCGGATGCGCCGCCCGCCGCAACCGCAACACCGCACCCGCGCCCACCCCGGCCGCCAGCGCGAGCAGCCCGCCGGCCAGCCACCAGTTCGTCGGGGCCGCCCCGACCTGTTCCATGCCGAGGACCAGCGCCGCCAGGGCCACCCCCACCAGGGTGAAACCGGCCCAGTCCAGCCGGTGCCGGTGCACAGGGTCGTTCGCCGGCACCAGCCGGAGCGCCGCCACGAACGCGACGACACCGATCGGGATGTTGACGAGGAAGATCCACTGCCAGCCCACGGTGTCGGCGAGCACCCCGCCGAGCACCGGCGCCAGCACCGGCGCTAGCAGGGCCGGCCAGGTGAGGTAGGCCATCGCATCCAGCAGGTCACGTTTCTCGATCGCGCGCAGCACCGCGAGGCGCCCGACCGGCACCATCATCGCGCCGCCCACACCCTGCAGCACCCGCATGGCGACGAGCATCGGCAGCGAGGTGCTCAGCGCGCAGAGGGCGGAGGCCACGGTGAAGATCACGATGGCCAGCGCAAAGATGCGCCGGGTGCCGAACCGGTCGGCCAGCCATCCGCTGACCGGAACCCCGACCGCCAGGGTGAGCAGGTACGCGGTCATGGCGATGTTGATGTCGACGGCGTTCACCCCGAGGTCGACGGCCATGGCCGGAGCGGCGGTCTGGATGATGGTGCCGTCGAGGATCTCCATGAAGAGGGTGGCGGCCACGAGAAGGGCGAGGGGCCGGTTGAGGGTCGCCGATCGGGTCATACCGCAATTCTCTCCCGCCGGTCGGGCCTTCCGCGGCCACCCTCGGGAGCACCGGCGGGGGGCGGATCGGCAACAGTTGCCGACGACTCGGGCAGCGGGGGACTGCCCGGCGTCAGCGGAGGCGGTCGTCGTCGAACGGCTGCACGCCATCCGCCAGGCTCCACGTCGCGGCGAACGGCATCAGGGTCTCGATCCGGGCCACCCGCACCCCCTCGGCGGTGGGCAGTAACACCCGGATGCCGGGGTGGTAGTCGAAGAGCACCTGGCGGTCCCGCCCGCACGGGCCGACCACGCCGCGACCGTGATTGCCCACGGCAACTATCGTCGTGATTTCCCGTGCACCACCGGCGCGGGCGGTGCCCAGGGCGACGAGCTCGGCGCACGGACCGCCGGTGAAGTGGAACAGGTTCACGCCGGCGAACATACGGCCGTCGGCGGCCCGGACGGCCGCGCCCATGGTGTGGGCGCCGTCCTCGTCGGGGCCGGCATCCGTGTTGGCGTCGATGGTCGCACGAGCGAGCTCGATGAGTTCGCGGTCATCCGCTGACGGGGTTTCGAGTTCGGGGGTTGCAGGCATGGGCTCATCCTACGGAGGGACGGGTCCGGCGGAGGAGCGGCCGGCGTGGCCTTCGGGGCGTTAGGCGGGTCAGGCGCCGTTATGCGGGTGGCGCGCCACCCGCATAACGGCGCCTCGCCCGCATACCTCGGCGGCCACGCCCGGGCCGAGGCGTTGCGGCTGCGCGCTGGCTCAGGTGGCGTCGGGCGTGAGCCGCGCGGCATCCTGGAGCAGGGCCCGGAACGCGTCCAGCTCGAGGGCGTCGATCGACGCGAACGTGATCGCGGCGGAGCTGACCTTGACCTTGCCGAGCCGGCCCTTGTACTGCTGAACGAGGGAACCGTCCTCGTCGGCCGCATTCACGTACACGCTGAGGTGGTTCTTCTGCCTGGCCAGTCCCACCACGAACCACTCCACGGTGGGCTTGCCCGGCCGGGCGATCACGGTGTGGCCGTAGCCGATGATCTGCTGCTCGGTGCCGCCCCAGAAGACGCCCTCCCACAGCTCGCGGGTGACCCCGGCGAAGACCTCGGAGATGATGGCGTCGAGGGCCCGCATCGAGTCGACAAAGGGGCCGTCCAGGGTCGCGAGGAACTCGTCGACGTCTCGACCGGTTAGCTCCATGGTGATCTCCTTCGGGATGGGGTGGGTGCTGTCTCGATCGTAGGGGGCGGCGCTGTCGCCGCGTCAGCGTGCACCACGGCGGCTGTCGCGAGTGTGGCACCGATCGGCGGATGCGGGGCCGGGCATCCGGCGGATGCGCTAACCCCACGTCGCTCCCGCAAACCCGCGCGGCGCTCCCACATCCACTTGGCGAGTCCGACCGTGGCAACCCCCTTGAAGGGGCACAGCCACGCGGATACGGTTCCAGCGTGCACATCTCACGAAGGAGGCCCCATGCCAGCCACCGCCTTGCCCTCCAGCGGCGATAACCCTGACGACGGCGCCGGTGCCGTCAAGATTTGCGAAGGCCGCGGCATGGTCGAGATCCATCGGATGTTCCGGGCCGGGTTCGGTGAGGCCCCGGCGCTGGTCGGTGCGGTGCCCGACAACGACGCCGAGCAGGCCGACCTCGTCGGCGACTACCTAGCGATGCTCTCCACCGGGCTGCACGCACACCACGAAGGCGAAGACACCATGCTGTGGGGCCGGCTCGAGAGCCGGGCCCCCTCCTGCGCGGTCCACGTGACGCGCATGAAGGAGCAGCACGCGCTGATGCTCGTGCACCTCAACGAACTCGATGCGGCCTTGCCGGCCTGGCGGGCGAGCGGCCGGGCAACGGATGCGGCATCCGTTGCCACAGCGCTGGCCGGCATCAATGCGGCGCTCGCCGTGCACCTGCCCGACGAGGAGACCCACATCGTGCCCGTGATGGAGACCGTCATCACGCCGAGGGAGATCGACGCGCTCTCCGAACACGGTCGGAAGGCCACCCCCAAGGGCAAGATGTTCGTTCAGCTCGGCACGATCCTCGCCGCGCAACCGGACGGCGGCGACGACTGGCAACACGAGCACCTGCCCGCTCCGGTGCGGCTGCTCTGGCGGCTCGTGGGCAGGTCACGGTACGAGCGGTACCGGGCGGCGCTGGTCAAATAGGCGGATGCGCTCGGATGTCGACCGGGTGGGCCCGGCGTTCGGAGCCGAGGGCGGTTACAGGCCCGCCAGCTCCGGGAACAGCATTCCAGGCAGGTACGGCCAGAACAGGGTGAGGGCCAGCACGACCGGGACCAGGATGATCACCAGGACGCCCAGCGCGAAGGAGTAGCTGAGGACCACGGCCATCAGCTGCAATCCCACAAAAGCGACGGGCTCGTCACGCACCTCGTGCACGTCGTCGAAGATCGTCAGCCCGTCGGCCTCCGGCGCGTTCCGCTCTGCGGTGTTGTGCTGTGTCGTGTCCATCTGTACCCCCGGGGGGAAGACTACCGGTGCGTGGAGTGGTGCGGACGTCGTTACGAGTGACCCGGGGCCGGGGATGCGCGGCGGGTTGGCTTTCAGGTTGCGCTGTCGGCTACCGCTCCATGCGGCAACGGAGGTCAGCCGGCCACGATCGGGGCCGGGTGCGATGTTGCGTTTACGGTACCCCCAGCAGGGGTGGGGTGCAACGGGGCTGATGCGCCGGGCAGGTGAGGCGGTGCGCCGGCGCGTGGGGGCGGATGGGCCGGGTGGTGACGCGGGGCGGGTGCGGGTGTGCGGCGGGGAGATGCGTTACGCGGGTCAGGCGCCGTTATGCGGGTGGCGCGCCACCCGCATAGCGGCGCGTTGCCCGCGCACCTCGGCCGACGGCATCCTGCCCGCACACCTCGGTCGACCGCATCCTGCCCGGCAGGCGTAGCGGGCGCCGGCGGCGCAGGCGTAGCGTGGACCGGGAGGCCTGGCGCAGCGCTAGCCGGGCCGAAGCGCGGGCGCGGCGTGGGCGTAGCGGGACGGTGGGACGAAACAGAGGCGCCTCGGGCCGGGCGCGGTTGGTGCCGCTCGGGCACCTCTCGCGGGGGTCGGCGCTCGAGGAGGAACTGAGATGGCCGTCAGGGAGGCCTTCACCGCCGAGGAATGGCAGGCCGTGGGGGCCGCACCGTTTCTCGTGGGACTGTACATGGTGGGGGCGTCGCCCAGAGGGCCGATGGTGGTCGTAACGGAGATGCTTGCCGCGGAGAAGGCCGTGACGCGCGAGGCGCATCACCCGGACGCGCTGCCCATCGTCAAGGAAATCGACGCGGACCTGGTGGCCGAGGTACTCGCCCGCGACCTCGGCGTGATCGACGGCGCCGCCGATGACCAGGCCCGGGTGCTGGGCGAGCTGGCCCGGGCGTTGGCCTTGGTCGAGGCGCAGGCGCCGACGATGGACTCGGCCTTCCGGGCCTGGCTGTTCCGGGTGGCCGAGCACGTGGCGCGCACCGCCACGGAGGGTGCGCCGCCGGGTGCCAGGGGCAGGCGGGGAAGCGGGGAGGTGGCCGCGGCGCTGAAGACGCTGGCGGGAATGCTCGGGGTGCCTCGACGGTGAGACCCCCGCGTGCTGCCCGAACGCCCTCCGGCCCGGAGGCTAGATGGTGCCGAGCTCGGAGAGCTTGGCGCGCACGTCGGCGTCGCTGGGCTCGACCATGTG
The DNA here is from genome assembly GCF_004402745.1 of Cryobacterium sp. TMN-39-2. Lineage (NCBI taxonomy): Bacteria > Bacillati > Actinomycetota > Actinomycetes > Micrococcales > Microbacteriaceae > Cryobacterium > Cryobacterium sp. TMN-39-2. The sequence continues at coordinate 194,537 of NZ_SOFX01000038.1, forward strand.
GGTGTCGTCGGAGAACACGATCACGGGGATCTGGGTGCGGCCGCTGATGGCCTTGGCCCGGTCGGCGCCGTCGGCCACGGCCTCCAGGTCGACGTAGTCGTAGACCACACCGAGGCCGTCGAGCAGCTTCTTCGAGCGACGGCAGTCGCGGCACCACTCGGCGCCGAACATGGTGATGGTGGCGGCGGCGGATGCGGTAGGTGCGGTCATCCGTCGAGTTTAGGCGGGTGTCGGCTGAGTGGATGCCGGGTGCCGGGGGTCGCGGAGACCCCGCACGAGTCCCCGTGCGAAATAATACGCTGATCAGAGCGAAACTGTGGTTGACTCAGCTTAGGATCCACCCGAAGGAGTACCCCATGAAGCGCCCGAGCGCCGCCGTGATCGGTCTGGTCGTCAGTGCCGGATTTTGTGTCGGGTTCACCGGGTACCTGATCTACGTGGGCCTCCAACCGGATGCGCCGAGCGGTTTCGCCACGCCGGCCGAGATCTACCTGGGCGGCGGCGGACTGCTCGCCGGGGTGCTGGGCCTGGCGGTGTTCCTCGGTTTGGTGCTGCGGCCCGCTGAGCCGATGCGCGACCAGATGCCGGCCGACGACGAGACACCGCGCGTCTAGCCCACCCGCACGCCCAGCTGGGCCGACCGGCCCCGGCGACCCGGCGACCGTTCAGAGTGTGCTCAGGGCGCCGTCGGTGCGGGCGCTGCGGTGAGGTCCGGTTCATCCGCTGCGGCGGCATCCGCGGACCGAGTGCGTACCCGGGTGGCCAGCACCGGTGCGAAGAACACCACGAGCAGGCCCGCCAGCGGCACGAGGAGCAGCCCGTAGCGCAACTGGGAGAGGTCGGCGATGGCGCCGATGATGGGCGGCGAGAACAGGAAACCCAGGCGCAGCAGCCAGGCGACGATGGTGAGTCCGGTGCCGGCGCGGAAGCCGGGCAGCTCGTCTGCGGCGTGCATCGCGGCCGGGATCAGCGTGGCGACGCCGAAGCCGGCCAGGCCGAAGCCCACGACGGTGCCCGGGATCGACGGAAAGGCAAGGGCCGTGCCCATACCCAGGAACACGATCGCGCCGCCGGTGCGGGCCACAGCCCGCTGGCCGAACCTGTCGACGAGGCCGTCGCCGAGCAGCCGGCCGATGAACTGCATGCCCTGCAAAGCGATGAAGCCGAGCCCGGCCACCAGGGCGGATGCGCCGAGAGCGTCGGAGAGATAGATGGCCGACCAGGACGCGCCGGCGTCCTCGACGACGGCGCCGGAGGCGGCGATCACCACGAGCGCGCCGAGCACCAGCCACTTGCCCCAGCGGCCGGCCGAGCGGGTGGGTGCGTCGGCGTGCGGTTCCGGGGCGGTGGCTTCGGGTTCGAGGGGCTCGGGGCCGGCGAGGAGGAACCTGTAGCTGTACAGCGCGAACAGGCTGAAGGTGACGGCGGACACGATGAGGTGCTGGCCGCGCGGAATGTCGAGCTGGGCGGCGGCGGCGCCGAGGAGGCCACCGGTGACCGCGCCGATGCTCCACACTGCGTGGAAGGAGTTGAGGATAGAGCGTTTGTAGAGCCGCTGAACGCGCAGGCCGTGCGAGTTCTGGGCCACGTCGGTGATGGAGTCCATTGCTCCGGCCAGGAAGATACCGGCGGCCAGGGCAGCCCAGCTGGGGGCGATTCCGGCCAGGATCAGGCCCACCGCGGTGAGCATCGTCGAGACCACGGCGACCCGCGACGACCGGAACCGGCGGATCAGCATGCCCGCGGCGAGCCCGGCGAGGAGGGCGCCGAGCGGGAACGCCGCGACCGCGAAACCGAATTCGGCGTTGCTGAGCCCGAGCTCGGACTTGATCGCGGGATACCGGGGGATCAGGTTGGCGAACAGGGCGCCGTTCGTGAAGAACAGCATGGCAACGGCGAAGCGAGCGCGGCGCACGGCCACGTCGGGGCGGGCAGCGGTGCGTTCTGCGGAGCGGGCGGGAGGCGTCATTGCGTCAGCGGACTTTCTGGTGGTGGTGAGTGGTCGTGCGGGTCCCGTTGGTGAGCGCGAGGCACGGGTTTCAAGCTTGGCACGGATGCCGGTGGCGCCGCACCCGGGTGGCTGCGGCGGGCATCCGGTGCGGCGGCAGGTGTTGTGCTTCGTGGCAGGTATTGTTCACGGCGGCACAGGTTAGAGCAGGTGCCGCGACAACAAAGGTGTGCCGCGAGAATCAAAGTGTGCCGCGAGAACGAAGGTGTGCCGCGAGAGTGCCTCGCGGCGGTGCCTGGGTGGCCCGGCTCAGCCGAGGGGCAGCTCGAAGATGGTTTCGAGGCCGTCCTCGTCGTCCCATTGCTCGCCCACCTCGACGAAGCCGAACTGGGCGACAAGGGCCCGAGACGGCAGGTTGTCGGGACTGATGGTGGCCCGGACCACCGTGACGGCCGGCTCGATGCGGGCGCGTTCCAGCAGCGCGGTGAGTGCGGCGCGGGCATAGCCCTGCCGCCGGTATGCGGCATCCACGGCGTAGCCCACCTCGACCATGCCGGTGTCGTCCGGCGGGCCGTGGTAGCCGGACTGACCGACGGCGAGCCGCCGGGCGGGGTCGAAGATGACTCGGGTGATCCAGCTGGCGTCGCCCGGCGAGGCGGCGAGCTGCCGGCTGCGGTACCGCCAGGTGTTGGCGCTGGCCGCCTGCACGAAGAAGGGACTCAGTTCCACCGCTGCCTGCTCGTTGGCCAGGTCGAGGTCCTCCTCGGCGAGGGCATCGATGGTGACCTGGCTCAACTGCACGAGGTGCACGTTGGGCGCCACGGTGGATGGCCACGGGTCGTCGAGCGAGGAGGTAGAGATCATGGGTCCTTCGGGGCCGTTCCGGGTGGGACTGATGGTGGACGGGCCACCTGGTGGTTCGGGCGGCGAACGCAGTATCGACGGCGGCCGTGGCCGCTCCGAGCGCGCGCACCTGAGGCTACCGCTCAGCGCCCGGGTTTCTCGAGGACTTTTCCGGAGTTCGCTCAATCGTGCACCGACGTCGGCCCCGTGGACGCCTCCGGCCACCCGGACCCACGAAGAGGCGCAACTGTGCAGGCGCATCTGCTTACCCGCCGATTCCCGCGCCACAACCGGTACCCATCCAGGTGCCCCGGCCGGGCCTTCCCCGAAACGGACCGGCTGCCTATGCTGGCACCGTCGGGGGACCGGCCGCCGGCGACGGTGGCCGCCGCTGGTATCGGGAGGAGCGACCATGATGAGCGAGAAACCGCCTCTTCCGCTGGGCCCGGCGGTGCGGGGCCTGGCCGCCTGCGTGGCGCGCACCGGTCTGCTGCTCGTGCAGCGGCGCATCCACTTGCCGCGGGGCAACGCCGGCAAGCGACTGTCGTTCGCCGACGGTAGCCGCGCGGTGGTCTACCGCGAAACAGTGGTGGACCGCGCGGCGGCCCACACCCCCACGGTGTTGGTGGTGGGGTTTCGCCTGCGGCTGCTGCGCGGCCGGGCGCACCGCTGGTTTCGGGTGCAGAGCATCATGAACACCCCGCTGTTCGTCGGCTTTCCCGGCTACGTGTCGAAGCTGTGGCTGACCCACGACATCAACGGGTTGTACCGGGGCATCTACGAGTGGGACGGCCCGGAGCTCGCGGAAACCTACGCCCGCACCCTGTGGCGGGTGCTCGCGCTGGGCAGCGAACCCGGATCGATCCACTACGCGGTACTGCCCGGGGTGCACCGGGACGAGTTCCTGCGCGATCCGTACCGGTTTTCGGCCGGGGCTGTCGGCGTTGCGGGGGACTGGTGGCGTCCGGCCGAGCCGATGTCGGCCAAGCGCCGGGTGCGCGAACCCGCATGACCGATTTCGACACCGATCTTCTGATTGTGGGTGCCGGCACGACCGGCCTCACCCTTGCGCTGCAGGCCGTCGACCACGGCGCCCGGGTGCGTGTCGTCGAACGCCGGCCGGAGGCGTTCCGGCCGTCGCGGGCGATGGTGATGCATCCGCGCACCCTCGAACTCTTACGTCCGCTGGGGGTGACGGATGCCCTGCTCGCGCTCGGCGACTCCGCACCGTCGGTGCGGCTGCACCTGCCCTCGCGGGTGGTGTCGGTGTCGATCGAGAAGCTTGATCTGCCCGGCACCGCGTTCCCGCACCCGCTGCTGGTGCGGCAGTCCGACGTGGAGGCCGTGCTGGCCGCCGCGCTCGCCGAACGCGGCGTGCTGGTGCAGCGCGGTGCGGAGGTGGTGCGGCTGGCGCGGCTGCGTCAGGGCGGCGCCCGGGCCGTGCTGCGCACCGCGGACGATGAGCCGGACGAGGACGTGCTGTGCCGCTACCTGGCCGGCTGTGACGGGCCGGCGAGCCTGGTGCGCCGGTCGGTCGGCGGATTCCTCGGTGGCGACTACGACCAGGAGGTGGTGCTCGCGGACGTGGAGCTGGGCCCCGCCGGCGCCGGATCGCGGGCGGTGGCGCCGGTGATGCTCGAGACCGGGGTCGCGCATGTGGTCGTCGGGCGGCAGGGGCTGGTATTCCTGTTCAACATCGGTGAACGGGCCACCTGGCGGATGCTCGCCACCCGACGGGCCGGCGACGACCGGCAGCCGTTCGGCCAGCCGGGTCCGCCCGTACCGCAGGAGCAACTGCAGCGGCTGGTCGACGAGGCCGGGCTGCCGGCGCAGATCATCGAGGTGGCCTGGTCGGCCCAGGTGCGGCTGCAACACCGGATCGCCAGCCGGTTCAGCCGGGGTCCGCTGTTCGTGGCCGGCGATGCCGCCCACGTGCATTCGCCGGCGGGCGCGCAGGGCATGAACGCCGGCATCCACGACGCCGTGAACCTCGGCTGGAAGCTGGCGTTCGCAGCCGCGGCCGTCCGGCGGCTGCCCGAGACGGCGGACACCCCGGGTGACACGCGGCCGGGCGGCTCCCTGGCCGCCCGGCCCGGTTCGGCGCTGCTGGACTCGTACGCGCTGGAGCGTCGCCCCGCCGACCGGGCCGTGCTGCGGCTGACGCACACCATATATTGGGCCGAGGCGAGTCTGCATCCGCTGGCCCAGCTCGGCCGGGCGGTGCTGGTGCCTGTGGCCGGGCCGGTGCTGCCCTGGCTCGCCCGGCAACGCCGGCTGACCGCGGTGGGCATCCGCACCCTCTCGCAGTTCCGGCTGCGGTACCCGCACAGTCCGCTGTCGATGGACGTGCGCGCGTCACTCACCCCGGTGCGCGGCGGGCTGGCCCGGCGGGTGCTGCGGCCGGGCTCGCGGGTGCCCGACACCCTGGTGCGCTGCGAGGGCCGTCGGGTGCGCCTGCACGCGTTGCTCGCGCGGCCGGGGGTGCACATCCTGTTGCAGGCGAACGCGCGACCGGTGCCCGACCGGATGCTGAGCCCGCTGGTGCACAGTTACCGGCTCGACGACAGGCCCGGCACCGGCATGCTCGTCGTGCGACCGGACGGCTACGTCGGGCTGCGGGCTCCGGTGCTCGACGAACCGCACCTCGCCGCGTGGCTGCGCCTGGTGGGGCTGCCCGTGCGGTGAGCGGCGGGTTTAGCTGCGCACCGGTGCCTCGCAGAGTTCCAGCCTGAAGATCGGATGGTCGACCAGATCCGGCAGCTCGGCCAGGAACGGCCTGGCCCGACGGCCCAGTTTCTCGAGGTAGTCGGCGGCGACCTGGTCGTGTTCGAGGCCCCGCAGCTCGGTGGCCCGGTACGGGTGTCGGCGCCACCGGATGCGTAGCTCGCAGCGACCGGCGACCCGGAGGTTGCGCACCCACTGGGTCTCGCCGCGGCCGGCGATGACATACCGGTCGCCCTCGAACCGGAACGGTGCCACCGGGGTGCTGATCTCCCGGCCGCTGATGCGACCACGCACGATGAGGGTGGGGGTGCCGCACGCCCGGGCGACCGGGTTGACGACGTGCCGCATGAAGCGGCTGGGCGGCAGGTAACCGCGGCGGCGGGTGGGCGTGCTGCTCAAGGTAGGCCTCCATTCAGTGTCATCGGCGAGGGGCACATCCGCCTCATGCCCGACACGGTACTGCCGCGGCCGGGACCGGGGAAGGTGCCCGGGAGTTGCGCCCACACCCCCAGCGAAACCACCCGATCGGGGGTATAACTCCTGCAGAGCCATGGGACGGCGGCGGGTCGTCCGCTGACATCCGGGGCGCCACCGGCCGGCCGGAAGAAATAGCAGGAGTTGTGCATCCCGCGGCTGATCGGGGGAGTGTGTTCTGGCCGGGCAGGTCCTACGGTGAGGTATGGACTGGGTGGGCGACGTGGGGCGCGGTGAGTGGCTGCGCGAGCGGCTGGATGTGCGGTGGCGAAACATGCACTCCGCGGTGCCGCATGGTTTCGAAGCGTACGCGCGGGTGTTCCACCCCGTCACGATTGACCGGCCAGCCGGCACCGGCACCTGGTCGGGCCCAAACCGGGGGTTTGCGTCCGGCATCGATTACCGGAGCGTGCCGTGGGCGCGGGTGGCCGAGGTCGGGGGTGCCACCATGCATCCGCTGGCGCAGTTCGGCCGGCTGAACCCGGGGGTGCCCAACGAGTACAACGAACTGGTGGATGCCGACGGCTGGCGGTACTCCGAACCCGCCGTCGGCACCCTCGACGTGGCCGTTCTCGCCGCCGTGGCCCTGCACCTGGCCGCCCACACCGGCACCCCGGATGCCGGAATCGCGGCCGTGTGGGAGGGCTGGGGTGGACTCGTCAGCGGTACCGGGGTCTCCGTGATCATGGTGAGCGACGAAGAGGCGGCCGACCGCGCATCCGATCGTGCGACCGATCGTGAGACTGAGGCCGCCGAGGCGAGGCTCCGGCAGGCGGCGCTCGCCGCGATGGTCGAGCCCGACGATTCGAGGGGCCCCGGCCTGCTGCCCGCCGAGGTGTCGTCCGGTGCTCGGCTGCGACTGCCCGGGCGGGACTACGTCTTGTTCGACGCGGGCATCCGCCGGTTCGTCGACCCGGCCTGGCTGACGGATGCGCCATGGACCGATTCGACGTGGCCGCAGTCGCCGAACCTGATCTGGCCGGACGACCACGCCTGGGCGCTGGTGAGCGAGATCGACTTCGACTCTACGGTGATCGCCGGCACCCGGGCACTCGTGGACGCGCTGGTCGCCGATCCCACGATCGAGGTCCTGGAGCTGCGCGAGGGCGCCGACCTCACCTCCGAGGGTGACACGGTCAACCTTCCGCCGAACTGACTGCAGCGCCGGCTGCCGGCGGCCCAGCCGAGCCCGGCGATCAGGGGTGCGCGGCGGCGAGGGGGCGGGTGGGGCCGATGTCAGGGTCGTTCTCGCCCGGCCCCGGCACGATGGCGATGTCGGCCAACGGCACCACGACGCCGGCGGCGGTGACGAACGCGACCGAGGTGGGTTCGCTGGTGTCGGCGTACTGGTAGAGCCGGCTGGGGCCGTGACCGGACGGCCGGTAGTCGTCACCCCACTGGGCAAGCGCGCCGAGCACCGGGAGCAGCGCGTCGCCGGCGGCGGTGAGGTGGTAATCGAAACGTTCACGGGCGCCCGGCTCGCGGTAGCCGCGGCGTTCGAACACCCCGGCGGCCACGAGCGAGCAGAGCCGGGAGGTGAGGATGTCGGTGGGGATGCCGAGCACCCGTCGGAAGTCGCTGAACCGGGTGTGTCCGCGGAAACCCTCCCGCACGATCAGGATCGTCCACCGGTCGCCGAGCACCTGCATAGTGCGCGCGATGGAGCAACGCAGGTCGTCGCCGGAGCGTTTCGACGAGACGGGGTGCGCACGAGCATCGGAGGGTCCCGTTGACATGTGCGTAGTCTACCTTTGGTTGGATTATCCAACCCAGCCCGTGACGGCACCGGGACCTCCGGTCACGGGGAGTCGGTGCCCTCGGCGAGCCAAGCGCGCACGACTTCGACGGCCGCTGCACGTTTGTGCTCCAGATCGGCGAGATCGGTGACGAGCAAGCTCGCCCGGATATCAGAGTGCCAGGTGAGCAGGCCGTTCGGGTCGCCGATGAAAGCGGATGCGGCATCCGGGTTCTCGGCGGTGGTCGCGCCCCGATGCAGCACCAGCCGCACCCCGTTTTTGCCCTGAGCGCTGATCGTGGCTTGGTCGATCCCGGCGAGTACAAAACTGGGGGAGTTCCACTTGATGTGTTCCTCTGCGGCCGGGTTGGCCTCCAGAACGAGCTGCCGCAGCGCCTGGATCACGGGCAGTCGTTCTGCGGGCTGCGCGGCGAGGTACTCCTCCACTGAGCGATAACGATCGACCATGAACGGAGCGTACCGCGGGAGTGCCGGCACCGGGGGGTCATCCGCGACGGCACAATTGACGCCGGCGCGCCCAGACGGTAGACCTTTGTGAAGGCCCAACCGGCCCGAGTGACCCATCCGCAACGCTTGGAGGACCTAGTGTCCGAAACGTTCAGCCTGATCCTGGGGATCCTCATCCTGGCGGTGGCGATCACCGTCTCCGTGTTCCTCTACGTGATCTCCCGCCGCCCTCGCTCAGCTCCGCTCTCCGCTCATCAGCGCGCCGAGCACGACTCCCGCAGCGAGACCGAAGCGGCCCAGAGCCCGAAGATTCGGAACACCGGCAGGGGCGCCGGCCTCTAAGCGGCTCGGCTTCGCAACGAAGGGAACGCCATGAAATACGTGCGACTGGGCAACACCGGACTCGAGGTGTCGGCGATCACGCTGGGCTGTATGAGCTTCGGCAATCCGATGCGCGGCAATCATTCCTGGACGCTGCCGGAGGAGACCAGTCGCCCGCTGATCTGGCAGGCGCTGGAAGCCGGCATCACCACCTTCGACACCGCCAACGTGTACTCCGACGGCAGCAGCGAGGAGATCCTCGGCCGGGCGCTGCGGGACTTCAGCTCGCGGGACCGGTACGTGCTCGCCACGAAGGTGCACGGGCGGATGCGGCCGGGCCCCAACGGTGCCGGACTCTCGCGCCGCGCCATCCTGGCCGAGATCGACCACAGTCTCACCAGGCTGGGCACCGATCACGTCGACCTCTATCAGATCCATCGCTGGGACCCGCTGACGCCGATCGAAGAGACCATGGAGGCGCTGCATGACGTGGTCAGGGCCGGAAAGGCCCGGTACATCGGCGCTTCGTCGATGTACGCGTGGCAGTTCGCGAAGGCTCAGTACACCGCCGATCTCCATGGTTTCACCCGCTTCGTGTCGATGCAGGACCAGTACAACCTGCTCAACCGCGAGGAGGAACGCGAGATGCTGCCGTTCTGTCTCGATCAGGGCGTTGGCGTGCTGCCGTGGAGCCCGCTGGCCCGCGGCAAGCTCACCCGCGATTGGCATGAGACCACCGACCGCTCCGAAACCGACACCTTCGGCCAGACCCTGTACAAACAGCAGGAGGAGGGCGACCGCGAGATCGCGCGCGCCGTGGCCCAGGTGGCCGCAGAGCGCGGGGTGCCCCGCGCCCAGGTGGCGCTGGCCTGGGTGCGCCAGCAGCCGGCCGTGTCCTCGCCCATCGTGGGCGTCACCCAGGCGCACCACCTCCTGGATGCCGTCGCGTCCGTGGACCTCACCCTCACCGCCGACGAGCTGGCCCGGTTGGCCGCCCCGTACCGGCCGCACACGCCCGAGGGCTTCTAGGCCCGCGGATGTCGGTGGCTCCGTCTAGCCTGACGTCACCTACTCACTCACCCTCGAGCGAGCGCAACCCGTTCGGAGCGTGCGGGTGCGGACGCTCGTTCTCCGGCCTGAGCTCTACCAGGCACACGACCACAGCGTTGGTGCGGGACATCCCCGGGCTCACTCGGCAGGAGTACCTCGCCGCGTCGATGGCGGGACTCGAGCTCATGGGACGGTGCCCGGACTGCAGCGACTTTCCGGTGGCTGACTTCGTCGATTGGCTGCTAGCCGTGGCCGGGGACCTGCCCGAGGGGACAGTCGTGGAGCGGCATGCCTTCGACCTCAATGTGAGGTGGTCACTAGGCTCGGGGGCGTGACGCGTCTTCTGAAGGTCCTGTCCGCTGTTGTCGTTGCTGCTGTGCTGGCGCTCGGCGCCCCGCTGGCGGCGAACGCCACTGCGCTGAGCCCGGCAACGGCGGCATCGGCAGCTCCGGCTGCGCATTCGAACGTGGTCGGGAGCGTGCGCGCGGCTGTGCCCGCCGACACCTCGGACTTCACCTTCGCGCTGTACGCGGGGGAGTACTACCTGGGCCGCGACGATGCCGGGCACTCCACCCTGCGCACTGTCGAGACCTTCGTGGCCGAGTTCCCCGACTTCGACCAGAACCGCGGCATCATCCGCGCCATCCCCAACGACTATGACGGTGTGCCGCTGAACACGACGGTAGAGTCCGTCACCGATGCTCAGGGCGAGCCGGTGTACTTCGAGACCGAGATCAACGGTGGTTTCACCGAGCTTGCGCTCGGAACCGACGAGTTCGTGCGCGGCACCCAGACGTACGTCATCAGCTACACCCAGCAGAACGTGGTGCGCGCGTTCGCTGACACCAACGACGACGAGTTCTACTGGGACACCAACGGCACCGGTTTCGACCAGCAGTTCGGTACCGTCGCCGCCCGGGTGCACGTCGATCCGGTGATCGCCCCCTTCCTGACCGGCAACAACGCCTGCTACACCGGGGCTCAGGGGGAGAGCGGCGATTGCCAGATCGTGCAGGAAGCTGACCCGGATGCCGCCGCCCCGGCCGGCCAGATGTTCACCGCCGAGGCCGCCGATCTGGGCCCGGGCGAGAATCTCACCCTTGCCATCGGTTTCACGCTCGGCACCTTCGTGCAGGTGCCCGCCGAGGCGAGGTCCGACGCCGACAACTCGCCCGGCTTCGGTCCCTCGTCCGGCTTCGGCGGGTTCCCGTTCGGGCTGCTGGGCATGGCCATGCTCGGAGGGGTGTTCGTTCTCGCCCGGACCTTCGCGCGCCCCCGCGACCCGAAGGGCGGCACCATCATCGCCCAGTACAGCGTTGCGGACGGCTACAACCTCCTCGAGGCCGCCGACCTCATCGGTCGCCCGAAGTCGGCCATGGCTGCGCAAATCGTGAGCTTTGCGGTGCGCGGTAATGTGCGCATCCTGGACTACCCGGTCAGCGCCGACGGCGGCGACTACACGCTGCAGCTTCTCCGCACCGACGGCGTCGACGACCAGGAGCTCGCCGTGCTCGCCACCTTCTTCCCCGGGCTGCCGGCTGGTGCGGTGTGCGAACTCGGGGTCACCAACGACCCGCTCGCCCGCGGGCTCAAGGCCGCCACAGCAGATGCGACGGTTCGCAACACCGCCCGCGGCTGGCGCGCTCGACCGGCCCTGACCCGGGCAAGGATCCGTCTGCTCGTCGGTCTCGGCGCGCTGGTCGCCCTGGTCGTGGCAGTTCTCGTGATCGGCGACCCGCCCGCGATCTGGTGGTCTCCGTTGTTGCTCCTCGCCGCGTCCGCCGTGATAGTGGGCATCGTCGCGGGGAGTCGGCCGCTGCTGCTCACCGCGGCCGGCCTGGAACGGCGCGACTACCTCGCCGGCATGAAGATGTATCTCGACCTGGCCGAGGCGGACAGGTTCCGCATGCTGCAGAGCCCGGATGGCGCCCTGCGAGTGACCGTGCCCCGTACCGTGCCCGGGATGGAACCCGCCGCATCCACCCTCGACACCGTGGAACTGGTGAAACTCTACGAAAAGCTCCTGCCGTTCGCGGTGCTCTGGGGTGTGGAGAAAGAGTGGGCCGCTGAGCTCGAGGTGTACTACGAGCAGGCCACGACGACGCCGGACTGGTTCCTCTCGCAGAACGCGTTCAGCGGCATCCACCTGTCCACGGCCCTCGGCGGCATGGTCAACTCGATGAACACCACTCAGACACCCACGTCCTCGTGGTCGAGCAGCGGTGGCGGCAGCTTCTCCGGCGGATCCGGTGGCGGCGGCTTCTCCGGCGGTGGTGGTGGGGGCGGCGGTGGTGGTGGCCGCTAGAGCGGCTTGACCATCTCGATCTCCATGGCGCTGGAGTCCAGGACGTACTGCACCCGGTGCCCGGTCTCGGTGAACCCCCGGCGCAGGTAGGCGGCGCGGGCGCGGGCATTGTCCTCGTGCACGTGCAGGGTCAGCCGGTCGCCCTCGCCTCGGGCCCATTCCTGGATCGCGACGAGCAGGGCGTCGAAGACCCCGGCATCGCGGCCGCGGTGCTCCGGCGACACATACACGCCCACGAGCAATGCGCCGGTGATCGCGTCGGGCACGTACCCGCCCATGGTGCCCACCCAGCGACCGGCGGGGTCGATCGCGACCAAAACCGTGCCGTGTTCGGCGGTGCCGCGGGCGGCGCGCATCCGCCATTCACTGTCGGTGTGACCGAGGGCGTCCTGCAGGGTCTCGCCGAACGCGATCGGGGTGTCCTGCAACATCTCCAGGCGCAGCGCGCGCACCTCACGCCAGTCGTCCACCCGTGTGGCGCGGATGCTGAACCCCTCGGTAATCATTCGCCGAGCTTACCCAGTCACGCGCGCAGGTCGCCGCGCCGGGGCCTTGCGCGCGCCGCGGTCCTGTGGTTCATTAGTTAGGTAACTAACCATGGAGGTAATCGTCGTGATGGATGAGGGTCGACCGATCTTCCAGCAGATCGCTGAGCGGGTCGAGAACGACATCCTGTCCGGCGCGCTCAGCGAAGAGGGCCAGGTGCCCTCGACCAATGAATTCGCGATGTTCTACCGCATCAATCCGGCCACCGCCGGCAAGGGAGTGAACCTGCTCGTCGAGCAGGGCATCCTCTACAAACGCCGGGGGATCGGCATGTTCGTGGCCGCCGGTGCCCGGGAGCGCATCACGGCGCGCCGGCGCGAACTTTTCGTGCTGGAGTACATCGCCCCGATGCTCGCCGAAGCCGCCAGCCTGGGCATCAAGCCCGACCAGATCACCCAGCTCATCGAGAACCAGCTCAGCGAAAGGGAGACACGATGAACAGCCAGAACCCGGTCATCCAGGTGGATGGCCTCAGCCGCAGCTACCGGGACGTCGCGGCGCTGCGGGACGTGACGTTCAGCCTTGAACCCAACATGATCTGCGGGCTGCTCGGCCGCAACGGTGCCGGCAAGACCACCCTGATGCGGATGCTGACCGGCCAGGACTTCCCCAGCGCCGGCAGCGTGCGCCTTTTCGGCGAGAATCCGGTGGAAAACAGCACCGTCCTGCAGCAGATCTGCTTCGTGTCGGAGGCGCAGCGCTACCCCGACGGTTTCCAGGCCCGGCACGTTCTAGCCGGGGCCCCGTGGTTCTTCGCCGACTGGGATGCCGCGTTCGCCGATGACCTGGTCGGCAAGTTCCGGCTGCCGCTCAAGCGAGACGTGAAGAAACTCTCCCGCGGCCAACAGTCCGCTCTCGGCGTCATCGTGGGCCTGGCCAGTCGGGCCAGCATCACGATCTTCGACGAGCCCTACCTCGGCCTGGACGCCGTGGCCCGGCACACCTTTTACGACACCCTGCTCGCCGACTACGCCGAGCGGCCCCGCACGATCCTGCTGTCGACCCACCTGATCGATGAGGTGAGCAACCTCCTCGAGCACGTGCTGGTCCTCGACGAGGGCCGCTTGCTGCTCGACCAGAGCGCCGAGAGCCTGCGCGGCAGCGCCGCCGCGGTAGCGGGACGGGCCGGCGACGTCGACAGCTTCGTCGAGGGCCGTCAGATTCTGCATCGCGATACCCTCGGCGGCCTGGCCACCGTGACCATCGCGGGCCGGCTGACCGCCGCCGACCACCGCGCCGCCACCGCTGCGAACCTCGAGATTGCACCGGTGTCCTTCCAACAACTGATCGTCGACCTGAGCACCCGATCGGCGCCGGCGCCCGCCGTCGCGTCGGTCGTCCACGAGTGAGGAGCACATCATGACCGCCATCAGTACCGCACCTCCGGTGCCCCGCCTGGCAAGCCGGCACCGCCTCGTCAAGGTGATGCGGCTGCACCTGGTCAATCGCCTCACCTATGTGGGCATCCCCTGGATCATCACCGGAGTCGCCCTGTTCATCTCGATCGTGGTGGCGCTGTTGATCTCCGCGGCGGTGCCCGAGGCCGGCCGACAAGACGCCCTGCAGGGCATGAGCTACAGCTGGGCGGTGCTCTCGCCGCTCTGGTACCTCGCCGTGGTGGGCGTTCAGGCCGTGAGCGCGGTCTTCCCCTTCGCGCTGGGCTTCAGCATCACCCGCCGGGAATACGCCCTGGGCACGCTGCTCACCTATGTCGTGATCGCGGCCTTCAACGCCACCGGCTGGGCCATCCTCACCGAGATCGAGCGGGCGATCAACGAGTCCGGCGTCGTGTTCCACCACTTCACGGCGCTCTGGCTCGGCGAGGTCGGTGCCGGCGCGGTGTGGCTCTCCCTCTTCGCCCTGCAGATCCTGATCTTCGCCGTCACGTCGGCGTTCGCCGCCGTCTACGCCCGCTGGCGCTCACTGGGAATGCTGGTCCTCTGGGCGGCTGTGGCTCTGCTGGTGCTGGGACTCATCGCCTTCGCGGTCCTCACCGGCACGGCCCCGTCGATCATCGACTGGCTGATGGGGATCAGCACCGTCAGCTTCTTCGCCGCGCTGCTGATTCCCGCCGCGCTGGCCTTCGGCCTCGGCTGGGGCGCCCTCCGTCGCGCCCCGCTGCGCGGGTAGACGCGGCGCCGGGAACCGCTGGAGTTATGCCACCCCGCGGGTGCTGATCGGGCGGGTGCTCGGGTAGCGGAACGAGAGCAGGTCGGGTAGGTCGAGCACCGAGGTGACCCGACGGGTCTCCGGCACCCCGTCGCGCGGGGCGGGCGCCACGAGCACGGCCTCCATGCCGTGCGCCCGCGGGCCGTCGAAGTCTGCATCCCAGGTGTCGCCGACGAAGATCACCCGGGCCGGATCGGCCTCCGCCGTGTCGAGGGCCGCCTGGTAGATCGCCGAATGGGGCTTCCGAAAACCCACCTCGAGCGACGTCACAATGTTGGCGATGAGGTCGGTGGCCCCCATGGCCGCCAGCTGGCGGGGCACGACGGATGCGCTGTGCGTGTTCGAGACGATGGTCAGCGTGAAGCTCTGGCCCAGTTCCCGGAGCGTCTGGGCCATACCGGGGATCAGCACCACCCCGCGCTCCCAGTCCGCCATGTTGCTCGCCGCTCCCGCGGCGATCTCGGTTGCGTCGGGTTCCCGGCCGAGCAGCCGCACGAACGCGCGCCGCGACAGCTCTTCCATGGTGAACTCGCGGTGGTCGACGTCGGACTCGGTGTTGAGCTGGTGGAAGGCATCCAGCCAGGCATCGGCGGTCTCCTGCTCGGTGCCGCGCGCGCCGAAGGCCCGCATGCTCGCGTGCGTGTCGGCGTAGCCCTGGCCCGCGCGGGAGTCCGCGTAGTTGACCAGGGTGCCGAAGAAGTCGAGGAACAGATGCCGCATGTCCTCAGCTTGGCAGGGTGCGGGGCCTCGTCCGGCTAACGACCCGGCGCCGTTCTGCGGGTCACGCGCCGGTGTGCGGGTGGCGCGCCACCCGCACACCGGCGCCTACCCCGCACAGCACCGTCCCCGCGGCACAGAACCGCGGATGAGATCGGGAATACGTCACAGCCGGGGAACGCTGCACGAACCATGAAGAAGATCGGGTTCTTGTCCTTCGGCCACTACCAGGCGGTGCCGGGATCNGATCGGGTTCTTGTCCTTCGGCCACTACCAGGCGGTGCCGGGATCGCTCGTGCGGACCGCACGCGATGCCCTCCTGCAGACCGTGGAGCTCGCGGTGGCGGCCGAGGAGCTCGGTGTGGACGGCGCGTCGGTGCGGGTGCACCACTTCGCACGGCAGCTCGCCTCGCCGTTCCCGTTGCTGGCCGCAATGGCCGCCCGCACCAGCCGGATCGAGCTGGGCACCGGCGTGATCGACATGCGCTACGAGAACCCGCTCTACATGGCCGAAGAGGCCGCGATCACCGACCTGATCAGCAACGGACGGCTGCAGCTCGGCCTCAGCCGCGGCTCACCCGAGACCGCCCTGCGCGGCGCCGAGGCGTTCGGGCATGTGCCCGGCCCCGGCCACAGCGACGCGGATGACGCCCGCGAGCGCACCGCACAATTCCGCCGCGCCATCCGCGGGGCCGGCTTCGCTGCCGCGAACCCACAGTTCACCGGGCACAGCAACCTGCTTGCCATCGAACCGCAGTCGCCCGGACTGTCCGAGCGCATCTGGTGGGGCTCGGGCAGCCGCGCCACCGCGAAGTGGACAGGCGAACAGGGCATGAACCTGATGAGCTCCACCCTGCTCACCGAGGACACCGGCGCCGACTTCGGCGACCTGCAGGCCGAACAGATCGGAATCTTCCGACGGGCCTGGGCGGACGCCGGGCACCCCGGTACCCCGCGGGTGTCGGTGAGTCGCAGCATCATGCCGCTGGTCACCGAGCAGGACCGCCGCTTCTTCGGTCTGCGCGCGCAGGCCGACAACCGCGACCAGGTCGGCCACCTCGACGGTGGCCTCGCCCGGTTCGGCAAGAGCTACATCGGCGAACCCGACCTGCTCGTCGAGCAGCTGGCGCAGGATGCCGCGGTGGCGGCGGCCGACACCGTGTTGCTGACCGTGCCCAACCAGTTGGGTGTGGACTACAACGCGCAGCTGCTCGATTCTGTGCTGCGCTTCGTGGCCCCCGGCCTGGGCTGGCGGTGACCGGAGCGCGGGACCGGTCCACGCACCGCCTCGTGTGCCGACATTCGTGAGAGCGCGATCATTTGCGGTGAAATCACCCGCGAACGGGGGCTCAGGACAGCGCGACACAGCCCCGGCGGCCGGTGCGGCGCTGCTAGGTTCGGAGATACGAGCAGTTTGGGGACTGAGCCGTGCAGGCACCTGGCGTACCAACACAGCACTTCCCGCTGAAACGAGCGGGCAGGACGCTCGGCCTGTCTCCAGGTAATGTCCGGGCCTGTGAGTCGTCATGACGACCTTCGATGACCTGGTGGCCCCGCTTCCGGCCGGCGCCACGGTGCCGTCCGAACAGCCGGCATCCGACGCCCTTCTGGCCGCCGTAGATTCGGTGGCCGATGGCATCGCCGACCTGAGTCTGGCCGACGGTGGGCGTGACACGACCCTGCCCGGCGGTTTTGTGGAGCTTGTCGACCTGCCGAACCCGGCATCCGACGATGAGCTGCACCAGACGCTGCGGACGGCCGGTCTGCCGGCCTCGCTCGCCCGTCGGTCCACGATCGAGAGGCTGCTCGCCGAGAGCGCCCAGGCCAATCAGGACGGCCAACACCATGCCGGCGCCGCGCAGGCCGAACAGGTGCTCGCCGACCCGTTCATCACCCCCGGCCAGGAGGCCCGCGCCCGACAGCTGCTCTCTGGCCACCGGCTGCGGTTGGGCGAGTTCGAGGCATCCGTGCGGCACGGTCTGCTCGCCCTGGAGTACCTCGCCGCCAGCGGTGACCTGCTCGGCCAGTCGATGGTGCACTGCACCCTCGCGCTCGCGTTCCACGAGACAGCGCTGGAGGAACCAGCGCTCGGCCACGTGCTCGGCGCCCTCGAAGCCGCGCGGCTCTGCGGTAGCCACACGGCGGAGTTCTGGGCGCTGTCGCGTTCGTCGATGGTGCACCAGGCCCTCGGCGACGCCGATCGCAGCATCGAGCTGGGCCGGCAGGCGCTCGCCCTGGCCGACACCCTCGGTGACTCTCAGGCCGAGTTCGCGGCGCGCAACAATCTGGGCGACAGCTATCTGGAAATCGCCCGGGCGCGGCGGGCCAGGGGCGAAGACGCCCAGGTGGCCCTGACCGACGGGATCGCCATCATCCGTGCCGCCGTGGCGCGAGCGGTCGAGCAGGGACACGCGTTCGACGAGACCATCGCGCGCACCAACCTTGTCGGGTTCCTCATGGAGCGCGGCGAATACGCCGAAGCGCGCCGGCAGGCCGGCCGGTCCAAGACCATCGCCGTCACCAATGGCTACCGCAACCTGGCCGTGAACAACGACTCCCAGCTGGCCGAGGTGGCCCAGGCCGAGGGTCGCGTCGACCTGGCCTGCGCCATGATGGACGCCCAGCTCGCCGACCCGTCGGTGGCTGAGGACGCGGCCCTGAACGTGAAGCTGCACAGGTCGCTCTACGAGATGCACCGGGGCGCCGGCCGGTTCGAGCAGGCCCTGCACCATCACGAACGGCTGCACGTGCTGATTCTCGGACTCACCAGGCAGACCGCCGGGTTGCAGTCGCGGATGCTGATCAACTCGCTGGAAATCGAACAGGCCCGCCACGAGGCGCAGCGTTCGCAGCTGGAAGCGGAGATGCAGCGCATCCGTGCCGAGGAGCTTGACCAGCAGGCACACACCGACCCGCTCACCCGGCTGCCCAACCGCCGGGCCCTCGACCGGCAGCTGCCCGAGATGATGCGCCTCGCCGGGGAACGTGCGGAACCACTGTGCGCGGTGATGGTCGACATGGATCACTTCAAGCGGGTCAACGACGATCACGGCCACGCGGCCGGCGACCGGGTGCTCACCACCATGGCCGAGATCCTCGGCGAGTCCACCCGCGACAGTGATCTCGCGGTGCGGGTCGGCGGCGAAGAGTTCCTGCTGGTGCTCGGCGACACCACCCTCGACCAGGCCGCGCAGATTTGTGAGCGCCTGCTCGGCGAGGTGCGCAACCATCCGTGGGGCGCGGTCACCGAGGGGCTTCACTGCACCGCCAGCGTGGGGGTGGCTCTGCTCAAACAGGGGGAGAGCGTCTCCCGCTGGCTCGGCCGTGCCGATGCCGCCCTGTACGAGGCCAAGGCCGCCGGCCGCAACCGGGTCGAGCTCGCCGCGGCCCGGACCTGACGATAAGCCCCACCCGAACCGGGCGTCGGGTCAGGGCACCAGCACGATCTTGCCCACGTGCGCGGATGCTTCCAGCCGGCGATGCGCCTCCGCCGCGTCGGCGAACGAGAACCTGCTGTCGATCACCGGTTTCAGTGCGCCGGAGTCCAGCCACGGCCACACCCGGCTGAGCAGGTCGGCCATGATGGCCGCCTTCTCCACGGCGGGCCGGGCGCGCAGCGTGGTGCCCCAGTAGCGGCCCCGCTTCTGCATGAGGTGAAACGGGTTGAAGACGGCGTCCTCACCGCTCTGGTTGGCGATCACCATGATGGTGCCGCCCAGGGCGAGCGCCGCCACATTGCGGGCCGCGTACGAGCCGCCCATGATGTCCAGGATCACGTCGGCGCCGTGCCCTCCGGTCGCGGCGAGCACCTCGGCCACGAAGTCCTGCTCGCGGTAGTTGATCAGCACGTCTGCGCCGAGTTGCCCGCACACCGCCAACTTCTCGGCGGAGCCGGCCGTGACCAGGACGCGGGCCCCGGCCAGCCGGGCCAGCTGGATCGCGGTGGTGCCGATGCCGCTGGCGCCGCCGTGCACGAGCAGGGTCTGGCCGGCCGTGAGTCCCGCGCTCATGAAGACGTTCGACCACACTGTGGCCAGCGCCTCCGGCAGCGCGGCGGCGTCGATCAGGTCCACGGCGTCGGGAACCGGCAGGGCCAGGTCCTGATGAACCACGGCCTCGGTGGCGTAGCCGCCGCCGGCCAGCAGGGCGCAGACCCTGTCACCCACGGCGAAGCGGGTGACGGCGACTCCGATCTCGGTGACGGTGCCGGAGACCTCCAGACCCGGCCACTGAGGCGCGTCGGCCGGCGACGGGTACAGGCCCATCCGCTGCTGCACATCGGCCCGGTTCACGCCGGCCGCGGCTACCGCGATACGGATGTCGCCGGCGCCGACGACCAGGCCGGGGACGGTATCGAGGGTGAGGGCGTCCGGGCCGCCTGGGGTGTGGACCACGAGTGCACGCATCCAGCCATCTTAGAAGCGCCCCCTGCGGGGAGACCTAGCCGACGAACCAGTCGAGGCTCTGTCCGTGCGCACCGCACCGGGCGAGTGGCCGGCCGTCGAGGGAAACTGTGAAGTCGCCCGGCATCGGCGTCTCGGGCAGCAACGCGTCCACCCGGGGCAGCACCCCGACGCCGTCCAGCGAGATCCAGCGGCCGAAGCCGGTCACGGCATCCGCGAAGGCCGCCCGCTGCTCGGGGGCCAGGTAGACCAGGACCGCGGGACTGACGATGACCAGCGGCACCCCCGCCGGCGCGCGGGCGACCAGCGCCTCGAGGTCGTGGGCGGCGTCCCCGCGCACGAGCAGCGGTGGGTCCCGTCGCACGATCGAGATCGCCGCATCCAGTCGCTGGCGGCGCGCGGCCTGCTCGGGCCAGACGAGTGTATCGAGCCAGCGCACGTCCTCAGGGTCGTGAACGTCCAGCGGGTTCAGATCGAGGCCGGCGCGCCAGAGTACCTCGGGCGGATGCTCCGGCAACGGCACCGGCCCGGTGGTCTCGGCTGAGAGCAGCACCGGGCTGGGTCCGTCGGCGGGATCCACCCGCCGACCCGAGTAGTCGTAGCTGTACCGGTCCGGATAGAGACAGAGTCCCGCGCTGGCGCCGACCTCGATCAGGGCCACCCGCGGGCCGATCGAGGCGAGGATCGGCATGACCGCGGTGAGGCGGCGGGGCTCGTTGGTCTGGGTGGCGCGCACCAGCGCCTCGGCGGCGACCGCCGGCCACTGCTCGAGAAGCCAGCGGCGGAAGACCGGATAGCCCGCCAGCGGTGCGCCGAGCAGACGTGCGCAGGCGAAGACCAGGTTCGGCTGGCGCTTGGGCCGGGGCAGAGTGACGATCAGCGCCAGAACCTCGGCATCGTCCTCGACCCCGCCGGCCCAGTCGGCGTAGAGCCCGGACTGGCCCGGAGTCTCGAACAGCCGGAAGCGCCGGTACCAGTCGGCGGTCTTCTCCAGGTCGAGGGCGCGCTGCTCGACGGGCGTCCGGGAGAGGTCAGGCACCGGTGCGGATGCGCTCCAAGAGCAGGGCGAACAGCAAGCTGGAGCGCTGCTCATCGTTGATGATGTCGATGAGCTCGAGCACGGCCGCCCGGTCGGGTTCGGGGGAGTTGGCGACGTCGACGTCGTTGATGCTCTCGATTGCCGCGATGAGACGGTCGGCGCTGGTGGGAGGCCCGGTTGGAGCTGAGGAGTGATCGGCGGCGGCCTGCGAAGTGTGGTCTGTGGTGGGCATCTTTTTACGCTACCCCACAGGACAACCTGCGCTCGCCGCAATGCGCGGTGCGAATAACCGTCTGGCCGGGCATTCTGGTCGCCACCTGGGCATCTTCACGTGGCGGTGTGGCGCCCGTTCACATGGCTTTGGCAGGAAAAACTGAGGTTCCGTTCAGGGAGTTTAGGCAGGCTAGGCCGCTTGCCCGCGCCGCTTCTGCGCGCGTGGGCCCACCCATCAGTGAGCGTGCCCGATGGAGCGCACCCCGACACGACCTGGAAGTCCATGCGCCCCGAAAACACCCAGAACGCCACGCCCGAAATTCCCAGCACCACCAGCAGCACCAGCACCCGCGCTGGGCGCAAGAACCGCCGCTCGCGCAGCACACGCCTCACCCTCCTCGCCGGAGGCCTCGTGCTCGCCGGGGTCGTGACCGGCACCGGTTTCACCGTGCAGTCCGCCGTCGCCGACCAGCAGCAGCAGGCCGAGCAGGAGCGCGACGACCGTGCCGCCGCCAAGGCCGCGGCCATCAGCAAGACGCACCTCGCCGCATCCGTGGCCCTCGTCGACGCCGACACCGCGCTCGAAGCCGCCGCGAACAAGGTGGACGCGTCGGCCCTGTCGGCCACGTCCAGCACGCTGGCCGGCTACTACTCGATGCCGCTGTCCGAGGTCAGCGAGCTCACCACCCAGGCCAAGGAGCAGACCGCGACAGTGCAGGCCGCCGCCGTGGAAGCCGACCGGGTGGCCGTGGAGGCCGCAGCCGCTCAGGCCGCCGCCGACGCTCAGGCCGCCGCCGAAGCACAGGCCGCCGCCGACGCCGTGGCCGCCGGCAACACCCCCGCCGGTGCGAAGGCCACCGCCGCGAGCCTGGCCTCGTCGCGCTACGGCTGGGGCGAATCCCAGTTCTCCTGCCTGGCTCAGCTGTGGCAGAAAGAATCCGAGTGGAAGTACACGGCCTACAACGACAACGGCGGGGCCACCGGCATCCCGCAGGCGCTGCCCGGCAGCAAGATGGCCTCGGCCGGCTCGGACTGGGCCACGAACGCCAGCACCCAGATCGCCTGGGGACTCGAGTACATCAACGGCTCCTACGGCACCCCGTGCGCAGCCTGGTCGCACTCGCAGGCGATGAACTGGTACTGATCAGCCCGCGCCCCGGCGCCGGTCAAGCCCAGTAGTTGTTCTGGTACAGGAAGATGATCACACCCAGTTCCAGGGCCAGCAACAGGTAGCCCACCCACAGCGCCGCATAGGCGAAGGTGCGCCCGCTGGCCTGGCCGCGCGCGATGCGGGACAGCGTGACATGGCCAAGCACCACCCCGATCACCGGCAGGATCAGCGCCAGGATGAAACTGAGCACGGCCAGGGCGCCCGTCGCATCCGGGTCCGGGTCGACGGCGGCCGCGGCGGCGTTCTGGCGGATGCCGAACCGCAGCAGGAAGACCAGCGCGATCGCGACTCCCACGATGAGCACGATGGTGAGCGGATAGGTGCCCATGCGTCGCCTCTTCCCTAGCGGGCCGTCAGTTGGCCGAGCACGGTGCCGTCGGCGGCTTGCAGGGTCATCACGCCGGCCTGCACCCGGCCCTGGGCGGCTTGGTTCAGCCACTGATCCACGCCCTCGCAGGCCATCAGCGTGGTAACGCCGCCGGTGAAGAGGATCGCCTCGTCATCGGCCTGCTCCCACGATCCGGTGAGCACGTTGCAACCGTCGTTGCCGGAGTAGGTGCCGTCGGCCTCGATCGACAGGAACGGCGCCGTCGGAGTGTTCGACTCCACCCAATAGCCGATCGGGAGACCCTGCGGGCCGACGGTGCTGTCGGTGGACCGCACCAGGGTTGTCGCCGTCGAGTCGAACGAACTGTGGATGACCAGGGTGTCACCGTCGACCTCCACCCGGGTGCCGCGGGTGACCGCCAGCGGCAGCTGCGCGCCGGGGCAGGCCATCATGGTCTGCGGGCCGGAGGTCGTCGTGAGGGTGCCGTCGGAGTCGACCTCCCAGGTGCCCTGCACCCGGTTGCAGCCGTCGGAGGCGCTCCAGGTGTTGTCCTGCACGAAGGAGATGTACGGCTGCTCGGGGCTGTCGAAGGTCTCCTCGAGAACCCAGGTGCCCACGAGGGCGCCGGCCTGAACGGTGCCCGAGCTGGAGGCCGAGTTCGGCGTCTGGATGCTGCAGCCGGCGAGGACGAGCAGTAGCACCGCAGCGGAGGCCACCAGGAATCGGGTGGGGGGATGGGTTGCCATGCGTGTCACCTCTCGACCTGGCGAATGCTGTGCAGCGTGCGGCGCAGCTGACGATGATGCGATGCTCGCCGCACACCGCAATGTAGTGCGTCACGGTGGCTCCGGCAAGCTGCGCCAACCGCCGCCGGCGATGCCGGTGTACGTTCACGACGAGGTCAAGGGAGAACGATGGTGGATTTTCAGCTCGGTGCCTGGCTACTGGTGGCGCTGCACGCCCTTCTCGTGCTCATCGCCACGGTGTACGTCTCCGCCAACCGGCGGCCATCCGCGGCCATCGCCTGGGTGCTGGCGATCATCTTCATCCCCTACCTCGGCGTGCTGATCTTTCTGTTGGTGGGTGTGGGGCGGCTGCCGCGGCGGAGGCGGGAGAAGCAACGCGAGGTGAACGAGCTGATCCTGGCCCGCACCGAGGGCCTGCACCTGGTGAGCCACCGCGACGAGTGGCCGCCCTGGCTCGGCTCGGCCGTGCAGCTGAACCGCAACCTCGGGGCGCTGCCCATGGTGGGCGGCAACCGGGTGGAGCTGCTGCCGGACTATGAGGGCTCGATCGAGCGGATGGTGGAGGCCGTCGACGAGGCCACCGAGTTCGTGCACGTGCAGTTCTACATCCTGGTGCTCGATACCGTCACGCAGCCGTTCTTCGACGCCCTGGCCCGGGCCATCCAGCGCGGCGTGCAGGTCAGGGTGCTCTCGGACTACCTCGCCTGCCTGATGCTGCCGCGCCGTAAGGAGACCATCGCGGCGTTTGCGTCGATGGGCGCCGAGTGGCATGCGCTGCTGCCCCTGCGGTTCTGGAAGGGCCAGTGGCGCCGGCCCGACATGCGCAACCACCGCAAACTCCTCGTCGTCGACGGGCGGCTGGGCTTCAGCGGCTCGCAGAACATGATCGACGCCACCTACCTCAAGCCCGGCAACCTCAAGCGCGGACTGCGCTGGCACGAGCTGATGATGCGCATCGAGGGGCCAGCGGTGCGCGAGCTGAACGCCGTGTTCCTCGCCGACTGGTTCAGCGAGACCGACGAGATGCTGCCCTTCGACACGTCGCCCATCGTGCTCGACCCCGCCCCGGATCTGCTCGACGCCCAAGTGCTGCCGAGCGGTCCGAGCTTCGAGAATGACAACAACCTCAAGCTCTACGCGATGCTCATCCAGAAGGCCGAGCGCCGGGTGAGCATCACCAGCCCCTATTTTGTGCCCGAGGAATCGACGATGCTGGCCATCGTCACGGCGGCATCGCGCGGGGTGGAGGTGGAGCTGTTCGCCTCGCACATCGGCGATCAGGCGCTGGTCTACCACGCGCAGCGGTCCTACTACGAGGAACTGCTACGGGCGGGAGTGTCGATCTACCTCTACGCGGAGCCCACGGTGTTGCATGCGAAGCACTTCACCATCGACGACGACGTGTCGGTGGTGGGATCCAGCAATATGGACATCCGCTCGTTCAGCCTGAACATGGAGGTCTCGGTTCTGGTGCACGGCACCGAATTCGTGAAGCGGATGCGGGTGGTGCAGGACGGCTACCGGGCCAACAGCAGCAAGGTCGAGCTGGCCGACTGGCTCCACCGGCCGGCCGGCGCCAAGGTGCTCGACAACCTGGCCCGGCTGACCTCGTCACTGCAATAGCTGGAGTAGGGGAGGAGCGCGGGTGAACGAGTGGACACAGCTCTTGCCGCTGGCGTTGACCATCGCGCTCAGCCCGCTGCCGCTGGCGGGGCTGCTGCTGATCCTGCTCGCCCCCGACGGGTTCAAGGCGGCTGCGGGGTTCAGCATCGGCTGGTTTCTCGGGGTGCTGTTCTCGGCCACCCTGCTGGCGCTGCTGTCATCGCTGCTGCCGCACGACAGGTCGGCCGGCACCCGCACCCTGCAGGTGGCGGTGCCGCTGCTGCTCGGTATCGCCCTGATCGTGCTGGGCCTGGTGCAGTGGCACGACCGGCCGCGGCGCGACGCGGAGGTGCCGCTGCCGCGCTGGCTGAGCGCGCTGGACCGGCTGACCCCGGCACGGGCGACCATCATCGGGGTCGGCTACGCCGCGTTCCGGCCGAAGAACCTGGTCATGGCGGCTGCCGCCGGGGTGGTGATCCTGGGCGCCCACAGCGACCCCACCGGCATCGTGGTCTCGGTGGCCCTGTTCACCGCGCTGGCGTCCATCACTATGCTCAGCCCGGTGCTGGCGTACGCGTTCGGTGGCCCCGCGGTGCGGGAGAAGCTGGTGCGCCTGCGCGGCTGGTTGGTGCGCAACATGCCGGTGATCACGGTGATCACGGTGTTGCTGCTGGGCGTGTTCCTGGTGCTGGCCGGACTCAGCGAGTATGCCGGCCAGCTGCTGCGCTGAGCATAACTCCTTCGGGATTCCAGGCGCCGACCCGGCGTCAGTGGACTGACGCGGCGGACGTCGGCGGGCGGGGAGAATTGCAGGAGTTATGCATCCTCCGCACCCTCGACACCAGGGAGACTTCTGATGGCCGCACAGGACCGAAATAGCCGACTTGCCACCCGCCGCACGGCCGCCGGGGAGTTCATCGAACGTCTGGAGCGTCCGGCGCTGGCGATCGAACTTGGTCTGGAACCACATCCGGAGGGCGGCTGGTACCGGCGTACCTGGACGTCGCCGGTGCCGGTGACGCTCACGGATGCCGACGGCTCCGAACGGGTGCGGCCGGCGGCCACGCTCATCCACTTTCTCCTGCCGGCTGGGGAGTTCTCCGCTTGGCACCGCCTGTCCTCCAGCGAAATCTGGATCTGGAACGGTCAGGGCGCCGTGCAGCTGGAACTCGGCGGCGACGGCGATGAGCCGGATACCGAGTCGAGCCCGGTCCTGGGCGGCCGGCTGCTGCGCGGCGAACACAGCCAGGTGATCATCCCGGCGGATGTCTGGCAGCGCACAGTGCCGAGCGAGGAGGACGCCCTGGTGAGTTGCCTGGTGTCACCCGGCTTCGACTTCGCCGACTTCTCGATGGAGTAGCTCTCGATGTGGTGTCGGCGCCGGCGTTCCCCCGCTGCGGATGCCGGCCCGCCGGTCGGTGCGCCGACGCACGATCCGCAGCACGATGGCGTCGATGACAACGCCCAGAAGCAGGGCGGCGGCCACGGCCAGCAGTGCTCCCAACAGCGGGTTGTGCCGCAGCCAGGCTCCGGCGATCATTCCGACCAGCACCGAGTATGTGGCCCAGCAGAGCCCGCCGAGAGCCGCGAACGAGACGAAGCGGCGCGGCGGAAAGCCCGTGGCGCCCGCGGTCATGTTCACGGCGACCCGGCCGACCGGGATGTACCGGGCCGTGAGCAGCAGCGATGCCGGTCGGCTCAGCAGGGCCGCGCGCGCCCTGTCGGCGATCCGCGCCGCGCCGGGACGGCGCTGCCAGCCGAAGCGGGTCAGGCCGATCCGGCGGCCGATCAGGTAGGCGATGCTGTCACCGAGCACCGCGCCCACCATGGCCACGCCGATGAGCCCGACGGGGTGCGGTGTGCCGGTGGAGACGGCCAGGGCGCCGAGCGCCACGACCACCGTCTCGCTGGGAAGCGGGGGGAAGAAGCCGTCGATGACCACAAAGACGAACACGACAGGGTAGACCCAAGCCGACCCGGCGAGGGTGAGGACCAGGTCGTTGAGGGCATCAAAAACGGGCATGTCCTCACGGTAGGGAGAGCCCGATCCCGCTCGCGTCGGTCGGAGGGACGATTCCCTGCACCGGTGGGATGATCCGGGCCGGCACAGCCGTTCTGCGGCCTCGTCAGGGCGTCAGTGACCCGATTGGTTCCGGATCGACACCGGATCACCCCCGGATAGCCCTTGATGTGTCACCGAGACCGCCGAAATGACCGTAACTTAGATAGGTAGGCACATGTCCGTCGAACCCGACGTGGTCGAGCCTGCGCACACGAAAGGTTGAGTTGTGAACGAGGAATGCATCCACGGACTGGACGGGGAGCTGTGCGCCCTGTGTTTCCCACCCGCCGCCCCCGTCGCACCGACCGTGCCCGCTGCCCGCGCCCCGCGTGCCAGCCGAGCCCGCACCCCCGAAGCGCCGACGGCGTTGCGTACCATCGTCGCCCCGATCACCACGGGCACCGCTCGCACCAAGCGCCACGACGACAAGGTCGGTGAGCAGCGGATCTACCACCTCACCCACATCCGCAACCTGCCCGGTATTCTCGCCACCGGCCGGCTGCTGGCCGACACCAGTGCCGACTGGACCGACCGTCCCGTCGTCGACATCTCGTCGCCGGAAAACCGCAGTGCCCGACGCGACGTCCGCGTCTCCGGCGCCGACAGCCTCGCCGTTGCCGACCACGTGCCCTTCTTCCTGTCGCCCAACGCCCTAGTCTGGGAGAACATCCGCGCGCAGTCGCTCGACCCGCGCCTGTCCGACGACGCCCACGACGCCGCCGCGTACGACTTCGTGATCCTGGTCTCGACGGTCAAGAAGGTGCTCGACGCGCAGATCGACGCCGCGGCCGACCCGACCGCCAGCCACTTCGCCGTGACGGATGGCGACGCCGCGTTCACCGCCACCCGCTTCGGTGCCACGGCCGAGTCGGCCGACCGGATGCTGCAGATGCTCCGCGCCGACCTCGACTCCGACGCGATCCTCAAGGCCGAGCTGCTCGTGCCCGGCGAGGTCCCGTTCGGCCTGATCACGCTGATCGGCGTGGCCAACGACCGCGTGCGCGATGCGGTCAAGCCGATCCTGGCCACCCTGAGTCACAAGCCCAAGGTCGCCGTGTACCCGCCCTGGTTCCACCCCACCGAAGAGCTCTAGCCGCCCGGGGTTCCCTCGTGAGTTGCCGCACATCGCCCTTTCGGGAGCGGTGAAGCGGCACTTACCGGCAACTCGGCGCGCGGGGAACCGGCGCTAGACGACGCCCAGGGGAAGCGGCTCGCCGGCCGGCAGCTCCACGCGCAGCTCGTCACCGGCAGCCACGGTGCCGTCGGCGATAACGACGCCCATGATTCCGGCTCTGCGCAGGATCCGGCCCGCTTCATCCGTGTGCTTGAGCGTCTTCTTGAGGCCCGACTGGAACTTGTCGATCATCGAGCAGGGGTCGCGCATGCCGGTGACCTCGACCACGGCGTCGGAGCCGAGGTACAGGCGGGTGCCCAACGGCAGCGCCAGCAGATCGATGCCGGCGGTGGTGACGTTCTCGCCGAGCTGGCCGGGGGAGACGTCGAACCTCTCGGCGGCGAGCTCGGCGAACAGCTCTGAGCGCACCAGGTGCACCTGGGTGAGATTGGGCCGCGTCGGGTCGGTGCGGATCAGGTACCGGTGCTGGGTGGTGGCCCCGGCGTGCGAGTCTCCCTCGATGCCGTAGCCGGCCACCAGACGGATGCTGGGCACCACCGGCTTGCTGAACCGGTGCCTGTCATCCCGGCTCACCGCGACAACCGTGCCGGTCTGCTGCTCGCTCGTGCCGCCATCCCGCTGGGCCGTGCCCGCCTGCTCGCTCATGCCGCCATCCTGCCAGATCCGGCCCGGCGACCGCACTAGCGGGTGCCCTCGACGGTGATGCTGCCGTTGGTGGTCCGCGCGGTGATGGAGCGCCGCGAGGTGCTGTCGGTGGGAACGGTGTCGTCGGTCACGGTGCCGTTGGTGGTCTGCGCGGTGACTCGGTAGGTGACTCCGCCGACGGGAACCAACACGGTGATCTCCCCGTTCGTGCTGCCGGCCTCGACCGACTCCGGGGCATCCACGAACTGCAGCGAGACCGATCCGTTGGTGGTGGCGGCGGCAACGGACTTGGAGACGGCATCCGTCACCCGGATGTCGCCGTTGGTGCTCTGCAGATCGACCGGCCCCACGGTGCCGTCGGTCTCGATGTCACCGTTGGTCGTGGTCAGCGTGACCCGGCCGGTGAGCCCGGATGCCGCGATGCGGCCGTTCTCACCCGCCGCGGTGACCGGCAGCGACGTGGGCAGTTGCACGGTCACGGTCACGGAGCATCTGGAGAAGAACTGGGCGCGGCAGCCGCCGCGCACCTCGGTCACGCCGCCGTCGGTGCGAGCGGAGAGGGTGGGCTCGTTGCCGAAGTAGGACCCCGTCATGCGCACGTGCACCTCGTCGTCGGCGCTCGGTTCGAGGATGATCACGGCGTTGGGCAACTCCACGCTCAGGCTGGTGCCCGCTTCGAGGTCGGCGCTCTGGTCGACCGGACCGCTGCGGCCCCACAGGGCTGCCACGAACGCCGCGATAAGCAGCAGCGCCCCCACGATCGGGATCAGGATGTACACCAGGGTGCGCCACCGGGGAGTCGGGCTCTTCCCGGCCGGTGGCGGTGGCGTCGGCGGTGGCGTCGGCGCTGCTGAGGTATCGGTCATGGCAGGCTCCCCGGGTCAACGGCGCCGGGCGCGCTGAACGGCCGCGCGAGGCATCCGTGCTCGGGACGGTAGCAGGGTTGCGGGCGCCTCGATATGGCCGCAGAGTCAGCGCTTGGTGATGTCCCTGCCGCGGTAGCGGAGCACGCGGGCCCGAACCGAGAGGATACCGCCGAGCACGAGCGCACCGATCGCCACGGGAAGCAGCGTCGTCAGCATGGTGTTGCCGGTGGCGGCGTTGACGATCATGAGGGCTACGGCGAAACCGCTGCACGCGAACGCGGCGACCGTATAGGTGGTGAACGACCAGGATTTCATGGGTAAGTCCATTCTGTGGCGGTCGGAGTTTCGGGCGCCGGCCTGACTACACGGTAGCAGCGTGCCCCAGCACGGTCGCTCGATGCGGTATTCGCCGCCGAGCGAAAGTAGGCTGGATGTCTACCACCGATTCAGAGATAGGTCTGACGTGAAGGTCATCAGCTACAACCTGCGCAAGAACAGTGCCAGCGGGGAACTCATCGCCCTGGCCGAAGAGTACGACCCCGACCTGCTGTGTCTGCAGGAGTGCGACACCTTGGCCCTGCCGGCAGAGGTCGGGCTGCTGCACCTGGCGGATTCCACCACCCGCAACCGGCTGGGACTGGCCGTGTATTACCGGCGGGACCGGTTCACCGCCCAGAAGACGCAGACCTTTGCGCTCAAGAAGTCGCTGCACGACCTGGTGCTCACGCCGGCGCACGAACGCCTGATCGGCACGCGCCTGTTCGACATGGCCGCGCAGCGGGAGCTCGTCGTGGCGTCATTCCACGCCGCACCGCTGACGGCGCTGAACTCGCTGCGGCGCAACCAGATCCGCTCGGCACACGAGGAACTGGCGGTGCTCGGCCCCAACCTGCCGACCCTGATGGTGGGCGACTACAACTACCCGATCTTCAAGAAGCACCTCAGCAGAGAGGTCAAGGAGTCCGGCTACGACCTCACCCTGAGCGACAGCCGTACCTACACGCGGTACAAGTTCTTCCGCGGCCACTTCGACCTGGCCACCTCGGTGGGACTCACCATCGACAACGTGGAGACCCTGCCCCGCGGCACCTCCGACCACATGCCGATCCTGGTCACCTCGTCGTACTCCAACGAACCGACCGAGCGTTCACAGGAGGCCACCGTGGCCCCCGTCGACGGCGAGTTCTCGATCTAACCGGCACCCGCCACACCCTGTCCGGTCACCGGCCGGTCCACTGCCGCGCATCCGCGGCGCACTCGACCCTGCCCGCGGGCTAGAGTCAGGCATACAGATTGCGAAGGAGCCCCATGGCCGGTCCTGGTTTCGCCGTGATCGATTTCGAAACCACCGGCCTCTTTCCCGCTCACCACGACAGGGTCATCGAGCTCGCCGTGGTGCACGTCAGCGACCGGGGCCGCATCGAGGGCCGCTGGGAGACGCTGGTCAATCCGGGCCGGGACCTCGGCCGGCAGGACATCCACGGCATCCGCGCGGCGGACGTGCTCGACGCCCCCTCCTTCGCCGAGATCGCCCCGCGGCTCATCGAGCTGCTGCGCGGCCGCGTGCTCGTGGCGCACAACGCGAGCTTCGACATCCGGTTTCTGCTGGCCGAGCTGAGCCGCGCCGGCCATGGCGCGCCCGCCGAGATCGTCAGCCTGTGCACCATGCAGTTGGCCCGTGACTTCCTTCCCGGCGCGGGGCGCTCCCTCGCCGATTGCTGTGCGGCCCTCGACATTGATCTTTTTGGCGCCCACCGGGCCTCCGTCGACGCTCTCGCCACCGCCCGGCTGCTCGCCGCGTACATCGAGGCGGCAGATGCGCCGGAGTTCTGGTTCGCGCACCTCGCCGCTGCCGCCGCTGCGGCCTGGCCGGCCGGCGCGGTGTCCTCCACGGCGTGGTGCGCCCGCACTGTCTCGTCGCACCCGATGACCGCGGACTCCTTCCTCGAGCGCATCACCACCCGGTTGCCGGATGTGGCCGGCCCGGCCGAATACGTCGACTATCTGGCCCTGCTCGATCGGTGCCTGCTCGACCGGGCGCTGTCGGTGCACGAGGCCCAGTCTCTGGTGCGGCTGGCCGGCGAGCTCGGCCTGAACCGGGCCACCTGCGAGGCGCTGCACCGGCAGTACTTCGCCGCGCTGACCGCGCTCGCCTGGTCGGACGGCATCCTCACCGGCGCCGAGCTCGCGGACCTGGTGAGCGTGGGAATGCTCCTCGCGATTCCCACCGCGACCATCGCCGCGGCGCTCGACGAGACCCGACAGCAGACCCCGGCTCCGGCCGTCGCGGCGCCGGCCGGCGCCGACTTCGTGCTGGTGGCCGGCGATCTGGTCGTGCTGACGGGCGAGATGAGCCGCACTCGCAGCGAACTGGAGCGGGAGCTGCGCGAGCTCGGCCTGGTGCCGTGGCGGGCGGTGACCAAGAAGGTCAAGCTGCTCGTGGCGGCCGACGCCGATTCACTCTCCGGCAAGGCCCGCAAGGCCCGCGACTACGGCATTCCCATCGTCGACGAGGCCACCCTCGCCCGGCTGTCCAGCGCCCGCTTCGCCGGGGCCTGATCCGCTCGACTACGGGTCGCGCGGCACGGTTCGGTCCCGGCGGCACAGGTTAGTCCCGGCGGCACAGGTTGTTTCGTGTGCCGCGAGGCACAGGGTGTGCCGCGACGCATAAGGGGTGCCGCGAGGCGCGCGGATGCGCCTCGAGCGCGGCCGCGTGGCGACGGCGGCGAACAGGTCCGTTAGCCGCGCACCCGCAGCAGGTTCGCCCGCTCCGGATGCTTCGCGAACCACTTGCCCACGTACCAGCAGTCTGGGGACACAGCCCGGGTGCTCGTCGCCTCCACGTCGTCCATCGCGAAGGACACAACTTGCCCGGCCAGGCCCTGCCCGCGGCGGCGAGGATCGGTGAATGTGTGGTTGAACGACACGGTGTCGCCCCGCACGAGGTAGTCGGCCAGGGCGGCGAGCTCGCCGTCGATGTAGAGAGCGTAGCGGGAGGCATCCGGTTCGTGCACGAGAACTGTGGTCACCAGATAAGCGTAGACCGGCGGGCGCGCTGCGGGGTGCGGGCCGGTGTCGGTGGCCTCCGGTAACCTGACCAGATCCCAGCAGGTGGAGGCGCACCAGTGTTCTTGCTCGATTCGACGCTCGACAAAACAGTCATCTTCAGTGCGAGCGACCTCGGCGCCGCCGCGGGCTGCGAGTGGGCGCTGATGCGCAAGCTCGACGGCAAACTCGGCCGCATCGACACCGTGCCCGACGAGGGTGACGCCATGCTGCGCCGTGCCGGCGCGCTCGGCGACGCACACGAGCTGCGCTACCTGGAACGGCTGCGGCAAAGCCGCGACGTGGTCGAGTTCGCCCGCCCGTCGATGAGGGAACTGCCGGAGGCGGCCGCCGTCACGGCCGACGCGTTCCGGGCCGGGTCCGACGTGCTCTTTCAGGCCACCTTCTTCGACGGCCGCTTCGTCGGGTTCGCCGACTTCATCATGCGCACAGACGACGGCGCCTACGAGGTCTACGACACCAAGCTGGCGCGCTCCGCGAAGATCACCGCGCTGCTGCAGGTGGCCGCGTACAGCGACCAGCTGGACAGGCTCGGCATCCGCACCGGCGAGCAGGTGCACCTGCTGCTCGGCGACGGACGCACGAGCTCGCACCGGCTGCGCGACATCCTGCCGGTGTACCGCAAGCGCCGTGCGCGGCTCGAACGCCTCATCGACGAACGAATCGCCGACCCGGAGCCCACCCCGTGGGGTGACCCGCGCTACACGGCCTGCGGGCGCTGCGCGGCCTGCTCCGTGGAGGTGGAGGCGCACCGGGACGTGCTGCTCGTAGCCGGCATGCGGCTCACCCAGCGCCGGCACCTGCTGGAGGTCGGCCTGACCACGATCGAGGCCCTGGCGGCGAGCACCGGGCCGGTCGACGGACTGGTCGACGCCACCGTGGCGGCTCTGCGCGCCCAGGCCCGGCTGCAGCTGCAGTCCCGCCAGCTCGCCACCGGGCAGCCAGGCCACGCCGACGCCCCCGCGGTCGAGATCTACAACCCGGTGGCGCTCGGCGCCCTGCCGGAGCCCGACCCCGGCGACATCTTTTTCGACTTCGAGGGTGACCCGCTCTACAGCGAGACCGCCGCGGGCACCGACAGCCCGGATTGGGGCCTGGACTACCTCTTCGGCCTGATCGAGACCGACGGCACCTTCCGTGCGTTCTGGGCGCACGACTATGCCGAGGAACGCCAGGCCCTGATGGACTTCCTGGTCTACGTGACCGAGCGCCGCGCCCAGCACCCGGCCCTGCACATCTACCACTACGCCGCCTACGAACGTACCCACCTGCTCGCCCTGGCCGCCCGGCACGGGGTCGGCGAAGACGCCGTCGACGATCTGCTCCAGGGCAATGTGCTCGTGGACCTCTACCCCGTGGTCAAGAAGAGCCTGCGGGTGGGCTCCCGCAGCTATTCGATCAAGAAGCTCGAACCGCTCTACATGGGTGACGACCACCGCGAGGGCGTCGACAACGCCGCCGACTCGATCACCGAATACGCCGACTCCCGCGACCTGTTCCGGGCCGGACAGACGGATGCCGCCCAGACCAAGCTCGACGCCATCGCCGACTACAACGAATACGACTGCCTCTCCACGCTGCGCCTGCGCGACTGGCTGCTCGCCCGCGCCGACGAGGCCGGCATCCCTCGCGCCGCCGCCCGCGACCTGGAGCTGGCCATCCCGGTGCGGGAGCCCAGCCCGGTCTACCTGGCGCTGGCGGCCGAGGTGGCGGATGCTCCGCCCGGCGACCGCACGGCCGACCAGACCGCGATCGCCCTGGCCTCCGCCGCCATCGACTACCACCGCCGGGAGGGCAAGAAGTTCTGGCAGGAGCACTTCGACAGGCTGCGCAACCCCGTCGACGAGTGGTCGGCGACCCGGGACGTGTTGATCGTGGCGCAGGTCACGGTCGAGCGTGACTGGGCGCTGGTGGGCCGGGACCGCAACCTGTCCAGGCTGCTGCGCATCGAGGGCGAGCCGGCGCCGGGCAGTTCGCTCAAGCTCGGCCAGAAACCGTTCCTGCTCTATGACGCGCCCTACCCGCCGCTCGCGCAGACCGGCGAGCCCGGCTCCCGGCTGGCGCACGAGCGCACCGAGATCACCGGCCTGGTCGATGAGGCCACCGGTGAAGAAGTGCTCTACGTCACCGAGAAGCTCGGCCGCGGCGTCGACGCCTACGACCAGCTGCCGATGGCGCTGTCCCCGGCCACGCCGCCACCGCCCGGCACGCAGGTGCCGGCGATCGCCGAGTGGGGGCAGCGGGTGCTCGACGCCCTGCCGGCCATGCTGCCGGATGCGGCGCTGGACATTCTGCGGCGGGTGCCGCCGCGACGGGCGAGCGAACAGGCACTGCCGCCGGTGAACGGCGACATCACCACCGCCATCCGCGACAGCCTGCTCAGCATCGACAGGTCCTACCTGGCGGTGCAGGGCCCGCCCGGCACCGGCAAGACCTACACAGGCTCTCGGGTGATCGCCGAGCTCGTGCGCGATCACGGCTGGAAGATCGGCGTGGTCGCCCAGTCGCACGCGACAGTGGAGAACATGCTCAGCGCCGTCCTCAAGGCCGGGCTCGCATCCGGGCACGTGGGAAAGAAGGCCAAGGCGGGGGAGGAACCGCGGGAGAACGGCTGGACCGCGCTCGCACCCACCGGCTTCGCCGAGTTCACCGGTCAGGCCGGCGGCTTCGTGCTCGGCGGCACCGCCTGGGACTTCAGCAACGCCGCCCGCATCGAACCGGGCTCACTCGACCTCCTCGTGATCGACGAGGCCGGCCAGTTCTCGCTGGCCAGCACCATCGCCTCCGCGGTGTCTGCGCGGCGCCTGCTGCTGCTCGGCGACCCTCAGCAGCTGCCGCAGGTGAGCCAGGGTTCGCATCCGGAGCCCGTCGACGTATCCGCGCTCGGCTGGCTCACCGACGGGCACGATGTGCTGCCGGCCGAGTTCGGCTACTTCCTGGCCAAGAGCTGGCGCATGCACCCCGCGGTGTGTGCGCCCGTCTCCAGGCTCTCCTACGAAGGCGAACTCGAGTCCCGGGCCGCCGCCCGGCACCTCGACGGCGTCGAGCCCGGCCTGCATCCGCTGCCCGTGCCGCACACCCTCAATTCCACCTCGTCACCCGAAGAGGCCGACGCCGTGGCCGAGCTGATCGGCTCGCTGCTGGGCCGCGCCTGGACCGTGAACGGTGAGAGCACCCCGCTCGGCCAGCACGACCTCATCGTCGTCGCCCCGTACAACGCGCAGGTCGAGGTGATCCGGCAGCGGCTGGCCAGGGACGGCTGGCACGAGGTCAGCGTGGGCACCGTCGACAAGTTCCAGGGCCGGGAGGCGGCCGTGGCCATCGTGTCGCTCGCCGCATCCAGCGCCGAGGAGGTGCCGCGCGGGCTCGAGTTCCTGCTCCTGGCCAACCGGCTCAACGTGGCCATCTCCCGCGCGCAGTGGGCGGCGTACCTGCTCTATTCGCCCGCGCTCACGGATGCCCTGCCCCACAACGCGGGCACTCTCGCGCAGCTGAGCGCCTTCATCGACCTCGTCGAGGGGCCCGCCGTCTAGCTGTACTGCCCAGGCAGGTTAGTTAACCGCGTGATCGGTGGCTTGCCTCCGATGGCGGTGTGGTGCCTGTGGTGATTGTATTCGTGGAGCCATGC